>JAHBWE010000006.1:0-300000 GCA_019637155.1 Labilithrix sp. | reverse complement strand
GGTCGGCCAGCCCCACCTCGAAAAACCGGTCGACCTGAAGGAGGTCCGCGACCTCCTCATGCGCATGAGCCGCCCCCCCGAAGGCGAACGCACCAGCGTAAAGTGGCTCGCCCGGGGCGACTGAGGCTCTCGCTCGTCACTGCGTGACGGTGAGCTTGTACCTGCGCTCGAAGTTGTCGGGGGCCGGCCCCTTGCCGGTGTGCGGGATGTTGCTCCACGGCATGACCCGCACGTAGTGCTTGCCCGCGCTGACCGCCTTCGACAGGGTCACGTTGGCGCCTTTGGTCGAGGAGTAGTCGGACCCGATGCGCGCCCCGTCCGCGTTGTAGAGCTCGATCTCGCCGGAGAGGTTCGTCGCCACGTTCTCGAGCTTGATCGTCGTGCCTCCCGAGGCCAGGTCCACCGAGAACCAATCGGACCAGCCCTTGTCCGCGCCCGCGAGCGTGATCTTCGGGGTCAGAGTGCCTTCGATCGACGTGCCGACCGTGATGGGCTTCGCCTCCTCACGCGTGTCGTTCGGCTCGAACTCGTCGCTCGTCTTCGTGTAGCTGACCTTGAAGTCGTACGAGAAGGCGTCGTTCGCCGTCGACCAGGAGGTGACCATGAGCCGGTACTTCACGTTCGGAGCCACGCCGAGGTACACCCGATGATCGGCGCCCTTCGTCGTCTCGTACTCGGAGCCGATCTTGTCGTTGTCGGCGGCGGTGAAGAGCGTGCTCTCGATCCGGCCGTCCTTCACGTTCGTGAACGTGATCTCGAGGAGCCCGCCGGCCTTGTCGTCCGGCGTCGTGAACTCGTAGAAGTCGTCGTCCTTCGAGGACGTGCACGCGGTGTAGGCGGTGCCGATCGTCAGCGCGGTCGCGTTGTCGCGATCGTCGTTCGGCTCGCCGAAGGCGCAACCGCCGATCGGCGCCGTGGACTCATCCTCGCCCCCGTCGGGCGACGACGACGCGGCCGCGTCGTTCTCGCCGAGCGGGGCGCCCGAGTCGGCCGCGCTCCCTGGATCGTTCGAGACCGTCGTCACCGTGCAGGCGACGAGAATGGTCGACATCGCGATCGTGGCGAAGAGCGCAGTCGTACGGATCATGGAGCTCCTGGAGCGGAAGGTGACAGAAGGTGACGCGGCGAGCGTCGGTGTGGGGGAGTTCGACGGGACCTCGGCTCCCGAAACGCAATCGACGTTGTCACCCAAACCGCGTGGATCGAGGGCGCTCCATACCCGTGCCCGCACAAACACGAAGGCCCCCGCCGCGAAGTTGCGGCGAGGGCCTCGAGGGTTGCGCTGATGCGTCAGCGTCGCGTCACTTCGCTTCGGCGAGGGCGCGGTCGATGAGCTTCTTGAACTTCGCGTACGGCTGCGCGCCGCTGATGTAGTAGCCGTTGATGAGGAAGGCGGGGGTGCCGCTGATGCCGATGTCGGTGCCTGCCTTGTCGTCGGCGTCGACGGCGGGCTTGTGGGCGCGGGAGTCGAGGGCCGCCTTGAACTTCTCCATGTCGAGGCCGATCTCCTTCGCGTAGCCGTCGAGGTCCTCGCGCTTCAGCTTCTGCTGGTTGTGGAACATCTTGCCGTGCATCTTCCAGAAGCCGTCAGGGCCCTTCTGCTTCAGCGCCTCGCGCGCGGCCTCGCTCGCGAGCGGGGCGTCGGGGTGCATCGGGAGGGGCTTGTCGCGCCACACGAACTTCACCTTGCCCTCGTAGTTCTTCATCACCTCGTCGACGGTGCCCTCGACGCGGCTGCAGAACGGGCACTGGAAGTCCGACCACTCCTGGATGACGACCTTCGCGTTCGCCGCGCCCTTGTACGGCGAGCCCGCGGGCACCGGCGGCGCCTGCTTCTTCTCCGGCTCCGGCGCGCCCTTCGCGTCCTTCATCAGGTGGTCGTAGTAGTCCTTCGCCGCGACCTTGCCCTTGAGATCGTCGAACTTCTTGATCTCCTCGTCGATGATCTTCTGGAACTTCTCGAACGGCTGCGCGCCGACGAGACGGCGGCCGTTCACGAAGAAGTGCGGCGTGCCGGAGGCCTGGACGTCCTCGCCGAGCTCGGCGTCCGCGTCGATCTCCTTCTTGTACTTCTTGTCCTTGATCGCGGCCTTCACCTTGTCGACGTTGAGGCCCATGTCGGCCGCCGCCTTCTCGAGGTCGGCGTCCTCCAGCTTCGGCTGGATCTCGAACAGCTTGTGGTGCGCCGCCCAGAAGCCCGGGTCGCCGCCCTTCTGCGCGCGCGCCTCGAGCGAGAACTCCGCCGCCGGCTCGGCGCGCGGGTGGAACGGGAGCGGCTCGTGCTTCCACACGAGACGGACCTTGTCACCGTAGGTGTCCATCACCTTCTTGAGCGTGTCCTCGACGCGCTTGCAGTACGGGCACTGGAAGTCGGAAAACTCGATGATCGTGACGATCGCTTCCTTCTTGCCGAGCTGCGGGGAGTTGCCGACCGGCACCTTCCACACCGTCTTGTCGTCTTCCTTCTCGCCCTCGTCCTCGTCCTTCTTCGGGGGCGCGGCCTTGAAGTTCTCCGTCGACATCGCGACGTAGACCTTGTCCTTGGGCGTCCCGCTCGCGATCTTCGCGTTCGCCTTCGAGAGCTCCTTGTCGATCGCCTCCTTGAACTTGTCGAACGGCTGCGCGCCCGAGAGCTCGACGCCGTTGATGCGGAACGCCGGCGTGCCGTTCGCGCCGACCTTGTTCGCGAGCGCCTGGTCCTCGTCGACCTTCTTCGCGCCCTTGTGCGCGGCCATGTCGGCCTTGAACTTGGCGAGGTCCGCGCCGGCCGCGACCGCCCACTTCTCGTAGGACTCGGGGCTGAGCTCCTTCTGGTTCTTGAACGCGGTGTCGTGGAACTTCCAGAACGCGTCGGAGCCCTTCTGCATGAAGACGACCTGCGCCGCCTCGGCCGCCGGCTTCGCCTTGTCGTGGAACGGCAGCGGCTGGTTCTTCCAGACGAGACGGACCTTGTCCTTGCCGTACGTCGACTTCACCTGATCCAGCGTCGGCTCGACGCGCGAGCAGAACGGGCACTGGAAGTCGGAGAAGATGACGATCGTGACCGGAGCGTCACGGTTGCCCCAGACCGGATCCTCGCTCGACACCGGGATCGGCGAGTCCTTGTCCGCCCACGCTCCACCCCCGCTGCCGCCGTTGTCGGCGGAGATGCCGGCCGTCTTGATGCGGTGGCTGTCGTAGCCCCACATCACCGCGCCGCCGGCGAGGAAGCAGAGGATGAAGCCGATGATCGCGACGCCGGTGCTCATCCCGCCCGCGTCGGGCGGGGGCCGCACGTCAGCCGCGTGGCTCTTGTGCTCTTTCTCTTTTGCCATGGTCGTTCACCCAGTCCATTTCAATGCAAACTACAACTATCGCGCGGACCGAGGGCCGCGCGGAGACCCGTGGCTGCGCGCGGGCGCGGAAAGCGGCTCGCGGCCGTAGACCTGCGTGAACGCAGATCCCGGCCCGAGACGGCTCACCGCGAGCGCGCGTCAGCTTCGAGGCGGTCGATCGATGGAGTCGTGGTCCGCGCGCGAAGGCTCGCGTTCCACGAGGACCCGAACGGGCAGCCGTTCGGAGAAGACGAGATCGAGCCGCAGCCCGAGGAGCGCGGTCGCGGAGTCCTGCGACGACGAGAGCTCGGGGGGCGCGGGGCGACCGTGGTCCACGTTCTTGAGGAGACGCAGATCGAGCGGGCCGACGTCGTAGCAATCGGCCGGGATGTCGAGCGAGAGCTCGGCGTCCTGGATCTGCGGGGGCGGCGCGAACGTGATCGCTCCGCGCGGGTCGCAGATCGGCGCGCCCGACCGCGGGAGCGCGAGCGCCGTCTTCGGCGCCACGACCAGCCACACGACCACGAGGGTCGCGCACGCCAGCAGCGTCCGGAGCAAGAGCCTCCGCCTCATCGGCCCGAAGTCTCGCGCGGTTTCCGGGTCGATGGCAAGCTCAGCCACGCAACTCTGCGACATCGCGGGATTTCTGTTGGAGGCGGAGGTGGAGGTGCGCGCCGACGCCGCCGATCGTCGCGCCGAGGATCCCGCCGGCCAGGATGTCGCCCGGGAAATGGACGCCGAGCGCGATCCGCGAGAGCGCGACGCCGGTCGCGACGAGGACGAGCGCGGTCGCCCCCGCGACGCGGAGCGGCCGCGTGCCGATCGAGCTCGCGAGGAGGACGACGGCGAAGAAGACACAAAAGGAGAAGCTGCCCGCGGAGTGGCCGCTCGGGAACGAGTAGTCGGTGGGCGACCCGAACACGAGGCCGCGCACCTCCGGCAGGCAGTTGCACGGGCGCGCGCGCGCGACGACGTGCTTGAGGCCGTAGACGACGGCCGCGTTCACGCAGAGCACGTAGGTGAGCGAGCGCGCGACGGCGCGGGAGCGCGGCGACGCCCAGAGCGGCACGACGACGAGGCCGCCCCAGCCGCCGCCGATCGCGCTCAGCACCGCCGCGACGCCGAGCCACGAGGCGAGCGCGTGATGGAGATAGAGGAAGACGCGGACGTCGAGCTCGGCCAATGCGAAGGAGCCTCGAAGGAGCCTCGGAGGAGCCTCGGAGGCGCAAAGGATAGATCGCGAAGCACGCGCCGGCGACCCGCGCCGGGTCGTCTCGATCGGTGCACACGAAGCGGCCAACTGCCCGTAGATTCGGCGACATGACGAACGAAGCAGCGCCGCGCGACCTCGCCACCCTCCGCGCCCTCCTCGGCGAGACCGACAAGGAGCTGGTGCGCGTCCTCGCCAAGCGCACCGCGCTCGTGCGCGAGGTCGCGCAGTACAAGGCGTCCGTCGGCGCGCCGTCGTTCGATCGCGAGCGCGAGAGCGTCCTCCTCGACTCCACCCTCGACAAGGCGAAGGAGGCGGGGCTCTCCGAGCACCTCGTGCGCGACGTGTTCGCCTCGCTCTACGCCGCCTCGCGCCTCGATCAGCGACGCTTCCTCCAGACGAAGGCCGAGAAGTATTCGATCGGCATCATCGGCGGCACCGCGGGCATGGGCGCCTACCTCGCGCGCGTGTTCGCCGGCGCCGGCTACACGGTGGAGACGATGGGCCTCGAGGCGGGACGCTCCGCCGAGGACGTCGCCGGCGCGCACGACGTCGTCATCCTCTCCGTCCCGATCGCGACGACGGTGGAGGTCGCGAAGCGGATCGGGCCGCACGTGCGACCGGGCGCGTGCCTGATGGACATCACGTCGGTCAAGCGCGCGCCGCTCGCGGCGATGCTCGACAGCGCGCCTTCGAGCGTCGACGTGGTGGGGACGCACCCGATGTTCGGCCCGCACGGGATCGACTTCGATCGGCAGAAGGTCGTCCTCTGCCGCGGCCGCGGCGAGGCCGCGTTCACGCGCGTGAAGAAGCTCTTCGAGGCGTTCGGCGCGGAGACGATCGAGGCGACGGCGGACGAGCACGACGCGCAGATGGCGCTCATCCAGGTGCTCGTCCACGAGAAGACGATGGTGCTCGGCTCCGTCCTCGAGCGCCTGAAGGCCGACCTCGGTCGCAGCCTCCAGTTCGCGAGCCCGATCTACCGCAGCGAGCTCGCGATGGTCGGCCGCATGTTCTCGCAGCGCGCCGAGCTGTACGCCGACATCCTCACCGCGAACCCCGACGCGCTCAGGCTCTCGCACGTGTTCGAGCAAGAAGCGGCGCACTTCGCGCGCGCGATCGCGATGGGCGATCGCGAGGCGGTCGTGCACCGCTTCCGGCAGGTCGCGGACTACATGCAGGACTTCGCCGCGTGGGCGAAGAAGCAGTCCGACGCGATCCTCGAAGAGCTCGTCCGCCGCGGCTGACGCTGCTCAGCTCTTGATCACGCCGAGCCGCTTGCCGACCTGCGCGAACGCGGCGACGGCCTGGTCGACCTGCGCGTCGGTGTGCTGGGCGGAGAGCTGCACGCGGATCCGCGCTTCGCCCTTCGGCACGACGGGGAACGAGAAGCCGATGACGTAGATCCCCTCGTCGAGGAGGCCCTTCGCCATCTCCACCGCGAGCCGCGCGTCGCCGAGCATCACCGGCACGATCGGCGTCTCGCCCGGCTTCACCGTGAGGCCCGCCTTCGTCACGCCGTCGCGGAAGCGCTTCGCGTTCGCCATCAGCCGATCGCGGAGCTCGGTCGTGCTCGCGAGGAGATCGAGGACCGCGACCGCGGCGCCGGCGATGGCGGGCGGGATCGAGTTCGAGAAGAGGTAGGGCCGCGAGCGCTGGCGGAGGAGCGCGACGATCTCCTTCTTGCCGGTGGTGAAGCCGCCGGCCGCGCCGCCGAGCGCCTTGCCGAGCGTCGAGGTCATCACGTCGACGCGGCTCTGCACGCCGAAGTGCTCGGGCGTGCCGCGCCCCGTCTTGCCGATGAACCCGCTCGCGTGCGAGTCGTCGACCATCACCATCGCCCCGTACTTGTCGGCGAGGTCGCAGATGACGTCGAGCTTCGCGAGGTAGCCGTCCATCGAGAAGACGCCGTCGGTCGCGATCATGCGGAGGCGCTTGCCCTGCGTCTTCTTCAGCGCCTCTTCGAGCGCGGCCATGTCGCCGTTCGGGTAGCGGTGCCGCTCCGCCTTGCAGAGGCGGACGCCGTCGATGATCGAGGCGTGGTTCAGCGCGTCGGAGACGATCGCGTCCTCCTCGCCGAGGAGCGTCTCGAAGAGCCCGCCGTTCGCGTCGAAGCACGACGAGTAGAGGATGGTGTCCTCGGTGCCGAAGAAGGAGCTCACCTTCGCCTCGAGCGACTTGTGGAGGTCCTGCGTCCCGCAAATGAAGCGGACCGAGCTCATGCCGTAGCCGTGCGAGTCGATCGCCGCGTGCGCCGCCGCGACGACGCGCGGATCGGACGAGAGCCCGAGGTAGTTGTTCGCGCAGAAGTTCAGGACCTCTCGCTTCTGATCGCTGACCCCGATCGTCGCCGCCTGCGGCGTGACGATGATGCGCTCCTCCTTGAAGAGACCTGCTTCACGGATCTCGGTGAGGGCCTTCGCGTAGTGCTCTCTCGCGTTGTCGAACATGTTGGCGCCAATGTAGCGCAATGAAGGATGGATCCTTTCTCCATCCTCCAACGCGCCGAAAGGACGGCGCTTATAGAAGTGTAACCCTTGGAAACCGCTAGAAAAAAGCGACGAGCCGTGCGGTCCATGGATTGCACGGTACATGCGTGTGCAGTACACCGACCCCTGCTTCAACCACGCACAGGAGCTTCCAATGAGCACCAACGACAAGGCAGTTGCAGCGCACGTCCTCCGTCACCTCGCCCGCGCGCACGCGAAGGGGCGCGCCACGCGCCTCGATCAGCTCGCTTCGGACATCGGCGTCCGCCGCGAGGACGTCCGCGGCGTGGTCACGAGCCTCGACGCGGAGGGCCACGTCGACGCGCGGCGCATGCGCCTCACGATGACGGGCTTCGCCCTCGCCGCCTCGATGCGCGAGTGCCATCTCGCCTCGGTGCGCATCCCCGCCCCGCCCCCGTCGCAGCTCCACGTCGCCTGAGCGATCCGCGGTCGGCGACCGGGCCGAACACGACTGGCACGAGTCGCAAGGGGAAGGCGATCGACGATCCAATCTCGTGCGCGCCAGCGCGGGGGGTTCGCTACGCTGGGGTCGATGCGTCGTGGAGTCTTCGCGCTGCTCGCGGTGGCGGGGTGCCTCTTTCCGTCGTTCGACGGGCTGAAGGGCAGCGGCGCGGGGGACGACGACGACGATGACGGCGGAGCGAAGACGAGCGCGTCCAGCTCGTCGTCGAGCACCTCGAGCTCCTCCACGTCATCGTCTTCGTCTTCGTCGAGCGGAGACTCGGGCTCGACGCCCGACACCGGCGCGCCGAAGGTCCGGTGCGGAGGCGCGCTCGACTGCGACGTCGCGACCACGTTCTGCTGCGCGAAGATCACCGGCCCGAACGAGTGTCGCGCGAGAGGCAGCGGCACCGGCGGCTGCAACAGCGTGCTCGACTGCGACGGTCCCGAGGACTGCACCTCCGGGCAGTCGTGCTGCCAGAACATGTTCGGCGGCTCGAACGCGGTGTGCAAAGCCGGGGGTTGCGGCAACGGCTACACGTTCTGTCATCCAGGGGTCCCGAACACGTGCCCGCCGTCCGAGCCGTCGTGCTCCGGCGACCACATCGGCATCCATGGAGCAGAACCCGTCAGCTGCGAGTGAGCGACGTCGCGGATCCAGATCATCCTCTGCCACGCCGAGGACCCGCGCTGCCCGGACGGCCAGGCGTGCGAGGGCCGGGAGACGATCGTGACCGGCTTCACGCTCGACTTCTGTCGCTAGGCGCGCAAGGCTGCGCGGGCGATGCAGAAGCCCGTCGTCCTCGTCACCGGCGCAAACGGAGAGATCGGCCGCACGCTCCTCCAGCGGCTTCATCAAGACGGCCGCTACCGCGTCGTCACCGTCGACCTCACCCCGCTCCCGGAGCGGTACCGCGGCTTCTGCCTCGAGACGTACGCCGGCAACATCATGGACCGGTACCTCCTCGATCAGATCGCGGCGCACCACGAGATCGAGGTCGTCTTCCACCTCGCCGCGCTCCTCTCCACCCGCGGCGAGCGCGATCCCGAGCTCGCGCATCAGGTCAACGTCGAGGGCACGCTCCACCTCTTGCGCATGGCGCAGAACCAGTCGGGCCGCCTCGGCCGCGCGGTGCGCTTCATCTTCCCGAGCTCGATCGCGGTCTACGGGATCCCGAACCTCGAAGAGAAGGCGCGCGCCGGCCGCGTGAAGGAAGAAGCCTACAACGTCCCGATCACGATGTACGGCTGCAACAAGCTCTATTGCGAGCACCTCGGCCGCTACTTCACGTCGTACTTCCGCCAGCTCGGCGCGCTCGCGTCGGCCGCGCGCCTCGACTTCCGCTCGCTCCGCTTCCCCGGCCTCATCTCCGCCGAGACCGTGCCGACCGGCGGCACGAGCGACTTCGGGCCCGAGATGCTGCACGCCGCGGCGCAGGGGCAGCCGTACAAGTGCTTCGTCGGACCGGAGGCGAAGATCCCGTTCATGGCGATGCCCGACGCGGTCTCGTCGCTCCTCCAGCTCCTCGAGGCGGACAAGAGCAAGCTCTCGCAGACCGTCTTCAACGTGAGCGGCTTCAGCGTGAGCGCGAAGGAGATCGCGGATCGCGTGAAGAAGAGCTTCCCGAAGGCCGAGATCGCGTTCGAGCCCGACGCCGTGCGCTCGAAGATCGTCGACTCGTGGCCGGAGGACGTCGAGGACGCCGCCGCGCGCCGGGACTGGGGCTGGCGCCCGGCCTACGACTTCGCGCGCGCGTTCGACGAGTACCTCGTGCCGACGATCCGGAAACGCTACGCATGAGCGGCGACGGCTCCGAGCTCCGCATCCCGGACATCCTCACCTTCCTCGCGGTGTGCCGGCACGGCTCGGTCACCGGCGCCGCGCGCGATCTCCGCGTGACGCCGTCGCAGGTGTCGAAGGCGGTCGCGCGGCTCGAGCGTCACCTCAAGCGACCGCTCCTCTCGCGCAAGGCGCGCGGCGTGTCCGCGAGCGACGAGGGACAGAAGATCGTCCCGCGCCTCGAGGAGATCATCGAGAAGGTGCAGTCGCTCGCCGAGGTGAGCGACGTGCCGCCGGAGATGAAGCTCACGCTCGCGGCGCCTTCGTACCTCTGCGCGGCGTACCTGCCGACCGTCGTCGCCGCGGTGAAGGACGCGCGCTTCCGCGGCCTCGAGTGCGGGAACGCGTTCATGCGCGCCTACGCGACGGAGAACGTGTTCCAGGTCGCGATCACGATCGGCGAAGAGAAGCTCCCCGACTCGTGGGTATCGACGAAAGCGGGTTTCATGCGCCGCGCCGCGTTCGCGTCGCCGGAGCTCGCGAAGAAGCTCGGGAAGGAGCCGTCGATCGACAAGCTCCTCCAGCACCCGTGGGTGCTCCCGGTCTACACCTCCGGCAGCGGCGGACAGTTCTTGCCCGGCGACGACGGCTGCCCGATCCCGCGCGAGGATCGGCTGATGGGACACGAGGCGGCGACGGTCGGCGTCGCGTTCGAGCTCGCGGCGGGGACCAACCAGCTCGCGTTCGGTCCGACCATCGCCGCGCGCACGCTCGTCCTCGCGGAGCGCCTCGTCGAGGTGAAGGTCCCGGGCTGGAAGCTCACCGAGCCGCTCTACGTCCACACGAACGCGGACCGCGTCCTCGCGCGCGTGCAGAAGGCGATCGTCGAGGCGCTGCGCGAGACCGCCAAAGAGACCTGAAGAGGCCTGAAGAGACCGGCGAAAAACCGCGTAAGACGCGCGTCGAGTTAACATACTGACAGCACAAAGTGCCTATAAATTAGGGCATTTGCGTATTCTCTGCTTACTCTGGGAGCATGAACGTCTCTCGTCTTTTTGCTCTCTCCAGCGTCGTGGGTCTCGTCGGTGTCGTGGGTTGCAGTGACGCCATTCAGGCCGCAAACCCGTTCCCCGAGAAGCAGGCGCGCTGCGATTTCCGCCCGGAGAAGCCGCAGTGCACCGACTGGCGCAAGTTCCAGGGCCCCTCGATGGCCACGATGCAGGGCGTCTGCTCCGCGACGCCGAACGCCTCCTACAACGAGGGCTCGACCTGTCCCGTCGAGGACATGCTCGGCGGCTGCCAGACCGAGAGCGGCGACGGCACGCTCCAGACGAACTGGTTTTACAAGAGCGACGACTACAAAGAGGTCGCGGACGTCCAGAAGAAGTGCACCGACGACAAGACCACGTTCGTGAACCCGAGCTGATCGGTCACGCGAGGGCGCCGGCGTAGCGGTATGGCCGGTAGAACGGGCGCCACATCAGGCGCTCGATGCGCGCGTCGATCTGCACGTCCTCGAACGGCTCGCAGAGGCCCTCCGCCCTCGCCGTGCGCGCCACCGCGCGCGCCACGACGCGCGCGACCTCGCGGAGCTCGGTGACGGGCGGCAGGAGCGGCTTCGTCGGATCGGTCTTCGCCGGCGACACCGCCGCGACCGCGCGCGCCGCGGCCTCGAACATCGCGTCGGTCACGCGGCGGGCGTCGACCGCGAGCACGCCGAGGCCGACCCCCGGGAAGACGTACGAGTTGTTCGTCTGGTCCGTCTTGAAGGGGACGCCGTCCCTCATCACCGGCGGGAACGGGCTCCCGGTGCCGACGACGGCGCGGCCCTCGCTCCAGACGTGGATGTCCTGCGGCGTCGCCTCCGCGCGTGAGGTGGGGTTCGAGAGCGGGAAGATGACGGGACGCTCGACGCCGCGCGCCATCGCGCGGACGACGTGCTCGTTGAACGCGCCGGTCACGCCCGAGACGCCGATGAGCGTCGTCGGCTTCGCGTTCTGGACGACGTCGAGGAGATCGATGTAGCCGTTCCCCGCGCGCGACCAGCCCGCGACCGCCGCGCGCGGCTGCGCGAACGGACGCTGGAAGTCGAGGAGCTCGGGGACGTCGTCGGTGAGGAGGCCGGGACGATCGACGGCGTAGAAGCGGCTCCGCGCCTCGCGCTCGGAGAGGCCCGCGCCGATCATGATGTGGACGAGCAGGTTCGCGATGCCGACGCCCGCCGCCCCCGCGCCGAAGATCGCGATGCGCTGATCGGCGAGCGTGCCGCCGGTCGCCTGGATCGCGGAGAGGAGCGTGCCGGCCGCGATCGCGGCGGTGCCCTGGATGTCGTCGTTGAAGGTGCAGAGCCGATCGCGGTAGCGCTCGAGCAAGCGGCCCGCGTTCCCGCGCGCGAAGTCCTCGAACTGCAGGAGCACGTTCGGCCAGCGCTTCATCACCGCGGCGATGAAGTCCTCGACGAACGCGTCGTAGTCGGCGCCGCGCACGCGCTTCTGGCGCCAGCCGAGGTAGAGCGGATCGGCGAGGCGCGCCTCGTTGTCGGTCCCGACGTCGAGCAGGATCGGCAGCGTCGTCGACGGATGCAGCCCCGCGCACGCGGTGTAGAGCGCGAGCTTGCCGATCGGGATCCCCATCCCGCCCGCGCCCTGATCGCCGAGGCCGAGGATGCGCTCGCCGTCGCTGACGACGACGACGCGGACCGGATCGAGGCGCGGGTCGGCGAGGATCTGCTCGACGCGATGGCGATGGGGCCAGCTCAGGAAGAGGCCGCGCGGCTTCGACCAGTAGTCGCTGAAGCGCTCGCAGCCTTCGCCGACGGTGGGCGTGTAGACGATCGGGAGCATCTCCTCGAGGTGCGCGCCGAGGAGCGCGTAGAAGATGGTCTCGTTCGTGTCCTGGAGGCCGCGGAGGAAGCCGTACTTCTCGAGCGGCGTCAGCTCGGCGCGGAACGCCTTGAGGCGACGCTCCACCTGCTCTTCGAGCGTGCCGACGTGCGGCGGCAAGAGGCCATGGAGCCCGAGCTCGTCGCGCTCGCGATCGGAGAACGCGGTGCCCTTGTTGAGCAGCGGATCGCGCAGGAGGTCGGGTCCCTTGATGTGCACGTCGAGCGGCATCATCCGCGCGGGCATGTCCATCGTCGGCGGGTGCTTCATCCGGGTCATCGGACGCCGGATTGTACCGCTCATGGACCGGCGAAGTGGACGTAGAGAACCGGCACGAGGATCCCGAGCAGCACGAGGACCGCGCCGCGACCGACGATGCCCTTCTTGCCCGCGATCATGAAGATGCCGCTCGTCGCGAGGAGGAGGAGCCCCGCCGCGTACGCGTCGGCGAAATACGTCCACGCTTTCTTGCCTCGGTTCAAGTGGAGCCAGTTCGCGACGCGGAGGAGGAAGCGCGGCTCCTGGCCTTCGTCGACGACCTCTCCCTTCGCGCGGTCGTAGTGGAGCGATCGCTTGTCGAAGAGGACCTCGAGGTTGTCGGGGCCCGCGCGGTAGATCTCGCGCGGCGTGAGGTCGACGCCGAGCCTCTTCCGCAGCTCGTCCGCGATCGCCTGGTCCTCGCCTTCGATGTTCCCCACCTGCACCGTGCGCGTGTAGTTGCGAAAGCTCGGGTCGCCGTCCGACCAGTCGGTGATGTGGTTCACCGCGAGGCCCGAGAGCGCGTAGATGAAAGTAAGGCCGACCGCGACGTAGCCGACGTCGCGATGCACCGCGCGCAGCCACGGCCGCACGCGCGCCATGAAGCTCTTCTCAGCCATACCGCTCTTCGGTCCACGGGTCGGCGTGGTTGTGGTAGCCGCGCGTCTCCCAGTAGCCGGGGCGATCGGCCGCGACGAATCGGATGCCGGTGAGCCACTTCGCGCTCTTCCAGAAGTAGAGGTCCGGGATGAGCACGCGCACCGGCGCGCCGTGCGCGCGCGCGAGCGGGGAACCCTCGTACTTGTGCGCGACGAGGTTCTGCGGAGCGAGGGCCTCCTTGATCGGGACGTTCGCGGTGTAGCCCGCGGTCGCCTCGAAGATGACGTGACGCGCGGTGGCCTTCGGCTTCGCGCGCGCGGCGAGGTCGGCGACCTTCACCCCGGTCCACTTCGAGTCGAGGCACGTCCACTTCGTGACGCAGTGGACGTCGCACGTCTGATCGACCTGCGTCATCTTGAGGAGCTCGGCGAAGTCGACCGTGAACGGCGCGTCGACCTCGCCGTGGACCCGGAGCTTCCACGCGCTCGGGCTCGGATCGCCCTCCGTCCCGCCCATCGCCCGGATGCGCGAGAGCAGGTACTGGCCGGGCGGGAGCCGCGGTCGCCCGTCGGGCCGCTTCGCCGCGCGCGCCTTCGCCTCCTCTTCCGTGCCGGCGAGGCACCACCCCGCGCCCCCGAGCGCGATGATGCCGGTCCCGATCATGGCGGAGCGCACGAAGGCGCGGCGGTTCATCGACGGCTTGAACATCGGATCGAAGGGGTCACGGCTCATGGGCGTCGGAAAAGAGTACGCGCGAGACCCGGGGTCGGTTACGCGGGCGCGACGGTTCAGGTAAAGACTCGGGATCGTGACGACTTCTAGCGACATCGCGACACGGCTCGGCGATCCCGGCTTCACGCCGGGGATCAAGACGCTGAGGGCGCTCCTCGACCTCTCCGGCGCGGACGACGAGGACACCGCCAAGCTCGCGGCGCGCGCGGTGCTGCGGATCGAACGGCAATACGCGGGGCGCGTCGCGAAGGCGGTCGTGACGCGGGCTCGGGAGGCCGCGCGGCCGGCGCGCGGACGGCTCACGCAGCTCGCGGGTCGGCTCGTCGCGGAGGCGCGCGATCCCGACGGCGACGCGCGCGCCTGGCTCCTCGACGCGCTCGGCGACGACGATCCGAAGACGCGCCGCGCGGCGACACGTGCGCTCGGCAAGCTCGCGCCGGCGCCGGAGATCACCGCCGCGCTCGAGGCCGCGTTCGCGCGCGCCGCGAGCGACGACGACAAGAAGGCGCTCGGCCTCGCGCTCGGCAAGGCCGGCGTCGCGGTCGGGCAGACGGGGCGCGCCGGGCTCATCGCGGAGCGCGAGGAGGCGCGCCGCTCGCCGGGGGCGATCGATCTCCTTCGCGCGCCCGCCTCGCCGTTGCGTGTATTTCACAAGACGCGCTCCGGCCTCGAGGAGATCGTGAAGCGCGAGATCGGACGCGGCGCGCGCTTCTTCGCGCCGGGGGTCGTGGAGACCAAGCTCGCGGGGCCGCTCGCGGAGGCGCTCGCGATCCGCACCGCGGCGGAGATCGCGTTTCCGCTCGCCGATCGCGAGGTGGAGGACCTGCCGAGCGACGTCGCGGACGCCCTCGCCTCCGAGGAGGCGCTCGCGATCTTCCGCGCGTTCACGAGCACGAAGGCGCCGATCCGCTTCCGCGTCGCGCTCGCGCGCGGAGGCCATCAGCGCGCGCTCGTCTGGAAGATCGCGGAGGCGACGCGCGCGCGGACGAAGGAGCTCGTCAACGATCCGAAGGAGAGCACGTGGGAGGTCGCGGTCGACGTCGCCGGCTCGCGCCTCCGCATCGAGCTCGTGCCGCGCGGCTTCGTCGATCCGCGCTTCTCGTACCGAGAGGACGTCGTGCCCGCGTCCTCGCACCCCACGATCGCGGCCGCCCTCGCGCGCGTCGCGCCTCGCCGCGACGACGACGTGGTGTGGGATCCCTTCGCCGGCGCGGGCGCGGAGCTGATCGAGCGCGCGAAGCTCGGGCCGTACGCGCGTCTCTTCGGGACCGACATCGAGAGCGCCGCCGTCGCCGCGGCGCGCGCGAACGCCCGCCGGGCGGGGGTCTCGCGCATCCTCGTCGAACGCGGCGACGCGCTCGATCCGCTCGTCCCGCCCGACGGCGTCACCACGATCATCACGAACCCGCCGATGGGACGGCGCGTCCAGCGCGGCACGCACGCGGAGCTCCTCGAGCGGTTCGTCGATCGCGCGGCGGAGGTCCTGGTGCCCGGCGGCGCCCTCGTGTGGATCGTGCCGGAGCCGCAGCGGCTCCGGGCGCGCGCGGCGGAGGCTGGTTTCGTGCTGGAAAGCGCGACCAGCCTCGACATGAGCGGCTTCTCGGCGGAGCTCTCCGTCTACGTGAAACCCGGCCTTTCGAGGACACGAAAGCGCCGGTAGCATAGCCCTTGCGATGAAGTGCGGAACATGCGGCGCCGAGCTGATCGGAAATGCCAAGTTCTGCCCGTCGTGCGGGACCGCGACGGCGTCGGCGCCGCCGAAGAGCGGGCTCGCGGACAAGGTCCCGCCCGCCTCCGCGAACGAAGGCGCGAACATGCTCGTCGTCCCCGACGTGCCGCTGAGCCCGCCGGCCTCGGGCGCGAGCGTCAACCCGTTCGCCGCGACCGCGCCGCCGGGCTCCTCGCTCCCGAGCCGATCGCCGTCGTCCGACGCGCTCAAGGCGGCGGGGGCGGCGGTGCCGTCGAACGCGAGGCCGATCGCGATCGAATCGAAGAGCGACTCGAGCGCGCCCGCGCCGCTCAGCCCGCGCGCGGTGTCGCCGCTCGCGGTCAGCAACGGCATCTCCGGGCGCACGCCGTTCCAGGAGGCGGTGGAGAAGGCGCGGCAAGCGGTGCCCGCGTCGACGCAGCCCAAGAAGAAGACGCAGGGCACGCAGCTGATGGTCAACGCGCCGAAGCTCCCCGCCGCCGCGGCCGCGGCGAGGGCGGAAGCGGAGTCGCCGGCGGAAGCGCCTCCGGAGGAGACCAAGAAGCGCGCGGTGCCCAAGACCGTCGCGATGTCGCCCGCGCCGCGCTCGGCGGTGAGCGGCGTTGGAGGTGGCGCGCCGCCGAGCGGTGTCGGTGCGGCTCCGCAGAGCGCCCTCGCGCCGAGCGGGCAGGGCCCGGCTCCGCAGAGCATGCTTGCGCAGAGTGGGCAGGGCGCGGCTCCGCAGAGCATGCTTGCGCAGAGTGGGCAGGGCTCGGCTCCGCAGAGCATGCTCGCGCCGAGTGGGCAAGGTCAGGGCGCGGTTCCGCAGAGCATGCTCGCGCCGAGTGGACAGGGGCAGGGCCCGGCTCCACAGAGCATGCTCGCGCCGAACAGCTACGTCGCCGCGCCGGGCAGCGTGTTGGGCGGCGCGCCGAACAGCTACATCGCCGCGCCCGGCAGCGCGATCGGCGGCGCGCCGGGCAGCGCGATCGGCGGCGCGCCGGGCAGCGTGCCGCCGGGGGCGCTCGGGCAGCAGTTCCAGCAGCACGCGACGCCGAACCCCTACGCGCAGCATCCGGCGCAGCTCGCGCCGTACCAGCAGCCGCCGTCGGCCGCTTACCCGCCGCCGCAGTGGGGCGCGCCTCCGCCGGGCTACGGGTTCCAGATCGTCCCGGGCGCGCGCGTGCAAGTGACGTGGTCGAACGGGCAGCGCTACCCTGCGACGGTGAGCCAGGTGAACGGTCCGCAGTGCCTCGTCGTCTTCCCCGACGGACAACAGCATTGGGTGCAGCTGCAATACCTCTCGCCGGGATGACACCATGAAGCCGGAGACGATGAAGCGGTTGATGGAGGACCTGATCCCCTTCAATCGAGTCCTCGGCGTCCAGTGCACGCGCGTCGAGCACGGCTTCTTGCGCCTCGAGATCCCTTTCCGCGCGGAGCTGATCGGCGATCCGACGCGCCCCGCGCTCCACGGCGGCGTGCTCTCCGCGCTCGCCGACACCGCCGGCGGCGGCGCGGTGTGGACGACGCTCGAAGACGAGCGCGCGCGCGTCTCCACGATCGACCTCCGCGTCGACTACCTCCGCCCGGGCAGGTCGGAGCTCCTCGTCGCGGAGGCCACCGTCGTCCGCGCCGGCAACCGCGTCGGCGTCACCGACATGCGCCTCTTCCATCCGTCGTCGGAGAGCGAGACGATCGCGACGGGGAAGGGCGTCTACAACATCGTCCTCAAGAAGGACAAAGCGCCGGGCTGAGCGCGCGCCGCGGTCACTCGCCGAGCTCGATCATCGACTTGAAGCCGCCCCAGAACATGCGCTTGCCGTCGAAGACGTCGGCGTCGCCCATCTGCAGGCGCGGATCGCTCATCACCGCCTTCATGACGCGGTCGCGGTCCTTGCGGTTCTTGTACGTCGCCCACGAGAACACCACGACCTCGCCGGCCTTGAGCTTCACCGCTTGCGGGAACGACGTCGTCTTGCCGGGCTTCACGTCGTCGGCGATGCACTCGACGTACGAGAGCGCGCCGTGCTCGAGCCAGATCTTGCCGGCCAGCTTCGCCATCTTCTTGTAGGCGGCGAGGTTCTTCTTCGGGAGAGGGAGGACGAATCCGTCGACGTAGCTCATGCGGCCGTCATAAGCGAATGGCATACGGCTCGCTAGCCCGGGTCATGGAGATCGTGACGACCGCGGCGCCAGGCGGCATCGACGAGATCCTCGCATCGGATCTCGTCGACGATCCTTCCCGCGCCGCGGCACGCGAGCCCGCGCGCGCCCGCGCCACGGCGAGGCGGCGACGACGGTGGGGCGAACAGGCCGCGCTCGCTGCGTCATCGGCCCTCGCGCTCGGCGTGTTCATCGGGCTGAGCCGCGCGATCGCGAGGCGGTCCGCGCTCGTGTTCGACGAGCGCGTCGTGCGCGCGGTGGGGCGCGCGCGCGGACCGGTCGCGAACGTCGTGGGGCGCGGCGTCACGTTCTTCGGCGGCGTGCCCGGCGCGTCGCTCGTCACCGCGACCGCGCTCGTGCTCGCGCGGAAGCGGCCGCGCCTCGCGGCGCAGGTGATGACCGGCGCGGTCGGAGGCATCGTCGCCGAGCTCGGCATGAAGCGATTCTTCCGGCGAAAACGTCCAACTCTGCTCGCGCACCTCGAAGACGTCGGGAGCACGTCGTTCCCCTCCGGGCACGCGATGGCGTCGGCTTCGCTCTACCTCACGCTCGCGTTCGTCGCCTCGCGTTCGCGCGCGCTGCGTGACAAGCGCGCGCACCTCCTCGCCGCGACGAGCGGGCTCGCGCTCTCGATCTCGGCGAGCCGCGTGTTCCTCGGCGTGCACTGGCCGACCGACGTCCTCGGCGGCTTCGCGCTCGGCACCGCCTGGGCGTGCCTCACCGAGGCCGCGTTCGATCTCACCGCCGCCGAGCTCATCGACGAGGAGCTCAGTCGAGCATCCCTTCCGGCACCAGCGTCCCCGCTTCGTCGGTGAGCCAGATCACCTCGTCGTTCATCGAGATCTTGAACGACCACGGCTCCGCCCCCGTCGCCGACGGCGTCATCTTCATCGTCGGGTTCGTGAGGAGGCCGCCGAACCAGCCGCCCACGACCTCGAAGCTCCCCTTGGAGCGGAACCCGTCGCCGTCCTCGCCCTCGCACGGCTGGACCTCGAGCTCGTAGCGCCCCGTCGGTCCGGTCGATCCGGTGAGCGTCAGCGTCCGGCCGCACGCGAGGTGGCCGCTGCGGAAGCGACCTGCCGCGACGACCTTCGCGTACGCATCGCCCTTCGAGAGCGCCTCCTCGCTGCCGCCGACCTCCTCCTCCTCGCTCGGCTCCGCCGCGCAGCCCGCCATCGCCAGTCCAATCACCATCAGGGAGAGCATTCGACGCATGTTCATCTTCTCCAGCTCGTGTTGACCTGACATAGTGCGAGGTGTGTGCCTTACGTAAATTCAACATGTTACAAGCATGTTCAGGATGATCTCTGGGTACGGATCGGACCAGACCCGTCACCGCGTGGAGACGGGCTCGAGCGTCGACGGGCGTTCACGTCCGCGCGCGAGATGCTTTGACTCTGCACGTTTCGCGAAGGAACGCGGGTTGCACTTCGTCCGCGCGATGTTGCACCTCGTCCGCGCGACGTGGAGGGGCTCCTGCTTCGTCTTCGTCACGCTCACGCTCGCGTGCGCGTCGTGCGAGGGCGCGCGTCCGGTGCACACCGACGTCAGCTACGACGATCGCTTCGGCGAGGCGACGACGATGGACATCTACGAGCCGGGCGGGGTCGGCCCGCACCCGACGGTGATGCTCATTCACGGAGGCGCGTGGGTCACCGGCTCGAAGGACGCGTACACGGAGGCGGCGAAGCGGCTCGCGCGCTCCGGCTTCGTCGCCGCGACGATCAACTACCGCCTCGCGCCCGACGGCGAGTACCCGAAGATCATGCAGGACTGCCTCTGCGCGCTCTCGTACCTGCGCGCGAGCGCGAGCCACTACCACGTCGATCAGGATCGCATCGCGGTGTGGGGGTACTCGGCGGGCGGACACCTCGCGTCGCTCGTCGGGGTCGCGGCGGAGGACGACTACCATGCGCCCGACTGCGCGTGGGGGCGCACGGGCCCGCCGCGCTCCGTCATCGCCGGCGCCGGCGCCCACGACCTCCGCGGGCAGGACCACTTCTTCACGCACGCCTTCTTCGGCGCGGGCCCCGACGAGCAGCCCGATCGCTACGCGCGCGCGTCGCCGATCACGCACGTGCGTCCCGGCTTGCCGCCGTTCCTCTTCGTCCACGGCACGCAGGACTGGTTCATCGAGGAGGAGCAAGCGGTCGTGATGCGCGACGCGCTCGTCGCCGCCGGCAACGAGGCGCACGTCTACGAGGTCGCCGGCGGCGGCCACGTCACGCAGACGACGCCCGACGGCAACCTCGTCGGCGGCGTCTCCGATCAGACGACCGAGGGCTGGCTCGTCGTCATCGACTTCCTCGATCGCACACTGAGGAAGCAATGAGCGCCCGCACGCACGCAGCCGCCGCGCTCGCGACCATCGCCATACTCACGACCGCCGCGACCTCCCACGCCGGCGCCAGCGACGCCCCGCCCACCGCGAACGCCCCTGACACACCGCCGCCCGCCACCGCTCCAAACGCACCGACGACGCCGAACGCGAGCGCGGATGCGGCCGCGGATGGGAGCGCGGACGCGGCGCGGGCTCCCGTCGTGCGACCGCCGCCGGTGAACGCGATCTCGGTGCAGCTCCTCTCGCTCGTGAGTCAGGGCGTGACGCTGCAGTACGAGCGGCAGGCTGCGCGGTACCTGAGCTTCGTGACCGCGGCCGGCTACCGGTGGTCGGGCGGCGATGCGTTCGACACGACGGAAGCAGTGTTCGGGGTGGAGGGGCGGCTGTGGATCCTCGGGCACGCGCCGCTCACGCGCTGGAGCGGCCGCGCGATGGTGGGGCCGTACGTGGGGTTCCGGCTCGACGGCGCGCTCACGCGCGTGCGCGAGGGCGAGCGCTTCGTCGGCTCGATGCTCTCCACCTCCGAGTCGGTCTTCATCGGCGCGCGCGTCGTGTTCTTCGAGCGCCTCGAGATCACGCCCGGCGTGGGCTTCGGATTGCGCCAGGACGTCGATCCGCGCGGCCGCCTCGCGACGATCAACCGCCCCGAGATCCTCCGCCTCGCCCTCAGCGCCGGGGTGATGTTCTGACCGCGTCGCCGCGTACGCGCCGCGATCCGCGACGAGCGTGTCGTGAAGCTTCGTCCGCTCGCGCGCGCTAGAGAGGCTTTTTTCCCTGCGCCGCGCGATGGCGCCGTCGTTGCAACCGCGACCGTCGATGCCAAGGCTCGCTCGGTTCCTCGTCGGTCTCTTCTTCGCCCTCATCGCTCTCGGCTGCGGCCGGTACTACGAGATCGGCTCGCCGCACGGAGCCCGGGGGCAGTTCGCGACGTGGGCACCGCCGTCGTACAACACCTGGAGCTTCCACTCTTCGCCGGCCGGCATCGTCTGCTTCGACTGCCCGGTCGGCCCGGAGCCGGAGACGGTCTGGGCGCCCTACGTCGGCGAGCCGGGCCCTTCGCTTCCCCGCTCGGAGCGTGACGTGGTGAAGGAAGACGCGACCCTCACGACGTTCGATCAGGTCGCCGCGCGGCGCGCGCTCGGCGAGGTCGACCTCGCGAGCTGCGGCGACGCCGGCGCTCCGCGCGGCGCCGGCCACGCGCGCGTGACGTTCGATCCCGCCGGCCACGTGACCAAGGTCGTCATCGACGCGCCGCCGGGGATGACGAAGCCCGCCGTCGACTGCGTCGGCGGGCACCTCGGCGCGACGAAGGTCCCCGCGTTCCGCGGCACGCCCGTCACCGTCGGCACGAGCTACCGCGTGCGCTGACGCGCAGGCCTCTTCGCCGCGGCCGCGCGCTTCTTCTTCGCGACCGTCTTCGCGGAGCCGGGCGCCACGGGGCGGCGACCCCAGACGAACTGCGGCGCGATCTCGATCGCGTCGAACGGCTCGGCGCGGATCGCGTCGTCACCGCCGACGGTGTAGACGAGGCCGTACCCGCGCCGCGAGAGCCGGAAGACCTCGATCGTGCGCGTCTCCGGATCGGCGAGCCAAACGTGAGTGACGCCTTCGCGCGCGTAGATCGGCATCTTCTTCATGCGATCGATCCGCGTCGTGGGCCACTCAGGCCGAAGTCGAAGGCGCTGATGAGGGACGCGCCAAGCGCGCTCGCGTTCCGCGCTTGGCGCGGCGATGGGCGAGGCATGAGATGGAGCTCGCCGTCGAGGATCTCGGCGACCATGTGCTCGGGCGCGTCGAGCACATCCTGGTATGTCGCGCGCTTCGCGACCACGAGGCGAGCGTAGCACCGTCACCGACGGCGCGAGGTCCGGGCGGACGGCTTCTTCGTCGACGCCCTCTTCTTCTTCGCGACCGTCTTTGCCGAGCCGGGCGCGGCGGGGCGTCCCCACACGAACGTCGGAGCGATCTCGACGTCGTCGAACGGCTCGGCGCGAATGGGCTCGTCCCCGCCGACGGTGCCGACGAAGGTGAAGCCGCCGCGCCCGTTCAGTCGATACACGTCGATCGCGCGCTCGCGCGGGTCGGCGAGCCACACGTGGCGCACCCCTTCGCGCGCGTAAATCGGCATCTTCTTCATCCGATCGATGCGCGCGGTGCCGGGCGACTGCACCTCGCAGAGCCAATCGGGCACGACGGTGATGTACGGCTCGTCCTCGTCCGGCGCGTCGACGAGGCGACCGTCGCGCCAGCCCGCGATGTCGGGCACGACGATGTCGAGGTCGTGGTGGAGCTCCGGCTTCTTGAGGACGCGCCAGCCGCCGGGACCGCCAATGCCGAAGTCGAACGCGCTCTTCAGGAACGCCCCGAGCGAACTCGCGTTCTCGAGATGCTTCCGCCGCGAACCCGACGTGAGGAACAGCTCGCCGTCGAGGATCTCGGCGACCATGTGCTCGGGGGCGTCGAGCACGTCCTGGTACGTCGCGCGCTTCTTCGGCTTCGCGACCACGACGTCAGGCTAACACTACGAGCGGAGCGTCTTCGGGCCGTTCTTGCTCGAGGTCTTCGACTTGCGCTTCGGCGGCGGAGGCTCCGAGGACTTCTTCGCGAGGTACTCGATGAGGTCGATCTTCGTCACGATGCCGACGACGTCCTCGTTGTCGGTGACGATCGCGGCGCGTGCGTCGGCGAGGACGCCCTGCAACAGCTCGATCTTCGTGTCCGGCGTCACGGTCGCGTAGTCGCTCTCGAGCAGCGTCGAGATCGGGGTGCTCTGCGTCTTCGGGCCGGTCACCATGTGGCGGAGGAGATCGACCTCGCTGATGATGCCCTTCAGCTTGCCCTTGTCGACGACGGGGAGCTGGCTGATGCCGAGCTCCTTCAAGGTCACGATGACGTCCTTCACCTTCGCGGTCGACGGCGTCGTGACGATCTTCCGTTTGCTCCGCATGTGCAGGATGTCCGCGACCGTGCCGATCCCGGGCTCGTCCTCGAGGAAGCCGTTCTCGCGCATCCAGTCGTCGTTGAAGATCTTCGAGACGTATTTGCTGCCGCCGTCGGCGAGGAAGACGAGGACCTTGAGCGGGCCCTTGCGTTTCATCGCCCACTTCACCGCGCCCGCGACGGCGGCGCCGCCGGAGCCGCCGACGAAGAGGCCCTCGTCGCGCGTGAGGGCGCGCGTCATCAGGAAGCACTCCTTGTCGTCGACGCGGACGATGTCGTCGAGGATCTTGAGGTTCATCGTCGTCGGGAAGAAGTCCTCGCCGATGCCCTCGACCTTGTACGAGAAGGGCTTCGTGATGCGGCCCGACTTCACGAAGTCGTAGTAGAGCGAGCCGACCGGATCGACGCCGACGCAGAGGAGGCCCGGCTTCTTCTCCTTGAGGTACTTGCCCGTGCCGCTCACGGTGCCGCCGGTGCCCATGCCCGCGACGAACACGTCGAGGTCACCCTTCGTCTGCTTCCAGATCTCGGGACCGGTCCAGAGGTAGTGCGCCTCCGGGTTCGCGGGGTTGTGGTACTGGTTCGCGTAGAAGCTGTTCGGCGTCTCGTCCGCGATGCGGCGCGACACCTTGTAGTAGCTGCGCGGATCGTCGGCGTCGACCGCGGTCGGGCACATGACGACCTTCGCCCCGAAGGCGCGGAGGTTGCTGACCTTCTCCTGGCTCATCTTGTCGGGCATCACGAAGATGCACTTGTAGCCGCGCACGCTCGCGAGGAGCGCGAGCGACGCGCCGGTGTTGCCGCTCGTGGCCTCGACGATGGTGCCGCCTGGCTCGAGCCCTGCCTCCTCCGCGCGGCGGAGCAGGTTCCAGGCGAGCCGGTCCTTGTGACTGCCGCCCGGGTTGAGGTACTCGCACTTCACGTAGATCTCGACGCCCGGGGGCAGGCCTTTCGTGACCTTGTTGAGGCGGACGATCGGCGTGTTGCCCACCGCCTTCGTGATGTCCTCGAGCGCACCGTGCATCATGGGCACCGGGAATAGGACGTTGTTGCTCGTCACAGCAAGCAAGACCCGCCACCTCCTCGCGTGCGTCGTTCTTTTCTGCACTGCGTCGTGCGCGGCGCCGCGAAAGGCACCGGTCCAAAGGCCGCACGTCCCGGTCGCGCCGCTCCTCGTCGTCCGCGACGAGCACCTCACCCTGCGCGAAAATGCGATCCTCGAGCTCCACGCCTACCTCGCCGCCGCCGCACGGGGCGACGCCGACGGTGAAGCGGAGGTCGCGCCCGAGCTCGCGACCGCGCGCGCCGCCTACGCCCGCGCGTTCGCCGGCGACGAAGACGACGCACGCCTCGACGCCGCCACGCGCGCCCTCGCCGCCTGCACGACCGCCGAATGCGCGAAGGCCGCGCTCGACCGCGTCGCCACGACGCCGAGCGACGCCCGCAACTGGGAGAATGCCGGCGGAACGAGCGAAGCAGGGGCGGCGCGCGGCGATGCGCCCTCGCTCGGCGCTGCGTTCGCGAGCGCGGTGCCGGCGTTCGTCGCGCGGCTGTGGGACGAACGCGCCGCGATCGCGTGGACGGCGCTCGAGCGGACCCACGCCGCGTTCGACCCACGCGCCGCGGGCACGCTCCTCATGCTGGCTCGCGACCTCGCAGTGACGTGGCCCGCAGCGAGCGAGTCGGCGACCACAGGCCTCGTCGCCGCGGCGCCCACGAACGCGCGGAGCGAGGCGCCGACCACCAACCTCGCCGCCGCGGCGACGGTCGCGAACGGCAGCGCCACGCCGTCCACCAACCTCGCCGCGGCGGCGGCGGGCGCGAACGGGAGCGGGACGGCGACGGTCGACCTCGTGGCGGCGTCGCCGGCGGCGGGGCGACGCGGGCTCCTCACGCCGCTGCTCGCCGCGCGGGGGGCGTGCTTTGCGGAGCGGCGGGGCGAGAGTGAGAGCGTGCGCAATACACGTATCGTCGACTGCGTCCTCGTGCGGGCGTTGCTCGCGGGGGAGAGCTCGCACCGCGCGGCGCTGGGGGCGCGGCTCTGGACGCTGCTCGTCGTGCACGCCGTCGCGGCGACGATGAGCGCGTTCGAGCCGCGGCACCGCTCCGTCGATCGGCGCGCCGTCACCGCCGTCGAGCCCGCGCTCCTCGAGGTCGTCACCCGCGCGTGGCGGCCCGGTCCCCTCAGCGCGGAGGTCGTCGCGCGTCTGCGCGAGCAAGCTGCTGCTCCGCGTCCCGAGGGCGCCGCGACCTCCCCAGCTCGAACGACCGCGCCGCCCGACAACGCTTCGCGCTGAGGTCGACGCCGATCGCGTCGAGCCCCATCTCGTTCGCGACCGCGAGCACCGCGCCATGACCGCAGTACGGATCGACCACGACGCGCGTCGGCGTGTTCTCGACGAGGTACCGCACCGCGACACGACACGCGGCCTCCCCCATCGCGCGCGGCGACGCCATCGCGCCCGCGTCGGCGAGGACGTCGGGCCCCGGCTGCGAGAGCCCCGCCGTCGCGCCGAAGCAGAGCATGTGCGACCAGCTCGGCCGCCCCGCCGCGATCGTCCCCGGCGGACGGCGGCACACGACCTTGTGCCAGACGAGCGGCACCGCCGCGTCCTCCGCCGCGCGCAACACGAGGTAGCCTTTGTCGATCCACACGCCGCGATGACGGACGTCGCTCTGGTAGAACACCGCGCAGCCGTCGCGCGGGACCCACGCGAGGATCTGCCGCGCCGCCGCGACGAACCACGCGCGCCAGGCGTCGAAAGCGACCGGGAGCTCGGAGACGTCCGGCAGCGAGGTGATCACGCTCGTGCCGGGCTCCGCGGCGTTCTCGGCGAGCCAGACGCGCGCGTCCGCGTTCACGATCCGACGCGAAGTTTCCTCAACGTCGGGGGCTCTGCCCCCGACACCCCCTCTTTCAACGTCGGGGGCTCTGCCCCCGACACCCCCGCCCCAGACACGGCCCTCGCGCTTTGCGCTCGGGGCGCTGCGCGCCCGCTGGGGCGGCCGCTTCTGGGGCCCCTCTTCGACCTTTGCGCTCGGGGCGCTGCGCGGCCGCTTCTGGGGCCCCTCTTCGACCTTTGCGCTCGGGGCGATGCGCGCCCGCTCGGGCGGCCGCTTCTGGGGCCCCTCTTCGACGTCGGTGGGCACGGGCGCGATGGTAGCATCGCGAACATGCGTCTCGGCTGGAGCCTGCTCGTCGTCGCGGCGATCGGCGGGTGCTCGCTGACCGCGCTCGACGGGTTCACCGGCGGAGAGGGCGCCGCGCCGCCCGGGCCCGACGGCAGCGCCGCGTCGTCGTCGTCTTCTTCGTCTTCGAGCACGTCGTCGTCTTCGTCGTCGTCGAGCTCGTCGTCGTCGTCGGGCGAAGCGGGGGGGCCCGACGTCGACGCCGGGAATTGTGCATTCTGCACGAGCTTCGAAGGCACGACGCTCCAGGCGCTCGGCGTCGAGATCACGACCGACGGGCCGGGGAAGCTCGAGATCGACCAGGGCGTGCTGCGCGCTCGCCTCCCGGAGCGCTCCGACGACACGATCTATTTCGTCGCGCTCCACCGCGACGTCTCGAAGACCGCGCGCCGCCTCACGCTCGAAGCCGACGTGAACGTCGACGACGAAGCGCCGTGGACCGGCTTCGGCGGCAACACGGTCCTCCTCGCCGCCGGCGTGCAGGGGTCCGGCGGCGGCATCTGGAACGAGCTGTACCTCGGTGCAAACTACACGAACGTCACCACCGACGACGGCAAGACCCTGCTCTACGACGGCACGCCGTCGCGGATCGCGTTCGACCGGTGGGTCCGCGTGAAGCTCGAGGCCGACTGGACGCCCGGCGCGGGCTGGTTCCGTCTCTACTTCGACGGCGCGCTCGTCGCGTCGCGGAACGACATCGACTACCCCGCCATCGACGACGGCACCTTGCGCGTGATGCTCGGCCTCGGCCGCACGAACGCGCCGACCCCCGCGCTCGACGTTCGCTACGACAACGTCGCCGTCACCTTGCCGTGATCGCGCCGCCGGCCCACCTCGACGAGCTCCTCCAGCGCGCGCGGGCGCTCGAGGGCCGGACCCTCGCCGCCGTCCTCGACTCGCTCGGCCTCCGCGCGTCGACCGATCCGCTCCGCACGAAGGGATCCGCCGGCGAGACGATCGAGCGCGCGCTCGGCGCGAACGGCGGCTCCGCCCGCGTCCACGACTTCCCCCACCTCGGCTGCGAGCTGAAGACGATCCCGGTCACGGCCGAAGGCGCGCCGCTCGAGTCGACCTACGTCTGCACGCTCTCGCTCGCCGACGCCGAGACGCAGGAGTGGGAGTCCTCGTGGGTCCGCGCCAAGCTCGCGCGCGTGCTCTGGGTCCCCCTCGTCGGCGCGCACGGCGTCGCGTGGCAAGAGCGCATCGTCGGCGCGCCGCTGCTATGGGAGCCCAGCGCCGCGCAAGACGACGTGCTCCGCGGCGACTTCGACGACGTCGTCGGCCTCATCGGCATCGGCCGCATCGAGGAGCTCACCGCGCACCGCGGCCGCTGGCTCCAGGTCCGCCCGAAGGCGCGCGACGGCAGCGCACGCACGATCGCGTACGGCGAAGACAACGAGGCGATCGCGACCGTACCGCGCGGCTTCTACCTCCGCGCCCGCTTCACCGGCGCGCTGCTCCGCGACGCCTCCGCGCTCCCGGACTGAGCGACGAGCGACGAGGAGCGATCAAGGACAGACGTCGACCGTCGTCGTGCCGGTGAGACCGTCGCTCGGGAGGCCCGGGTCGCCGAACTTGCCGATGACGACGCCGACCTCGAGCTGGGTGCCGGTCGGCTTCGCGACGAGCACGCCCTCCGTCGCGGCCGGTCGTGCGTACGGCTCGCCTGTCTTCCGGTAGAACTCGGCGCGCGCCGGATCCGTCGACGAGCAGCGGATGCCGTCGCCGGCGACGATGAGACGCACGCCGCGCGTGCCGCCGTCCGCGTTCGCGCACGAGGCCTCTCCCTCCGAGATGTCGACCTCGTAGAAACCCGGCAGCGAGGCGATCGGCCGCGCCCACGACTTCGGCGCGGCGGGAAACTCCGCGCCCCCGACCGAACCGGCAAGTGCGGCGGTAGGGACCGGCGGGGCGTTCGACGACGCGGGGACGCACTTCGGAGGGCCAGCGTCCTCGAGTGGATCGACGACGACCGGCGCGCCGTCCGGATCGGTTGCTGAAATCACGTCCGGCCCCGGGACGACGGGGCTCCCGTTGGCGGGATCGTCTCCGCACGCGAAGATCGCGAAAGGAGCCGCAGAAATGGCGACGAGAAGGCACCCGAGAGCCGCGCGCTGCATCGAGACGAGCTTGCCAAACTCCAGCGTCAGCGTCGAGCGGGCAGCCGGAGACCGTGTTGAGACATGCGGAAATGTAGGATGGTGTCAGGACGACCCACCCCTGCACGACGGTGTGCGTTATCCCCCGACTGGAGCTTTCCTCGATGCGTAGCCCCCAAGTCCTTGCCCTCGGAAGCCTGGTGCTGCTCGCCTGCAGCGCGGGCGCCGGCGATTCATCCGACTCTTCGGAGAGCGCCGTTGGCGGCAACCTCATCGACATCCGCGCGGACAACAACCGCGACGGCGTGATCAGCTTCACCGATCCGACGGAAGACGCGGACGAAGACCAGTGGACCGACAACCACGGCGCGATCTTCCTCGCGAACATCGACGACGACACGCGCCGCTGCCCCAACAACGTCGACGACCTCGCGCTCGCGGCGTGCAACGACGCGGCGGACGAGATCGTCAACGGTCCGGACGACGCGCTCGACCTCGCGCGCATCAAGACGAAGCCGTCCTTCTTCGCGCCGCAGAACCTCCAGGCGACGGTCACGTGGACCGCGGCGGACAAGGTCCGCCTCTTCAAGGTGAAGAGCGACGGCACGTTCCAGGTCGTGCAGTCGGGCTACGCGATGACGACGGAGGACATCCAGCGCGGCCTCGAGCTCGCGATCGAAGGCAAGGACATCCTCCGCGAGCCGAACGGCTGGGACGGCACCGTCGACGTCACCGTCAACGCGTCCGTCGGCGCGCAGACCGACACCGACACGGTCCGCCTCCGCATGGCGCCCCTCGTCGCGTCGAACCACCTCGACGACGGCGTCATGTCGATCGCCTCCGCCGTGCCCGATCGCAACAACCCGAGCCAGCAGGACCCGGGCAACAAGGCGATGACGGACGGCCTCGACGCCGCGCACCTCGCGGCCGGCCTCCCGGAGCCCGGCCTCTTCCAGACGTACGACCGCTGGGCGCAGGACTTCTTCGAGCCCGGCTACATGACGATGCCGGCGAAGGACGGCAAGCAGCAGACGATGCGCGCGAACATGCGCTCGTCGAACATCAACGTGCAGTACCGGCCGAACCCGACCGGCACCGGCTACGTCCCGTTCATCGACCCGCGCAACCCGATCCGCGTCGCGGGCCGCATCGTCTTCGCGCTCCGCGGCAAGGACTCCGCCGGCGTCCAGGCGTTCGACCTCACCCGCCTCAACACGAACCCGAACGACAACGACTCCCTCAACTCGTTCGGCAACATGGAGACCGTCCCGCCGTTCACGCACAACGGCGTGACCTGGCCGGTCGGCCGCATCATCCGCGGCTCGACCGAGAACGCGGACCAGGGCTTCGAGCGCATGCTCCAGGCGCAGAAGGTCCAGAAGCCGATCCGCGTGAACACGGAGTGGCTCCTCGTCGGTCACGTCGACGAGACGCTCTCCTTCGTGAAGGCGAACACGCCGCGCGGCTGGAAGCTCCTCATCAACGACGCGCGCTGGGCGATCCAGATGCTCGAGGACGAGGTCGCGCGCGGCAACGGCGACGTCCCGATGTTCGTCGGCAAGAACTGGCGCGAGCAGGACCCGAGCACCGGCGCCGAGGTCCTCCGCGACGCGAAGATCACGATCAAGGACGTCCTCGCCGACGCGACCGTGATGGCGGCGACGGCGGAGGCGGCGGTCGAGGTCGACGAGCAGGTCCGCATCATCAAGCAGGAGACCGGCCTCACCGACGACGAGATCCTCCGCGCGCCGTTCCTCCACACGCACATGCGCGGCTACTCCGTCGCCTACCACCCGGGCACGGTGAACGGCATCTACATCGGCCCGAAGGACTTCGCCTCGCCGGATCCGCACGGCCCGGTCATCGACGGCAAGGACATCTACAAGGTCGCGCTCGAGCAGGAGCTCGCGACGGTCGACATCAAGACCCACTGGGTCGAAGACTGGGACGGGTACCACATCAACATTGGTGAGGTGCACTGCGGGAGCAACGTGCTCCGCAGCTTCCCGACGAAGACGTGGTGGATGAGCGGCTCGGAGGTCCAGTGATGAAGCTCGTGAAGAAGATGGTGCTCGGCGGACTCTTTGCTCTCGCCATGACCGCAGCCTCCGGCAACGCCTCCGCCGCTCCCAACCGCGGCCTCCTCATCGACACCGCCGTCCTCGCGCCGTCGGCGTCGGTCACGCTCCGGAGCGACATCGACCGCGCGAAGCTCAAGAGCCTCGCGGCGTTCAACGCGGTCAACGAGATCGCGATCCACGCCGACGACCTCGACAAGCAGTCGCGCCGCCCCGGCCTGCCCCTCACGAACGCCTTCAAGGCGCTCGGCCCCGAGGCGCTCATGCCGATGCTCGAGCTGCTCGCGGTCGACAACCACGTCCCCGCCACGACGTCGGCGAGCGCGCGCAAGGCGCTCGAGACCGGCCTCGTCGAGGCGGTCGGCCTCCTCAAGGACCCGAAGGCGCTCCCCGTCCTCACGAGCATCCTCGCGAAGAGCAAGGACCTTACGATGACCTTCGTGACCGCCGACGCGATCGCGAAGCTCGGCAGCGACGACGCCGTCTCCGCCCTCACGAGCTCGCTCAAGGGCGCGGACGCGACGCGCTCGCGCGAGATCCTCCGCGGCCTCGGCTCGGCGCACCGCCTCGCCGCCACGCAGACGATCGCCGGCGCGCTCGACGCGCACCCGGACGCGGACACCGCCGCCGTCCTCGCGCGCGCGCTCGGCCACTCCGCCAACGCCTGGGCCTGGAAGGCGAAGAAGGGCGGCGCGGAGGAGGCTCCCTCGCGTGACGCCGCCGCTCGCTCGCTCATGAAGGCGTACCTCGGCTACGAGGGCGAGGCGCGCAACGCGGCGCTCAAGGCGCTCCTCGTCGTCGACGCGTCGAGCACGATGTCGCTCATCAACAACGCGCGCAAGGGCGCGACCCCGGCGCAGACCGCCGCGCTCGACGACCTCGCGAGCCGCTTCGCGTCGAACCCGGCGCGCTGACGCGAGTCACGACGCGCTCCCGAACCGTCCCGCGCTCGCGAGAGCCGCGGGACGTTTTCGTAGAAGCCGACCGACCTCGCCGCCGACGCGAAGAAGTAGCGCCTACGCGATCCAGTCGGCGGCGGCGACGGTGCCGTGCGTGAGCTCGGGGAAGAGCACGTAGCTCTCGCTCCCCTCGGGGAGCGACGCGTCGCCGGTGAACAGCGCCGCGAGGAGCGGGCGGTCCTCCGGGATCGCCGCCTCCGCGTCCTCCGCGTCGTGCTCGCCGCGATCGATCCGCGCGGCGAAGGCCTCCGTCGTCTCGCCGTCCTTGCGATCGAAGCGGCGGACGCCGGCCGCGCCGCGGACGTGGACGCGCCGCGTGCGCGCCGCCGCCTGCCACCGCGCGAGGTCCCACATCGAGGCGCGCGCGTGCGCGCCGAAGTAGGCGCTGAACGCGGCGCCGATGCGCGCGAGGACGCTCTTCGAGCCGTGCACGGCGTTCATCGAGAACGCGCCCTGCGAGTAGACGTCGATCCAATGGAGGACGTCGTCCGCGAGGTCGACGACGGCGGGGACGAAGACGCCGTTGTCGCCGCCGAGGCCGAAGCGGAGCGCGACCTTGCGCGGATCGAAGTAGGCGCCCTCCGTGTCGTCGCGGAGCATGAAGCCGGCGAACGCGCGCGCGAGCTGGGAGAACGGCATCCCCGCGTACGCGTTCACGACCATCATCGCGTAGCGGATCCCGCTCTCGCGCGCGACGGCGCGATCGAGATCGACGTACTCGCTCGCGCCGTCGGGCCACGGCGCGGACGTGCGATCGCCGGAGCTCCTCGCGACGACCTTCCCCGCGTGATGGAACGTGAGCTCGTAGAACGAGCAGACGCCGACGTAGCAAAAGCTCGCGTCGAAGAACGCGACCGAGAGGTCCACGTCCGTGCGCGCCCCCTTCTCGGGCTCGCACCAGTGGAGGAAGAGCCGCAACGTGTGGCTCGGTGGCAGGGGCACACGCGAGCCGCGCGGGAGCGCGACCGCGGACGGGCTCGCCGTGCGCTCGCCGAACGGCGCGGTCACGTCGCGCAGGCGCTCGTCGATCAGCGCGCAGTCGAAGGGCGGCCGCGTCGCGAAGCGCGCGAGGAGGGTGCTCGTCACGACGTGGAGGGCCGGCGTCACGACGTCGGCGCGGAGCGGCGCGCGCGTGTCGGTGCCGCTCGGGCCGAGCGAGACGGTCGTCTTCGGGAAGAAGACGCGAGCGGGGAGCGGCCGGAGCCGCGTCGGCAAGTGTCCCGCGAGCGCGACGAGGAGCGGGGTCGAGAGCTTGCCCGCGATGCGCTCGAAGCTCTTCACGATCGGGACCGTCGCGCTCGCGTCGTTCGTCGCGCGTGCGCGCGCGTTCGCGATGCGGAGGAGGCGATCGAAGCGGCGGCCGAGCTCGCCGGGGCGCGTCTCGAGGAGGGTCAACGCCTCGTCGAGCTTGCCGCGCGCGAGCGCCCTTTCGACGCGTGACGTCCACGTGCGATGCGCAGGCGCGGGGTTGCCGTTCGGGTCCTTCCCGTGCACGACGAGGAACGCGCGCGCGGTGTTGGGGAAGCGCGAGGCGTACTCGTGGGGGTGCAGGTGCTCGCTGACCCAGGCCCAACGCGAGCGGTGCCGCAACATGTCGTCGGCGAGCGTCTCGAACGGGATGCGCTCGAGGAGGGCGAGCACGGCGCGCCGCATCGGGCGCGGAAGCTTGGCCATCCGCCAGCGTCGCCGCGTCACGCTCACGGTGATGGCGACGTCCGCCCTCCGCCTCCGGCCATCTCGATGCGCGCGGTACTCGTCGATGCGTTCGCGCGTCGGCCCGCGCCAGCGCCGGATCGCGTCGTCGCCGCGCACGAGCTGCCATCCGCGCTCGGGCGCGAGCGACGCGTCGCCACCCGAGAACACGACGAGCATCCGAAGCACGTCGGTCGCGGTCTTCACGTAGCGCTCGGCCACCGGCAAGACGCGCTCCGCCGCGCACCCGGCGACGAGGTCCCCGAAGACGGCGGCGACGTTCTCGCGGAGCGGGATACGCGGCGGGAGCCACTCGAGGAGCGCCTCGCGATAGGTCTTCGTGAACGCCGTGAGCCCCTCGCGATCGCCCGGCGAGAGCGGCTGCTGCCGCGCGCAGAACGACTCGAAGAGCTTCCGCGCGGCGGCGTCGAGGTCCCCCTCTTCGAGGTCGACGCGCACGTAGACGACGTGCTCCTTCGGGATCGACGCGCGGTCCTGCGCGCTCGGCTGGAAGAAGGGCCCTTTCTTCGAGACGTGCTCGCCGCAGATCGGACAGCCGTCGTAGTTGGCGCCGTCGAAGCAGCGCTCGCAGACGACGTGGTAGCAGGGGTCGAGGAGATGGCTCGTCCCGCGCTGACCGCACGTCGGACACGGCTGGCGCATCCCGCCGAAGCAGTACGCGAGCACGCGCTGCCGCCAGAGCGCGTGGGTGTCGGCCGGCACGTCGGCGGGAAAGCTGCGGAAGAGCGGCGTGAACGAGGACGCGCCGAGCTTCGCGTCCTTGCTCCCGGTCGTCTTGAACGCGTGGAGCGTCTCCGTCATCCAGCGCACGGCGGCCGCGAGCTGCTCGTCCGGCAGCGTCGCGAGCCGACGCAGCAACCGATACGACGCCACGTAGCCGAGCGCCGCGAGCTCGAGCTCGAGCGCCTCCATGACGTGGGCGGGCTGCGCGGCGCCGGACTCCTCGACGAAGACCTTCCCGCGTCGGGTGAGGAAGTAGGTGGCGATCGCATCGCGCCGAGCGAGAAACATGTCTCTGGTCCCCACAAAAAGCACCGGGCCGCTCGAGAGCGACCCAGGAGCGAAGGAAATCGACCGAGCTGATCGAATTCGCCGAAGCGAATGGAGAAGGAAGCCCGGGCTGAGCCTTCACCCAAGACCCTACACCAAAGCGCCCATCCCCCAAAGCGACCCGCGGTCGCGACGCCCCAGCGCGAGGTCCCATCGAAAGGGCAAGGACTGGAATCACACAACCGCGACCGACATGTCGCAAGCCGAACGACCGTGAGTGCAGACGTCGCCACCGCGACACGCACGCAGGTCCGCGACACGCACGCAGGCACGACGCGCACGCAGGCACGCGAGCGACAGGCCAGGCACGCGAGCACGCAAGCAGGCGACGCGCACGTGGGCGTCGGCTCCGCGGTGCCGGTGGGCGGGGGCGGCTCGGGCGATGGTGGCGGGGTTGATCCGCCCGCGACGGATCCATTGGTGTGCTCGCGGCGGTGGCGCACGACGGCCGGAACCATCAGGTCGGCGCTCATGCGACTGCCACAGCCGTTCGAGCCGCTCGACGTCGCCGTGCGCGCCGTGCTCCGCCTGCTCGCGTAGAGCAACATCCCTCACCCCACGCATCCGCAAACGCAGACGGCCTACGCACATCCCTCGCGCAACCGCGACCGAGCGCAGAAGGGCTACGCGTGCGGAAGATGGTGGAGCGCCGTCGTTCGTTGCGGGGGCATGCGGTGAAGCGCGGGGCTGGGTTGTGGACTCGGGGATGGAGCCTTGGCTGGGGTGCGGGCGCGATGCGAAGCGGAAAGGCAGATCCTCGCGACGCCGCATACCGAAGGCGTCGCAGCGTGCTGGAGAGTCGTGCACGCCAAAAAAAATCACATGGTCGCCACCCGCGCCCGCATCTACCGCATCGCCCAACAACGGCGGCCGAACGGGGCGCACGACAGCCGAACGGAGCGCCGCAACGCCGACCAGCAGTTCCGCAACGGCGGGGCTGAACGGGGCCCCAGAAGCGGCCGCGACAGCGGGCGCGAAGCGCCCCGAGCGCGCAGCGCGAGGGCCGTGTCTGGGGTGGGGTGTCGGGGCGAAGCCCCGACTATGAAGAGTAAGCTATGCGGATCGTGTTCACGATCGTGTCGATGAGCTCCTGGACCTTCTTCGTGCTCTCCGCCTTTACGACGATGTAGCCGTCGCCTTCGTAGCCTTCGCCTTTTCGGTCGCCGATGCTCGGGATCTTTGCCTCTACGAGCCAGAGGCCGATCTGCTGGTGCGTCTCGCGGAGGCCGCTTACGCCGATGACGCGGCCGTGGCCGACGGAGCGGATGAACGCGGCGCCGGCGGCGTATTTGCGCTCCCATGGGCCGTCGAAGGCGCCGTCGATGACCGCGCGGCCCCACGCGCGATAGACGTCGACGTCGTGCACGAGGCCCGTCATCTGACAGAGCTGCGGGCCCGGCGGGCGCTGCGCGATCTCGCCGATCGCGAGGGAGCCGTCCTTCCGCTGGAACCACTCCATGTGCGTCATCTCCGTCTCGAGGCCGAGCGCCGCGATCGCGGCGACGCCGAGCTTCTTCGCCTCCTCGTAGACCGGGTCGTCGATCTCGCGCGGCAGCACGCACGCCCACTGGATCCATGGGTTCTCGACCGCCTCGAGGCAGCTCGGGTAGTAGCGCGAGAACGAGACCACGCGCGGCTCGCCGTCGATCGTGATCGTCTCCATCGTGTGCTCGGTGCCGACGAGCATCTCCTCGGCGAGGACCGGGAGGTTGGTCGACGCGATCGCGGAGAGGAACTCCTGCTCCGAGCGGACGCGGAAGGTGGCGCGCGAGCCGAGGCCCGCGAGCGGCTTCACGATGATCGGGTAGCCGACCTCGGCGCCGAGCTCGGTCGCGTCGGACGCGCTCGTGATCACCTTGTGGCGCGCGACCGGGAGGCCGGCGGCGCGGAGCGTGTCCTTCATCCGCGCCTTGTCGCGGAACAGCTCCGCCACCTTCGACGACGTGCCCGGCACGCCGAAGTGCTCGCGCACCTGCGCGACGTGCACCGTCATCGCCTCGAGGACGCCGACGATGCGGTACGGATCGCCGTGGCGCTTCTTGAGGATCTCGATCGCCTCGATCGAGTCCTCTACGTTCATCGGCTCGGTGACGCGCACGAAGTCGTGAAAGAGCGCGTCCGCGCCGGGAGGCGGCGTGTGGACGACGCCGAGGAGACGGACATCCTCCATCTTGGAGACCGCCCGGATGAAGCGCAGCGTCGCCTCGGTCGGGAACGGAGAGATGAAGACCACGTTACGCGCCATGCTGTTCTCCCTGCCTCACTTCGCCACGATCACGCCGATGAGCCGCCCGCTCGCGTCGCCGTCGCGACGGTACGAATGAAAGCGCTGTGCTTCGTGCTTCGTGCACCCCGGCACGTCCTCGATCGCGGCGAGGCCCTCGAGCTCTCTGCGCACCGCCTTCCGGAGATCGACGAACGCCTTGTCGCCGGCGGTGCGATCGACGAAGCCGATCTTCGCCGCGACGTCGCTCCCGACCTCGAAGCAGCACGCGCCGATGCACGGGCCGATCGCGGCGAGGAGACGGCTCTTGTCGGCGAAGCGCGCGAGCGCCGCGCCGACGACGCCGGCGACGACGCCCTTCCAACCCGCGTGCACCGCCGCGACCGTCCCCGTCGCCGGATCCGCGAGCAAGACGGGGACGCAGTCCGCGACGCGAACGCCGACCGCGTCGCCCGCCGCCGTCGCGACGAGCGCGTCCGCTTCGCGCGTCGTGTCGGGCGCGCCCGCCGCGTCGACGACCGCGGCGCCGTGCACCTGCGTCGCTTGATGCAGGCGCGCGGGGTCGAACCCCACCACCTCCGCGAGCGCGCGCTGTGGACCGGCGGGCGCACGTAGCAGCGCGAAGTCGCCGAGCGGGCGCGTCGAGAAGCCGTGGCGAAACCCGGCGTCGCGCAGCGTGCTGGCGGTGAGGACGAGGCCGGAGGTCACCATTCCCGTCGTATCACGACGAGCGCGGCTTCGTGGTATCACCGAAGACGCGATGGCGCGCCCTCAGGATCCGTTCATCGGTCGCGACATCCTGAACGGCCAGTTCCAGATCCTGCAGAAGATCGGATCGGGCGGCATGGGCTCCGTCTACAAGGCGCTCCAGCCCGCGATGAACCGCATGGTGGCGGTGAAGATCCTCCACCCCAAGCTCGCGAACCGGAAGGACCTCGTGTCGCGCTTCCGCCGCGAGGCGCGCGCGATGAGCCACCTCACCCACCCCAACACGGTGAAGGTGCTGCTCTACGGCGAGCTCGAGGACGGCTCCCTCTACATCGTCATGGAGTACCTCGACGGCAAGAACCTCAATCAGACGGTTCGCGCCGAAGGTCCGATGCCGCTCCAGCGCGGGCTGCCGATCCTCATCCAGGCGAGCAACGCGCTCGAGGAGGCGCACCGCGCCGGCATCATCCATCGCGACCTCAAGCCCGAGAACATCTTCCTGAGCCAGCAGGGCGGGATGAAGGACTACGCGAAGGTCCTCGACTTCGGGCTCGCGAAGGTGACCGAGCGCGAGATGCGCCCCGGCTCCATCATCCTCACGCAGGAGGGCATGGTCTTCGGCACGCCGGAGTTCATGAGCCCCGAGCAGGCGCAAGGGAAGCCGCTCACGCCCGCGAGCGACATCTACTCGCTCGCGGTGATCCTCTACGAGGTCCTCACCGGCAAGCTGCCGTTCGACGCGAAGAACCCGATGGAGTTCATCCAGCTCCACGTCACCGCGAAGCCGAAGCCGATCAACGAGCGCGTCCCCGGCAAGACGTTCCCGCCGCTCCTCTGGACCGTGCTCGAGAAGGCGCTCGCGAAGAAGTCGGAGGACCGCTACGCGAGCGGCGGCGAGTTCGCGCACGCGCTCCAGGCCGTCCTCAACGGCGCGCACGAGGTGCCGCCCTTCCAGAACGGCCAGGCCGCGCAGCCGATGCTCGGTGCGGCCGGCGCCGCGCCGGTGCTCCCGCAGGCGGGCCCCCCGCAGGGCGCGCCGCCGGCGCCCGCGCCGAACGCGCCGACGCGCACGACGCCGCTCCCCGCGCGGACGCCGAGCCGCTCGAAGGGCCCGAGCGTCGGCCTCCTCATCGGCGTCGCGGCCGCGTTCCTCCTCGTCGGCGCCGCCCTCGCCGCGCTCGTGATGAAGCTCGTCCTCAAGTAGCGCGCGCTACTGGCACGAGTCGTCGTACCACTGCACCTGCTTCTGGATCGCGATGCAGACGTCGGCGCAGGCGGGGGTTCCGTTGCCGCAGGGGCGCGCGCGGAGGTTGCTGGTGCTCGGGGCGCCGCACGACGGGGGGAGCTTCCAGCACGCGCCGCTCGGGCCGATCCCTCCGCACTCGGCCTTGTTCCTTACTTGCATATTGCAAGAGGTTCCACCCGGGCACGTGCTCGGCACGAGCCCGCCGCACCTCACCGCGTTGTCGGCGGGGCACGCGTTGCTGGAGCGGATCGACATGCCGGCGTTCGAGGCGATGCTCGCGTTCCAGTACGTGATGCCGTCGCACCCGCACTGCGGATTGCGCGCGGTGGTCACGACCGCGGCCTTCTGGACGCAGACGCCGCGACCGCAGCTCGCCGAGTCGCAGTAGTAGCCGGCGGGGCACGTGTCGTCCTTCCCCCACTCGCACGTCACCGGCCCGCCCGCGTCGGGGCAGCGGTAGTCGCACTTGCAGCCGCTGCTCGGGATCACCTCGCAGCCCGGCGGCGCCGCGCACGAGGCGCACGCGTCGGGCGTGCCGCCGGTGGAGGTGGTGCTCGAGGTCGACGTGCTGGTCGACGACGTGCTCACGCCGCCCGTCGACGTGCTGCCGGTCGACGTCGAGCCAGCCGCGCCCGACGACGTGCTCGCGTTCTCGATCGGAGCCGGCGCGCCGAGCACGTCGGAGGGATCGTGCCCCGCGCACGCGATCACGAGCGCGGTGAAGATGAAGGACGACCCGAGCACGACGCCAAGCTTGTTGCGCATAAGCTCCTCCCGCCTTCGGTCCAGCCTAGCACGGCCGGGCTAGAAGAAGCGGATCGGGGGGCCGACGTCGACGAGGCGACCGGACGCGAGGAAGCGCGTCGTGAAGGACTTGATCGTGGCGGCCTGCGCGTCGTCGAGGAACACCGCCGCGCCGGTGCGCGAGTAGCTCATGAAGTTGTCCGGCACCGGCGAGTGCGGGTTGCCGAAGAAGTGTCCGAGCTCGTGCGCGAGCACGGTCGGCCCCGCGATCCGAGACACGATGATGAACCGCTTGCCGCCGCGGCCGGTCCAGCAGACGCCGCGGCGGTAGGTGCCGGGATCGTCGACGTCCTCGAGCTCGCGGACGAGGAACACGTCGATCGCCTTCGTCTCGGTGAGCGGGGTGAGCGCGTCGCGATCGGCGCGCGAGTGCATCGCGGCGTGCGGCTCGGCGAGGGGCTTCTCGATCGTCCAGCGGAAGCGCGTCCCGAGCGGGGAAAAGAGGCGGTTCGCCTCCGCGATCTGCGCGTCGACCCACGGATCGTCGACGACACGATCGCCGGCGCCGCCCTCCTTCTTCGCGATCGAGAACGAGAGGCCGAACACGGCGTCGTCCGCGCGCGCGTCGGCGGCGGCGCCGAGGGCGCAGAGGGCGGCGAGCGTTCCGGCGAGGAGCCGCATGGGCGGATGATACCCTGCCGGCGCCTTGCCGAAGCTGCCGCGTCCGCGCCTTCGCTTGATCGAAGAGGTCCACGCCGATCTCGAGAAGTGCACCGCGTGCCCGAAGATGATCGGGCCCGTCGTCCACGGGCCGGCGATGCTCTCGAAGGTGCTGCTCGTCGGCCAGGCGCCGGGCCCGCACGAAGGCGCGCTCGGGCGGCCGTTCGCGTGGACGGCGGGCAAGACGCTCTTCCGCTGGTTCGAGGAGTCGTGCGGCCTCGACGAAGAGGCGTTCCGCGCGCGCATCTACATGGCCGCGGTCGCGCGCTGCTTCCCGGGCAAGGCGTCCGGCGGCGGCGATCGGAGGCCCGATCCCGACGAGGTCATGCGCTGCGGACGCTTCCTCGCGCGGGAGGTGCGGGCGCTCGAGCCGGAGCTCGTCCTCGCGGTGGGCTCGCTCGCGATCAACGTGGTCCTCGGGCCGTACGCGGCGAAGAAGAAGCTCGACGAGCTCGTCGGCGGCGTCGTGCGCGTCGGGTGGCACGGGCACGAGACCGACGTGATCGCGCTGCCGCATCCGAGCGGTGCGTCGCCGTGGCACAAGCTGGAACCCGGCGTCACGCTCCTCCGCCGCGCGCTCGCGGCGGCGGCGGCGCATCCGGCGATGCGCGGGCTGTGATATCCATGCCGCCATGTATTTCCAGGAGCTCATCATCGGGCTGCAGGACTTCTGGGCGAAGCGCGGCTGCCTCATCGTGCAGCCGTACAACTCGGAGGTCGGCGCGGGCACGTACAACCCGGCGACGTTCCTGCGCGCGATCGGCCCCGAGCCCTGGAACGTCGCGTTCGTCGAGCCGTCGCGCCGTCCGACCGACGGCCGCTACGGCGACAACCCGAACCGGCTCCAGCAGTTCCACCAGTACCAGGTGATCCTCAAGCCGGCGCCGATCGACATCCAGGACCAGTACCTCGACTCGCTCTACGCGATCGGGACGAAGCCGAAGGAGCACGACCTCCGCTTCGTCGAGGACGACTGGGAGTCCCCCACCCTCGGCGCGTGGGGGCTCGGCTGGCAGGTGTGGCTCGACGGGCTCGAGATCAGCCAGTTCACGTATTTCCAGCAGGTCGGCGGCATCGACTGCAAGCCGGTCGCGGGTGAGCTCACCTACGGCCTCGAGCGGATGTGCATGTACTTGCAGGACGCCGACAACATCTACGACGTGATGTGGGCGCCCGGCGTCAAGTACGGCGAGGTCGCGAAGCGCGCGGAGTGGGAGTGGTCGACCTACAATTTCGAGCAAGCCGACGTAGCCGCGCATTTCGCTGCATTCGACCAATACGAGAAAGAGGCGAAGCGCCTCCTCGCGCTCTCGGAGGACCCGTTGAAGAAGCTCGTCCTCCCCGCGTACGACTTCGTCGTGAAGGCGGCGCATCAGTTCAACGTGCTCGACGCGCGGGGGGCGATCGGGGTCACCGAGCGCGCGCGCTTCATCGGCCGCGTGCGCGGCATCGCGAAGGCGGTCGCGGAGGCGTACTACGCGCAGCGCGAGGCGCTCGGCTTCCCGCTCCTGAAGACGGCGCCGAGCGCGCAGGCGGCGGAGTGATCATGAAGCTCTTCGTCACGCTCTCCTCGCTCTTGGTCCTCGCCGCGTGCGGCGCGCCGGAGAAGCCCTCGCAGTACCCGCCGCGCGAGCCGGGCTGCGAGGTGCGCATCTTCCCCGAGCAGCCCAGCTACGGCACCGACAACATCGGGCCCGTCTCGGCGAGCTGCGACGAGTCCGTCGCCGACTCCGACTGCATGCGCACGCTGATGGACCAGGCCTGCAAGCTCGGCGCCGACACGGTCTGGGGCGTCAGCGACAAGCCGGAGCTCAAGGACGGCAAGAAGCGCTTCTACGGCCGCGCCGCCCACCAGAAGTAGCGAGAGAAGCGGCGCGCGCGCCTACTCGAGGCACTTGATGAGGGCCTCGCTCGAGGTGGCCTTCATCGCGCACTCGTGCTCCGAGGACTGCACCTCGGAGCGGCAGTTCTTGAACGCGTCGTCGCGGCGGGCCTCGACGCGCTCGCGCTGCCGCTCGGCCGCGATCTCGGCCGCCCCCGCGTCCGGCATGTGCTCCCTCACGACGAGCTCGGCGTAGTGGTCGAGGAGGTCCTCGCACTGCGCCTCCGTCGCTTTGCGCTTCCAGACGAACGCGCCGAGAGCGACGAAAACGAGGAGAGCGGCGACGACGAAGAAAGGGGCACGCGAGCGACGCTCTTCGGTCATCGCAGGCACTTGTCGATTTCTTTACCGGTCTGCGCCTCGTCTGCGCACTTGAGCATGCCGTCGGTGATGCGACGACCGACGCACTTGTCGATGTCCTCGCCTTGGGTGCTGCGGAGGGAGGTCTGACGCTGCTTGATCGACGGCTCGTCGGTGACGCCCTCGGAGCGCATCTGGATCTCGACGTTGCGATCGAAGAAGTGCTCGCAGTCCGCGCGCGTCGCCTTCCGGCCGCAACCGGCGAGGGCGACGACGGCGACGACGACGATGACCCGGTGCATCAGGGCTGACACGCGTAGCACGGCGAGCGCTCCTTCCGGAAGTCCCCAGATACGGGACGCGCCAAGACGGCGAACGAAGCCGGTATTTGCCTGCGGCGACGAGCCCATGGAAAGCGTGCGTGCTACACTTTATTTCGTGTCGAGTAAGACGGCTCGCGCGACCTCGAGCGTCGCCGAGGGCTCCGCTCCCGAGGACTACCTCCGCAAGGCCATGGCGGCGCGAACGGCTCGGTCTCGCGCGCTGTATGCAAGGCGCGGGCTCGCCACGCACGGGTCGATCGACCGGACGACCCACGCGATGCTCCTCCGGCAGCTCTACCTTTCGTTGTTCGAAGGGCGGCGCTTCCGGCAGGCCCATGACGTCGCGCTCCAGGCGCTCGAGCTCGACGTGCTCGCGGACGTCCTGAACCAGGACGCCGCCCGCGCCGCGCTCGCGGACGGCGACCTCGAGAGCGCGCTCGGCCACCTCCGGGCGGCGGCGAGGCGGGGGCCGGCGTCGCGCCGTCCGTTCCACCTCTGGACGCTGGGGAGCGCGCTCTTCCTCGCGAAGCGCTACGACGAGGCGGTCGCCGCGCTCTCGCGCGCCGCGCGGTGGGGGACGAAGGACAAGCCGCTCTATCGCGCGCACCTCGCGCTCGCGCGCCTCGCGGCGGGCGAGTCGCCCGGAACGGCCGAGCTTCAGGAGACGATCAACCAGCTCGCGGAGGCGCCGTGCGGCCAGGGCTACGGCCGCTTCGTCCTCGGCCACCTCGCCTACGCCGCTGGCGAGTGGCCCATCGCGAAGCGCTACCTCGAGGCCTTCCTGAAACGCACCACCGCCTCCCGCCCCGCCCTAGGCATCGCCCTCGAAGGCGAGGTCCGCATGACGAAGGCAACCCTCGCCAAGATGAGCGCAAACTAGCGGCAAGCCGGGCTTGGGGGGCGGCGCCATCGAAGTTGCAGCAAAGCCGGGCCCCAGAAGCGGCCGCGACAGCGGGCGCGCAGCGCCCCGAGCGCGCAGCGCGAGGGCCGTGTCTGGGGCGGGGTGTCGGGGCGGAGCCCCGACGTTGAGTAAGCAAGCCCCCCTTGCCCGTGTGGAAACGGTGGCGGCTTCAAATCGACGGAATACCCCGCGCGGGCCCGAGGTATGAGTCTCGCGCTGAAGGGAGCTGCTAAAGTTCCCCACTGGAGGCCGCCGTGAATCGTCGACTGCTGCAATCCCTGGTGCTCCTGGCGCTGATGCTCCTCCCCGCGATGGCCTTCGCGGCGGGTGCGGCGTGTCTCGACGGCTCGAACACGAGCGAGTTCGACCAGGCGCTCAAGGAGCACGGCGTCGTCTTCGCGCTCGGAGGCGCGTTCGTCGCGGGGCTCCTCACCAGCCTCACGCCATGCGTGTATCCGATGGTGCCGATCACGGTGTCGATCTTCGGCGCGACCGGCGAAAACACGTCGCGCGCGCGCGGGGCGGCGCTGTCGGGGGCGTTCGTCCTCGGGATCGCGGCGCTCTTCACGCCGATGGGGCTCATCTCCGCCAAGACCGGCGCGATGATGGGGCAGGCGCTCTCCAACGTGTACGTCGTGTGCGCGCTCGCGATCGTCTTCGTCGCCCTCGCCTCGTCGATGTTCGGCGCGTTCGAGCTCGCGCTGCCGTCCGGCGTCACGAACAAGCTCTCCACCGTCGGCGGCGTCGGCTACAAGGGCGCCTTCGTCATGGGCCTCGTGATGGGGCTCGTCGCGGCGCCGTGCACGGGCCCGTTCCTCACCGGCATCCTCATCGCGATCGCGCAGACCCAGAACCTCCTCCTCGGCGGCGCCGCGCTCTTCGCGTTCGCGATGGGGCTCGGCGTCATCTTCTTCGTCGCCGGCGCGTTCGGCGCGAACCTCCCCAAGGGCGGCGCCTGGATGATGGGCGTGAAGTGGGTCAGCGGCGTCGGCCTCGCGTACATGGCGTTCTCGTACATCCGCGACAAGTTCGAGGTGATCCGCAAGCTCGTCGACCACCCGGGCTACGCCTTCGGCGCCGCCGCGATCGCGATCTTCGCGGTCGGCGTCGGGCTCGGCCTCGTCCACATCGTCGCGGAGCGCCGCAAGTCGCCGATCGCGCACCTCTCGAAGCGCATGAAGCTGCTCTCGATCGTGCCGGCGGTGGCGGGCGCGGCGATGCTCTTCTCGTGGCTCCCGCTCAACCACGAGCCCGAGGTCGCGACGGGCGACGCGCCGGAGATCACCTGGCTCACGAGCGAGCAGGCGGCGCTCGCGAAGGCGAACGCGGAGAGCAAGCCGGTCGTCATCGACTTCGGCGCAGCGTGGTGCAAGGCCTGCAAGGAGCTCGAGCGCGAGACGTTCCCCGACCAGGCGGTGCGCGCGGAGGCGCGCCGCTACATCGCGCTCCGCGTCGACGCGACCGACGACGAAGACGACGAGATCATCCGGCTCCGCAAGAAGTACGACGTGAAGGGCCTGCCCACCGTCATCTTCCTCGACAAGAGCGGCAAGGAGGTCACGCGCTTCACCGACTTCGTGAAGCCGGACAAGTTCGCCGAGGCGCTCAAGTGCAACGCGAACGCCGCGGGCAAGAGCCCGGAGGCGGTCGGCCTCAACCTGTAGCGCGCCTCACGCGCACGCGGGGGCGCCGCGGTGCGGGACGCCCATGCGCACCGTCGGCGGGCCGTCGGTCCATGCGTGGACGACGCGCGCGAGATCGCGCACCGTCGCGATCCCCTCGAGGTCGCCGACCGGGAACTCGCCTTCGCCGATCTCCTCGAGCCGGAGGACGACCAGCACCAAGTCGAGCGGGTCGAGCCCGAGGTCCTCGTCGAGGCGCTGCGCCTCGTGGACCTCGTCGGGATCGATCTGCAGGTGGAGAGCCAGCGCAAAGACCACCAGCTCCATCGCGTCGTTCTTCATTCGTGCGCTCCTTTCACCGGCCAGGTGGGGGCGTCGCGACGAGGTCGATCATCGGAAACACAAATGCTGACGAACCGTCACTGGTTGCATCGCTCCGAGCCGTCCGCGCACAGGAGCTCGTCGGCGAGCTGGACGACCCGCGAGGACGACGCGCGCGCGCCGGTCGAGTCGACGACCTCGGCCGTGACGGTGACCTTCTTGCCGAGGAAGAGCCGCTTGTCCGGCTGCGGCAACGGAACCCCGTCGGGACCGAGCGCCGACGCGTCGAGCTGGAAGCGGAGGCCGTACACCTTGCAGTAGGACCCCTCGTCGCGATCGAAGGTGAACACCACCGCGAGCGGCGGCACGTTCGGCGGTCCACCTTCGACCACGCCGCTCACGGTCGTCGTCGAGCCCGATTGGCGCAGGTTCTTCATCCGCACCGCCATCCAGATGTGATGGCCGCCCTGCGGTCCCTGCTCGAGGTGGAGGACCTGTCCGTCCGTGAGCGTCGCGTAGTCGGTCTGCCCGGTGCCGAGGATCACCTCCGGCGGCCCCGGCCGCGCAGGCCGACACGCGTCCGGCGGCGGCGCGGTCTCCCAGCCGGGGCCGAAGTCCTCGAGGTCCGGCTCGCCGACCTCGTTCGGCTGGCACGTGCCCGCGATGCACGTGAGCGGCGCCGCGCACGTCACGCCGAGCCGCGGACCGCCGCTCGGATCGGGGAGCGACGCGCAGCGCGGATCGAGACGGAGGCGGAGGAGGCGCGGCGCGCCGGGGGTGATGCGCGCGGTCGCGAGGCGCGAGATGACGGGCTCGCCGCCGCCAGGCGGGAGCGCCTCCGCGAGGGCCTCGACGAGATCGCCGGGCATGCCGTCGACCTCGATCGCGCGCGCGACGACGGTGGAGCGCCCGGGCTCGAGCGCGACGCTCTCCTCCTTCTGCACCGCGCCGTCCTTCTTCACGACGAGACGAAACGAACCGACGTAGCTCCCGAGCTCCGGCGACTGCATGCCGACGACGAGCTTGCCGCTCCCCGGCGGCGGCGAATCGGACGGCCCCCCACACGCCGCGACGACCACGAAGATGGCACACACCGCCCGCACGCCCCTCTGCTTAGCAAACAATCATCACCCAAAGCACGAGCACGGTCGAAGACCGCTCGCCGCCGCCGCCGCTCAGGTTGGCGAAGCGCGTCTTCACGCGGAGACCCCTCTCGCGGGGGTCCGGGGGCGTCGCAGCGCGCGCGCAGCGCGCGCGAAGAACCCCCGGCGGGAGAGCTCGAGAGGGCAGAGCCCTCTCGAACCTGCAACCCTCAGCGCTTCTCGCGGAGGATGATGGCGTGGCGGACGGGGGAGCGTGGGGCGAGGAGCTTCACGCCGCCGTCCTCGCGCCAGGCCACGCCGGTCGAGGGGCCGCCGTCGAGGTTGAGCGCGGACTCGCAGCCTGCGCCGGCGAGGTGCTTCGCGAGCGCGAAGAGCGAGGGGCCCGGGATCTCGCCGTCGTGGCTCCCGCGCACGATGACGACGTCGACGACGCGACCGCCGTCGCGGACGCACAGCGCGCTCCGCTCCGCTCGCTTGCCGTCGTCGCTCTTCACGTTGGCCACGCCGTCGACGACGAGGCGCGGCCGGCACTGCACCGCGAAGTGCGCGCCGCTGTCCGGCACGTCGAAGGTCTCCGCCGCGAAGAGGTGGGCCTCGTCGTCGTCGACGGTGAGCACGCCGCCGGACATCTGCTTCGAGAGGCGCGAGAGCACCGCGCCGTTCGAGACCGCGAGCCCGACCGGCTTGCCGTCGGGGCCGAAGAAGCCGCCGTTGACCGCGAGCTCGCCCTCGGCGCGCTCGAGCACGCCGTCGAGCGCGGTCGTCATCGCGGCGTCCTCGATCCGCAGCTCGAAGCGCGCGAGCGGGAACGACCACGTCCGGACCTCGTAGCGCCGCGCGTCTTCGACGATCGCGCTCGGATCGTCCTGGTCCTCCGCCGCGCCGCCCGCGGCCGACCGCTCCGCGCTCGAAGGCCGGCGCACCGCGCGCTTCGAGAGCACGAACGCCGCGAGCACACCGAGGACGATCGCGACGAAGAGCACGACGCGCGCGCGCGATCGCTTCCGCATCCGGCGCGCTTGCTACTCCAGCCGCTGCGAGACGTCGAGGAGCGCGAGCCGCTACCACGATCGGCGGCGCGCTCCTCCCGCGTGGAGCTACCAGACGTCGACGATCGTCATCTCGCGCAGGGGGCCGGGGCCGCGCAGCGTCTGCGAGCGCATCTCGATCACGTCGCCTTGGGTCTTGCCGAGGAGGGCGCGACCGAGCGGTGACGTGGGCGTGACGACCTGCGCCTCGAGGTCGCCTTCCGCGAGCTGGTAGCCGCCGCCGACGGGCGCGACGAAGAAGACGCTGCGAACGTCGTCGTCGTCCTCGAGCGTGACGACGGCCGCGGCCTGGATCGCCTTGCCCTCGTACGAGACGATCGCCATCGCGTTCGCGAGCTTGATCGATCCCTCGAGCTCGCGGACGCGCGCCGCTTGCGCGCCGGCGAGGTACGACGCCTCGAGCGCCCGCGTGTCCTTGTCGTTCTCCGGCTTCGCCTCCTCGTGCGTCGCGGCCTCGCGCGCGTCCTTCGCCGCGCGACGCATGTTCGCGAGCTCGGCCTCGAGCTTCGCGACGAGCCCGCCGACGAGACGCCCCTTCACCGCGATGCGGTCCGCGCGCTCCACGCGACCATCTTACGGCCGCCCGCGCCCTCGTTACGCGACGCGTTGCCGAGTTCTTGACCCCGAGGCCCGATGCAACTACTTCGGGCGCCATGAGCCGTTTCGTTTCGAGCCTCGTTCGCCGTTTCCGTGGCAAGCGGTGGGGCGCCTGGCTGCCCCCGATCGCCCTCGCTGGCTGCTGACGCGCTGGATCGCTCCCGGTCCATCCCCGCGGATCCAGCTCAGATTCCGGCGTTGCGCTAACTGCGCGAACGGTGGTCGCGTGTAGGTAGGTGTGACCCTTGCAGGGTGGGGCTCGATGCGAGTCCGCCCGGCTGTCGCCTGCCTCCTCTCCCTCGCCCTCGCCGCCTGCGCCGTCGAGCCCTCGGACGGCGACCCGGCCGTGAACGACGACGTCGACCTGACGAGCCTCACCGCCCGGCAGCGCACCCTCGCGTTCGAGGGCGTCGTCTACGTCGAGCCCGGCTCCTCGAACGACGCGATCGTCGAGGCCGCGCGCAAGCAAGCCCGCTCCGCCTTCGGCGCTCTCCTCCACCAGGAGGTCGCCGTGCAGACGCGCGAGCTCCAGAACGTCGACGCGAAGAGCTTCAAGAAGCGGAACGTCACCGTCGTCGAGCCCGGCGCCGCCGACGGCGCGCCGATGATCGAGGTAAAGTACACGTATCGCGACAACGCCGTCGTCCCGGTGAAGATGGCGACGAAGACCGCGCTCAACATCGCGCTCCTCTCCGCCGGCGCCGAGGACAAGACCGCGGAGATCGTCGCCGCGTGCACGAAGAACGACAAGGAGGCGCGCGAGGACGCCGAGGCCGGCCTCCTCTGGTACAACTTCGACCCGTCGCGCGCCACCTGCAAGAAGGCGCTCGAGGCCGAGGCGCGGCAGATCGAGCAGGACACCTCCGCGCTCGCCGATCCGAAGACGCAGGTCGCAAGGTCGCGCGTGGACCGCGTCTACCTCCCGTCCACCGCGCAGCTCGCGAGCGCCGCGAACGCGACCGACGCGACCTACCCCGAATACGACCGCCTCTTCGCGGGTCCCTCGCAGCCCGGCGTGCTCACGATCTCGATCGTCAACGGCCGCCTCGCGCACGAGCGCGTCGAGGCGCGGAAGGACTCCGGCTACTACGAGTGGCTCGCCGCCCTCGACGTCATCTTCACCGAGCACCCGGACTTCGCGCTCACGAAGATCGAGCCGCACGAGGAGATCACGTACGCGTACGCGGAGAACAAGAAGTACGACGGCCTCTCGTTCGCGGACTTCATCCAGTGGACGGTGTACGGCCGCGGCTGGCCGAAGGGCATGCCGGCCTCGAGCCGCGACAACATCGCGAAGACGATCGCCGACAAGCTCGACAACCACTGGGTCACCTTCGAGAAGAAGACGAAGGTCCAGATCGGCAACAAGGCGCCGCAGGACCTCACGATCCGCATCGAGACCTTCTTCGGCGTCGACGACGACACCGCCCCCCACCGCCGCGCGCTCAAGCACGGCGACGTCGTCGTCTACAACGGCCACTCCTACATCGGCGAAGGCCCGCTCGATCCCGCCAACTACACGAAGGACAGCTTCAGCAAGGGCTACCAGATGTTCTGGTTCGACTCGTGTGTATCCTACAATTACTACGAGAAGGACTTCTTCCTCCTGAAGGAGGGCGGCTCCAAGAACCTCGACCTGATCACGAACGGCCTCGAGGCGCCGGAGTGGATGTCGGGCGAGGCGGAGGGCAAGTTCATCGCGAAGCTCATCGGCGGCACGAACCCGAGCTACGGCGCCCTCCTCCAGCTCGCAAAAGCGACCGACGCGCTCCGCGTCGTCGACGGCGAGATCGACAACAAGTGGTCCGCGGCGAAGACGCCGATCAAGTTCGTCCGCTGATCAGTTCCAGCCCGTCTTCGCGCGGACGATCGGGAGCAGATCGTCCGCGAGGCGCCGGTGGTACTCCGGCGAGCCGTGGCCGTTGCAGCCCGTCATCTCGCCGTCGCGCGCGATCGGCGGGATGACCTCGTAGACGCGTCCGTCGCCGCCGGCGTTGCGGCGCGTGACCGTCTCGCGCACGCCCGCCATCACGTTCGTGCGCGTGTCGCGGCCCGCGGGCTGGACGTCGTTCGTCGACGGCGACACGACGAGGAAGAGATGGGTGTCGGGGTACTTCGCGCGGATGTCCTTCGCGAACTGCTCGTACGCGTCGGAAAACTGCGCGAGCGTGGCGGGCCCTTCGTCGTAGGGCTGGCCGACCGCGAAGTCGTTGCCGCCGAGCATGACGATCACCGCCGCGGGGACGAACTGCGAGTGGTCCCACGTGCTCCGCGGATCGATCGGATCGGCGCGCAGGAAGAGCATCGGCATCGGCTCCTTGTCCGGGTGCCAGATGTTCTTGAAGACGCCCTTGCCCGAGTAGCAGGTGCCCGCGATCTCCGCGTTCAGGTCCTTCGCCATCAGCGTGCCCACCGACTTGTGGAAGTTCTCCCAGCGCGCGGCCCAGTCGGTGCCGGGGCAGTCGGGGCCGAGGCCGACGCCCTCCATCCCGAAGCCGGCGGGCTGCGAGTCGCCGATGATCTCGATCCGCCGCGTCTTCCGCGCCGGCGGCGAGAGGAGCGTCCCGCCCGCGAAGTCGTAGCCGAGGAACTGCGTGATGCCGTTCTGCGCCTCCGAGCGCTTGTAGAGCTCGATCTTGTGATCGCCCGGCGGGAGGTCCTCCGCGAGGACGAAGTCGTGGGTGCCGGTCGGCGTGACGAGCTTGTGCGTGATCGCGCCGTCGACGACGACGTCCCACTCGCTCGGCGTGCCTTCCATCCACGTGTAGTTGATCTCGTTGAAGCGCGCCGACACCTTCGTGCCGCTGAAGCGCGCGATGATCCGGCAGCCGGGCCACGCGCACTTCGGACCGGCCGGGTCGCGCGTGTCGAAGCGGCCGATGTACTGGACCGCAGGGGGGCCGCTCGGCGGCGGGTCGGTCGTGGCGTCGCCGTCGTTCTGGCCCGGCGTCGTCGCGTCGCCGATCACGACCGGGCTGCCGTCGCTCGCGGTGTGACCCGAGCTGGACGTGCCCGTCCCAGCGTCGCGACTTGCCTCGGCCGTTCGCGAGGGGTCGCTCGGGGACGAGGACGCGGAAGGGCCGCTATTTCCGGGCTCCGAGCTGCAGGCGAAGAACCAAGCGAAAGCGGGGACAAGCACGAAGGGGAACGGACGTCGCATCACCAGCGGCGCGTTGCAGCTCGCGTGCTCGCCAAGTGCGACTAGAGTTCCCTCCTGGTGGAGCCGCGCACGATCCGTGAATCCGACCGCGCCCGCGTGGGCTCGGTGCTCCACGACAAGTGGACGCTCGAGCGGCTCATCGGCGTCGGCGGCATGGGCGCGGTGTACGCGGCGCGCCATCGGAACGGCGCGCGCGCCGCGGTGAAGGTCTTCTCGCCGGTGAAGGAGACGCCCGTCCTCCGCGAGCGCTTCCTCCGCGAGGGCTACGCCGCGAACAAGGTCGAGCACCCCGGCGCGGTGAAGGTCCTCGACGACGACGTCATCGACAAGGGCGCGGACGCGGGCCTCGCCTACCTCGTGATGGAGCTGCTCGAGGGCGAGTCGCTCCAGGAGCGCTTCGCGAAGGGACCGCCGCTCACGGAGCGTGACCTCCTCGAGGTCGCCGACGGCGTGCTCGCCGTGCTCGAGGCCGCGCACGCGAACGGCGTCGTGCACCGCGACCTCAAGCCGGACAACCTCTTCCTGGTGCGGGATCCCGATCACGCGACCGGGATGCAGATCAAGGTCCTCGACTTCGGGCTCGCGCGTCTCTCCGAGGCGAAGGAGCAGCCCGACGCGGGCGTCGCGTTCGGAACGCCGACGTACATGTCCCCCGAGCAGGCGGCGGGCCTCGCCGACAAGATCGACGGGCGCACGGACCTCTACGCGCTCGGCTCGATCCTCTTCCAGCTCTCGAGCAACAAGCGCATCCACGACGCCGCGCACACGCTCGGCCTCGTCGTCCGCATGGCGACGACGCCGGCGCCGAAGCTCAAGACCGTCGCGCCCGACGCGTCGGACCGCTTCGCCGCCATCGTCGATCGCGCGCTCGCGTTCGATCGCGACGACCGCTACGCGTCCGCGACCGCGATGCGCGAGGAGGTCCGCGCCGCGCTCGCGCTCCCGAGCGCGGAGCCGTCGACGGTGAACATCGTCGCGAGCTCGTCGATGCGCCCGCCGTCGGCGTCGTTCGCGCATCGCCCCACCGTGCCCGCCGAGGCGCCGCTCGAGACGACGAAGGAGGTCGCGACGCGGCCGAGCGCGTTCGACGAGCCGAGCGCCGACGTGACCGGCCCGCGCTCCGCGGCGATGCGCGCGGCGGTCGAAGGGAAGCGTGGCCGCGGCTGGCTCCGCGCCGTCGTCGTCTTCGTCGTCGCCGCCGCGATCGGGTTCGTGCTCATCCAGAACCGCTCCGCGATCGTCCCTCCACCCGCGGAGCCGACGCCGATCGCGAACGTCGTCACGGAGGCGGAGGCGGAGGTGTCCGCCGTGCCCGCTCCCTCCCCGCCGGTGGAGGACCTCGAAGACGCCGGCGACGACGACGACGCAGGGGACGACGACGAAGACGACGACGACGAGCTCGACGCCGCGGCGAGCGACACGGCGCCCGACGCCGCGCCCGACGCGACCGCGGCGAAGGCGCGCCCGCACCACCCGACGGTACGCCCCGCCGCGAAGAAGCCGGCGCCCCGCCAGCCGAACGCGCCGCGCCGAAAGCGGAAGAAGCGCTGGCGCTGGTAGCGGGCGACGGCGAGGCCGCGCTCCGCTCAGCGCGCGTGGGCTGCGGTCGCGCCGTTGGTGCCGGTGCGACGCGCGGGGCGCGAAGGCTGGAAGAAGGCCTCGAGGCCCTTCGCGACCGCGGTCTCGAAGGCCGCGTGCATCTTCACGCCGAGCGCGTCGAGCTCGGCGGCGGGGATGTCCCTCTTCACCTTCGGGAACATCTCCTTCTCCTCTTCTTCGATGTGATGCTCGAGGAGCTCCTTCAGGACGAGGGCGCGCGTCTTCTTGTCCTCGCCGCTCGCCTGGAGGAGGCGCGCCAGCTCGAAGCGCGCGACCGCGTGCTCCTCGAAGGACTCGTTGATCATGCTCTTCATGAGCTGTTTCACGCGGGGGTAGAAAATATGCTCCTCGATCACCATGTGCGCGACGAGCTCGTCCGCCATCTTCTTGAGCTCCGCCGGCGCAGCACCGCTCTCGTGCGCCTTCTCGAGCGCCGCCGTGGTCTTCTTGTGCTGTTGTTTCAGTAGATCAATCGCGTTCATGCCTGCCATGGAGCAAACCGCGTTCCGTGGGGCGCATCGCCGTAGCGCCCTCCGGCATCGAATGGGGGGCGATGAGATTTGCGACAGCGGAACTCACGTTGGAGTTGCTATAGCCTTGGCCGTGCGGTCGGTCGCGGTCCTTGCCCTCCTGGCTCTCGTCGCGTGCGAGCCGGCCAGCGTCGCCGAGGCCGAGGCCCGTCGCGACGTGGCCTGGCTCGAGAAACACGAGGGCCGCGAGAGCTTCGAGGCGATGGGCCGCCTCGCCGATCACGACCCGCACGCCGCGGCGCGCCTCGCGAGCCGGACCGGGAACGCGGACGTCTATCACGCCGCGTGGCAGGCGCACACGCGCGGCGGCGCGTGGGGCGGCCGCGTCCTTCGCGCCGGGCTCGCGCTGCCGGCCGACATCCCGCTCGTCGTGGCGGAGCTGCCCAAGCGTGACCCGCGTGTCGATCCGTTCGTCCACGACGTCGAGCTCGCGGTAGGCGCGGCCAACGGCCCCGCAAAGACCGCCGCGGCCGCGCTGCTCGCGAGCCTCGGTTCTTCGTCGCAGGCGGCGCTCCTCCGCTTGGTCGACGCGCCCGCCACGCGCGACGCGACGTGCACGGGCCTCGGCGGCGCCGACGCCTCGGAGGATTCCCGCCTCGTGCTGATGAAGGCGCAGCCGGAGTCTCGCCTCGCGCCGGCGTGCCAGCAGGCGCTGCTCGACCACGCGACGCTCGACCGCCGCGTCCTCGATTGGCTCGGCGACGCCGGCGAGCCCGAGCTCGTCGCGAGCGCCGCGAGCACGCTCGAGTGCACCAAGCTCTCGCACCTCTGGGAGCGCGTGTTCGGCTCCTCGCGCGAGAGCATCGTCCCGCTCGAGCCCGCGCTCGCGGCCTCCACCGCGCGGTGCGAGGTCACGCTCGATCCCGTCCTCTCGCGCGCGCTGCTCGCGACCCCGCGCGTCCGCGCGAGCGTCCTCCGCGTCCTCGACTCCGACGCGATCCGCCCCGACGAGCTGACCTCGACGTGCAAACAGCTCCCCCGCCTCGCCCACGGCCGCTCGATCCCAGACGACGTCCGCACCCTAGCAAGCACCCTCCTCTCCAAACGCTGCAACAAGGTCTAAGCCCAAGCCCGGACAGGCTCGACTCGACCCAACGCCTGGGAGCACCCTCTCGGGGGGCCCGGGGGCGCGGAGCGCGTCCCCGCGCGACGGCCCCCGGTGGGAGAGCTCGAGAGGGCAGAGCCCTCTCGAACGTCAAAGCGGACCGCCGAGGACCGCGCGGTAGAGCGCGAGCGCCTTCTGGTGGTCGAAGAGCGCGTCGAGCTCGCGTGTCGCTGCTTCGAACGTGCCTTGCTCGCGGATGTTCACGAAGAGGACGTTGCTGTCGCCGAGGTCGAAGCGCTGGCGCTCCGCTTGCTCGAGCTGACGCGCGAGCTGGAGCTCGCGGCGCGCGAGGCCGAGGCGCTGCGTCGCCGCGTCCGCCCCCGCGGCCGCGTCGCGGACCTCCACCGTGATCTTGTCGCGCGCGTAGCGGAGCTCGAGGTCATACTCGAGGAAGCGCGCGTTCGCCGCGCGCGCGCGGCCGTCGGCCTTGCGCGTGCGGAGCGGGATGTCGAGGAAGACGCCCGCCTCGAGCGCGGCCGGCTGGCGCTCGGGGTAGCCCTCGCCGAACTGCTTCGCGCCCGCGAGCATCACGTTGAGCGCGGGCCAGCGCTCGTTCTGCGCGAGGTCGCGCTCGACCTCGTATTGCCGCCGCTTCGCCTCGTATTGCTTCATCTCGGGGCGCCGCGACATCGCGGTCGAGAGGTCGCGCTCGAGCGTGGCCGCGTCGATCGGCGTCGGCTCCGGGAGGTCGGGGGGCACGCGCTCCGGCGACGGGATGACGGGATCGCCGCGCTCGTCGCGGAGGTAGAGCGAGAGCGCGAGCCGCGTGGCGGTGAGATAACGCTCCGCCGAGACGACCTGCTGCTCGCGCTGCACGATCGTGCGGGCGTTGTCGGTGATCTCGATCGCGGCGGCGTCCCCGCGCTGCACGCGCATCGTGAGCGCGGTGTTCCGCTCGACCGCGCGATCGAGGAGCTGCTTCGCGATCGCGAGCTTCTTCGCGGCCGCGACCCAGTCCCAGTACTTGTACGCGGCGCTGCGCTGCATATCGAGCTGCGTCGCGATGAAGCCCTGCTTCGCCGCGACGACGCCGGCCTCCGCCTTCCAGAGCTTCGCGCGCTCCTCGTCCGTCGCGCCGCCGCGGAGGAGCGGGACGAGCACGCCCGCGCGCGCCTCGCCGAGGTCGTTCGTGCGGTAGCCGTCGTAGTAGATCGGGAACTTGCCCTGGCCGATGCGGTAGCCGCCGAACACCGAGAGGCCGCGCCAGTACAGCGGCTGCTCGACGTAGCTGTCGACGGTGCCGTACTGGTAGTAGCCGAGCGGGAAGAGGCTCGCCTTCGTCCGCCACTTCGGATCGAACGAGCCCGCGGCCGAGAGCTGCTCGCCGTCCGCGGCGGTGATGCTCTGCATCTCCGCGAGCAGGAGCGGAAAGCGCGACGACACGCTCGCGAGCACCTCCGAGAGGAGGAGCGGCGTGTTCGCCTGCGGCGGGGGAACGAGCGTGACGACCGGGCGCGGCGTGGCGGGGAGGTCGAGCGCCTCGTCGCCCGTCGCCGGCTGACCGGGCGTGCGCGGTACCGGCGCGCCGCTCGGCGAGCGCGGTCCGCTCCCCGCCGGCACGGCGCCGGGCTGCACCATGCCGGGGCCGCTCGGCAGCGAGCGCCACGACTCGGCGTCGGCCGGACGCGGCAGCGGCGTGTCGCGCGAGGGACCGTGCACGCCGTCGCCTTCGAGCGGCGCGGTCCCGCCCGGACGCGGCTCGCCCGTCGTTCGCCCCGCCGGCCGCGGCTCGAGCGGCGAGTCCCCCGCCGGCCGCGGCTCGAGCGGTGAGTTGCCGCCCGGGCGCGGTGAGTTCGGCGCGTCTCCCGAGGGCGTGGTCTGCGCGAAGACGCGGGCGTTCGCGAGGACGAGGACGAGGACGAGGGCGATCGGCGCGCGCTTCATTTGCCGCTCTTCTTCTCCGGCGCGGTGTTCGCGACCGCAGGCGGGAATCCGTTCATCTGGCGCCAGAGCTCGTAGCCGAGGCGCACGCGGTTCAGGAGGACCCACCCGTTCACGCGCGTCCCCTGACGGAGGTACACGCCGCTCGGCCACGGCTCGCCGTCGTCGGGCACGACGACGATGCGGAACTTCCCCTGCCCGTTGTCGGCGGCGTCGACCCACGCGACGCGCCCGCCGAAGGTACCGACCGCGACCGAGGGCCAGCCGGTGAACTGGATCGCCGGCCATCCCTCGAACTGCATGCGGACGTGACGGCCCTCCGTGATCAGCGGGATGTCGTTGCCGGACATCCAGAGCTCCACCGCGCGCACGTCGGTGTCGGGGACGAAGGAGAGGAGCGGCTGCCCCGCCTTGAGGAGCTCGCCGCCTTGCCGCGCGATCACGCTGAGCACGACGCCGTCGCGAGGCGCGGTGACGCGCTGGGTCTGCTGCCGAGCGAGACGGCCCTCCGTGCGCGCGAGCTCCGCGCTCGCGGTCGCCTCGTCGGAGAGCGCGGAGGCGCGGCCGGCGTGCGCGTCGTTGATCGTCGCGCCGACGTCTGCCATCACCTTGAGCTGGTCGGAGCTGAGGGCCGCCTCCTCGCTCCGCGCCGCGAGGAGCGCCGCGCGCGCGCGCTCGGCCTCGGTGCGCGTCTTCACGAGATCGAGCTCGGCGAGCTCGGCCTGCCGCTTCGACGAGAGGCCCTCGCCGAAGAGCGCCTTCTGCCGTTCGTAGTTCAGCTCGCTCGTCTTGAGCGCGGTGTCCGCCGCCTCGACCGCCTGCTGCGCCTGCGAGATGCGGTTCTTCGCCATCGACACGCGCGCGCCCGCGGCGTCGAGCGCGCTCTTCCGCGCCGCCTCGAGCTCCTGGATGCGGCTCTCGATGCTCTCCGCGCGCGCGCGCGCCGCCGCGATGCGCTGCTTCAGGCTGTCGATCTCGGTCTGGATGCGCGAGAGGACGAGCGGATCGTTGTCCGTCATCTCGCAGAGCACGTCGCCCTTCTTGACCTTCATGCCCTCCTGGACGTTCCAGGAGACGACGCGCCCTTCGATCGGCGCCTCGATGAACTGCTGCCGCTCTTGCGGCGCGTAGGCGATGACGCGGCCCGCGCCGTCGACCGACTGCTGCCACGGCACGAACACGAGGAGCACGACGAAGAGCACGAGCGCCCCGATGATGATGCGGGAGAGGACCAGCGAGGCGCGCGCGCGCGGCTGGAGACCGAGCCGCCCGAGATCGCGATCGACCTCCGGGCCGTCGTCGTACGAGAGCGGGATCACGGGCGGCCTCCGTCGAGGAGCTGCCCGTCTTGGAGCACGATCGTGCGCGTGCAGTACCGCAGCGTGGCGGTGTCGTGCGTCGTGACCACGATCGTCCACGGGCGCTCGCGCGCGAAGAGGTAGCCCGCGACGCGCTCGCGCGTGCGCGCGTCGAGGTCGTCGAGCGACTCGTCGAGGAGGAGCAGCCGCGGCTTCGCGACGACCGCGCGCGCGATGACGAGCTTGCGCGCCTGACCGAGCGAGAGCCCCGCGCCGTACGACGTGAGCGGCGTATCGACGCCTTGCGGGAACTGCTTCACCTCGTTCCAGAGCTCCACCGCCTCGAGCGCGATGCGCGCGTCGTCGGGGGTGACCTCGGGGCGGCCCGCGATGACGTTCTCGAGGATCGTGCCCTCGAAGATCTCGATCCCGCGGACCATCGCGACGTGCGTGCGGAGCGACTTCACCGACACGGTCGGGATCGGCTCGCCGTCGATCTCGATCACGCCGCTCTGCGGAGGGCGGAGTCCGTAGAACAGGTTCATGAGCGAGCTCTTGCCGGACCCGTTCGCGCCGGTGAGCGCGATCCGCTCGCCCGCGCGGAGCTCGAGCGACGCGCCCTCGAGGAGCCGCCGTCCCGGGTAGGCGAAGGTGACGTCGCGCACCGTGACCGAAGCCGGCCCGGTGTAGCGATCGAGGAAGGTGCTCTTGCCGCCCGTCTCCTGCGGCAGCTCGAGGAGGTGCCCCAGCTTGTCGAAGCCGGCGAGCATGTCGTAGAGGCTCTCGAGCTGCTTGCCGACCTTGGAGAAGCCGGCGAGCACGCCGGAGACGATGAGCTCCGCGGCGACGAGCTGGCCGAGCGTGAGCTGCTTGTTCATGACGAGGATGCCGCCGATCGCGATGAGGAGCGACGAGAAGACGACCTGGAACCCGAGCGCCCCGACGTGCTGGCGGAAGAGCACGCGGAAGTGCGCGCGGCGCGTGGTCAGGTACTCCTGCGTGAGCTCGTAGGTCCGGCTCACCGCGAAGCGCTCGCCGCCGGTCCCCTTGAACATCAGCGGGTGCCGCATCATCTCCTGGAGCCACGCCGCGGTCTGGTACTTCGCCTTCGACTCGACGATCGCGGTGCGCTCGGCGCCGCGGCCGAGCCAGAGGAAGACGAACAACATCGCGAGGACGAGGAGCACGTCGAACGCGAGCAAGAACGGGTGATAGAACGCGAGGACGATCATCCCGACGAGCGTCTGCAGCGCGAGCGCGCTCCCGTCGACGAGGAGCGTCGAGCCCGACTTCTGGATCGTGACGACGTCGAAGAAGCGGTTCACGAGCTCGGGGCCGTGCGCGTCTTCGTGGGCGGTGGCGTCGACGCGCGGGAGGCGGTGGCTCAGCTGGAGCGCGGTGCGCGCGAAGAGGCGCTCCTGGATCGTCTCGACGAGCCGCGCCTGGAGCGCGCGAAAGAGCGCCGCGGTCGCGAGGCCGGCGAACACGAGGAACGCGAGGACGACGACGGGCTGGATGACGGTGCCGAACGCGACGGTGTTGACCATCGCCTGCACGGTCACGGGGATCGTCAACGCGACGATGCTCGACGCGACGGCGTAAAGGAAGACGAGCAGCATGTCGTTCCGGTCGGACTGAATCCACCGGTAGAGGCGATGAGCAGGCGCCGGATGAGCGGCAGACGAAGACATGCGCGTCCCCTCCGAGAAGGACGCGGTTACTCACCACGAATCATGCCGTCCGGCAATGACGTAACCGGCGATTTCTTCGTTGTTTTTCGAGACAAACCCGCGAAACCGTCGCGTTTTGCCGACAAACGGTGTCGGCGATCCCCGACGCTCGAGCTCTCTCAGGCACGACCGCTGCATTCCGTGAAACGACAGGAGAGGGAGCATGCGGGTCCGAGCGGTACTGTTCGACGTCGACGGGACGCTTCTCGAGAGCAACGACGCGCATGCGCACGCATGGGTCGAGGCGCTGCGTGGCCACGGCCACGACGTGCCCTTCGAGATGGTGCGATCGAAAATCGGCATGGGCGGCGACAAGCTCCTCGCCGAGGTCGCGCGCATCGATCACGAGTCGCCGCAGGGAAAGACCGTATCCAGGCTGCGCGCGAGCATCTTGAAGGCGCACTACCTCGCGGATCTCGGGCCGTTTCACGGGGCGCGCATGCTCGTCGACCTCCTTCGTTCGCGCGGCCTGGTCTGCGCCGCGGTCTCCTCGTCGAGCGCGGCGGACATCGCCGATCTCCTCCGCGCCGCCGGCGTGGCCGACCTCATGGACGAGGTCATCTGCGCCGACGACGCCGATCGCTCGAAGCCGGACGCCGACCTCGTCCAGGTCGCGCTCGAACGGCTCGGCCTCGAGCCGGACGAGGCCGTGATGCTCGGCGACACGCCGTACGACGTGGAGGCCGCGCACAAAGCCGGCGTGATCACGATCGCGCTTCGCTGCGGCGGGTACTGGAGCGATCAGGACCTCGCCGGTGCGGTCGCGCTCTACGACGATCCGGCCGACCTCGCCGCGAACCTCGATCGCTCCCCCCTCGCGCTCGACCGCGACTCGCTCCCGCCGCCGTCGCCCGTGCGTGTGCGGACGCGCCGGATCGCAGAGAGCGCGTAGGCAAACGGGGCTACTCAACGTCGGGGGCTTCGCCCCCGACACCCCCACCCCAGACACGGCCCTCGCGCTTTGCGCTCGGGGCGCTTCGCGCCCGCATTCGCGGCCGCTTCTGGGGCCCCTTTTGGACGCGACGCTCGGCGGGCCGACCGCGACGCTCGCGGCCCACGTTCTTGGCGGCCGCGACGCGCGACTCGCGGGCCCGGCGCCGGCCCCTTTCGGGTGGCTCTACTTGTAGCCGCTGAAGCCGCCGCCGGGTTTGCGGGGGGAGTCTTTCGAGGGCTTTGCTTCGTCGTCGATGGCGGCGTCGAGGCCTTTTGCGAGCTGGGGCTTGCCGGTCTTGGGGGCGTCTTCGGCGGGGGTGATTTCGGCGGAGGTGAGCTGTGTGGTCGAGGTCGGGGGCGCCGCGGGTTTGGGGGCGCACGCGGCCATCGCGGAGACCACGACCATCAACGCGCCGAGCTTCATGGCGGGCCTCATAGCACTGCGGCGGGATCGTGCAACGCGTGTTCCGGGCTCGAAGCCCGCGAACCCTCGAAAATATGCGGGGAGAGCGGGGCAATCCTGCATGGCAAGAACGCCCACGGCGGGGCGGGGTGCTACGCTCCGGGCGCTACGCGTGAACGCCAATAGCCTGTCCAGCATCCGCGTCGTCCCCGCGACGGGCGAGGCGATCCGAGGGGTGGGGAAGTACCGGTACATCGGCATGCTCGCCGAGGGCGGGATGGCCGACGTGTACCTCGCGGTGACGCAGGACGTGGGCTTCGAGAAGCTCGTCGTCATCAAGCAGCTCCGCCCCGACCTCGCGCAAGACCCGTCGTTCGTGAAGATGTTCATGGACGAGGCGCGCCTCGCCGCGCGGCTCAATCATCCGAACGTCGTCCAGACGCTCGAGGTCGGCACGGACGAGAAGACCGGCCTCCACTTCATCGCGATGGAGTTCCTCGAAGGCGTCCCCTACGTGCGCGTCGCACGCAAGAAGGACGCGCTGCCACCCCCGCTCTCGTTCCACCTCCGCATCCTCGTCGACACGCTGCGCGGTCTCCACTACGCGCACGACCTCCGCGACTTCGACGGCAAGCCGCTCAACGTCGTCCATCGCGACGTCTCACCGCAGAACGTCATGATCGCGTGGGCCGGCGGGGTGAAGGTGCTCGACTTCGGCATCGCGAAGGCCGCGCTCGCGGCCGAGGCGCGGCCCGAGGACTTCAAGGGCAAGCTCGAATACATGGCGCCGGAGCAAGCGTGCCGCGAGGAGGTCGATCGCCGCGCCGACGTGTTCTCGGTCGGCGTCATGCTCCACGAGGCGCTCACGCGCCGCCGCCTGTTCCGCAAGGGCGACGACAAGCTGATGATGCTCGCGGAGGGACGCCTCCCCCACGTGCTCCACGTCGCGCCGTCGGCGCCGCCGCGGCTCGCCGAGATCTGCGCGCGCGCGATGGCGCACGAGCGCGAGAATCGGTACCCGACCGCGGACGCGATGGCCGACGAGCTCGAGGCGTGGCTGCTCTCGACGCAGGACGCGAGCGCGCGCGACGTCGGCGCGTACGTCGCGGAGGTCTTCGCCTCGACGCGCGCGAAGATCACGCACGCGGTGGAGGAGCAGCTCGCCCGCTTCCGGCGCCTCGGCTCGACGGACGAGCACACGATGCCGCTCCAGAAGCTGCCGTTCGGCTTCACGGTCGACGCGCAGGAGACGATCCCGCCGGGCTCGATGTTCGGGCCCCCGAACGCGGCCATCTCGGGCGAGACCTACCGCGGGCTCGGGACTCCGGTGCAGCCGCCGCGCCCGGAGACGATGAGCGCGCCCGTCGTGCACGCCGCCGCCGCGTCGATCGCCGCCGCCGCTCCGCTGCCGCCCGCCCCGCGCACGAGCAACGTCGCGCTCGTCGTCGTGTCGATCGCGCTCGGGACCGTGCTCCTCGCCGGCGCCGCCGGCGGCCTCCTCGTGCTCCGCGCGAAGAAGCAGGCCCCGCCCGCGGTCGAGATCGACGAGCCCGCGCCGGCCCCGGCTCCGCCGCCGAAGCCCGAGGAGACCGAGGAGATCGAGGAGATCGACTACACGATCCGCGCGATGCCGGCGGACGCGAAGATCATCGTCGACGGCGCGACGCTCCCGAACCCCGCGATCGGCAAGCGCCCGCGCGACGCCGCCCAGCACACGATCCGCGTCGAGGCCCCCGGCCACGAGCCGCGCGAAGAGACGATCACGTTCGAGCGCAGCATCCTCGTCACGATCGATCTCCATCCGCTCCCGCCCCCGCCCGAGCCGGCGCCGAAGGGGAAGCGACGGCGGTGAGCCCGTGCAGCGTCGAGCGGAAGTGCTCGAGCGCCGGGCGCGCGTGCGCGGCGGACGATCGAGGATGTCAGGGCCTCGCGATCGGCGACGGCCTCGAGATCACCTGCGAGCGCGCGGCGACCGAAAGCGAGCCCGTCACCTACGTCTATTGCCCGCCCGGCGGACAGCAGCGCGACTCGAGCGCGGTGTGGATCCTCCTCTTCGTCGCGGTCGGCGTCGCCGCGATCGGCGCGGTGGTCTCGGCGCTCGTGATCCGGCGAAACCTCCGCTCGTGAACGAATCGCGCCGGCGACGCACCGGTAGTGAGCCGTGGTAGCTTGAGCGGTTTCGAGTTTGTACGAAGGAGGGTTCTTATATGAAATTGAAATCCAGTATCATGTTGTCCGCCACCGTCGCGGCGACGGTGTTCGCGGGTCTCGCGGGTGGCTGCGGTGACGACGATTCGCCCCCCGCCGCGCCGGTCGACGACGCAGGGCCCGACACGAGCGTCATCACGCCGCCGGAGGACTCGGGCTCGGACGTCGTCACGCCGCCGCCGCTCGGCGCCACCGCGAAGCGCGCGTCGAAGTCGGGGACGATCGCGATCAGCGACGACGACGCGATCGTCGGCATGGTGAACCCGGAGGATGGCTCCGTCTCGTTCTTCCAGACGAGTGACAACGCGCGCCTCTCGGTCGTGAAGACCGGGACCGGCGCCGCGCCTTCCGCGATCGTCATCGCGAGCGACAGCAAGACGGCGTGGGTCGCGAACCGTGGCACCGCGACGGTGGTGAAGATCACCGGCATCGACACGGCGACGCCCGCGGTCGGCGCGCCGATCAACGTCGGCTCGGAGCCGACCGGCATCGCGCTCTCGCCGCGCGGCTCCAAGCTCTTCGTCGCGGAGCTCGCGGAGGGCAGCGTCAGCGTCATCGACACCGCCGCCGGCACGCGCACCGCGATCGCCGGCGCGGTGCGCAACCCGCGCGCGATCGCGGTCACGAACGACCTCGACGACGACGAGGCGGACGAGACCGTGGTCGTCACCGAGTTCTTCGGCGAGCCCGTCGCGGGCAAAGAGACGGCAAACGACGGCCGCATCGGCCGCGTGCGCCTCTTCGGCGTCGACGGCAGCGACAAGGGCAAGATCGACTTCCAGCCGTTCACGAACGACACCGCGCCGCTCGACGGCGCGACGTTCGAGGAGAAGACGCAGCCGAACCAGCTCCACGCCGTCGCGATCAACGGCACGCAGGTCTTCGTCCCGTCGATCTCGTCGTCGCCGGCGCTCCCCCTCCGCTTCGATCAGAACCTCTACGCCGTGATGCACGTCGGCGATCTCGCGACCAAGGCGGAGGTCACCGGCGCGAACGGCACCGCGAACCTCACGCAAGCGGTGCAGAAGAAGACGATCGCCGGCAACAAGTTCTTCCTCGCCGACGTCGTCGACGTCGACTTCGTGCCGGGCCTCAAGGTCGCGTACGCGGTGTCGCGCGGCGCCGACGTCGTCCAGCGCATCGACTACAGCGGCGCGGAGCTCTCGATCGGAGCGACGCAGGCGGCGCAGATCGACGTCCAGGGCAACCCCTCCGCCTCCGACGTCAAGGCGTGCCACAACCCCACCGGCATCGCGATCGGCGAAAAGCTCCAGAAGGGCTACGTCAACTGCTGGGGCTCACACCGCATGGCGATCCTCGACTTCACGAGCCAGTCCGTCGCTGACGTGAAGGAGTCGACCGCGCCGGCGACGACCGCGATCGATCGCGGCCGCCACTTCTTCTTCACCGGCCGCGGTCGCTGGTCCGGAAACGGCACCGCCGCGGCGGAGCCGACCGCGAACGGCCAGGCGTGGTCGTCGTGCGGCTCCTGCCACCCGGACGGCCTCAGCGACAACGTGACCTGGACGTTCGCGGCCGGGCCGCGCCAGAGCACGTCGCTCGACGGCTCGTTCACGCACGGCGCGACCGGCGCAGGCCGCCAGCGCTTCTTCAACTGGACCGGCATCATCGACGAGATGCACGACTTCGAGGCGAACACGCGCGGCACGTCGGGCGGCAAGGGAGCGATCACGAACGCCCCGACCGGCAGCTGCGGGCAGCTCGGCCAGGAGGTCCGCCGCGTGAACGCGGGCGTGCTCCCGGGCGGGCTCCAGCTCTCGAACAAGGACCTCGCCGACGGCGTCATCGGCGACACGCCGGCCGGTCAGGAGCGATGCGGCCGCACCGACTGGGACGACATCAACGAGTACGTGAAGAGCATCGTGCCCGCGCAGGGCAAGAAGTTCCTCGACGCGGGGGCGGTCCAGCGCGGCGCTGATCTCTTCAAGGGCGACACGGGCGGCTGCTCGAAGTGCCACGGCGGCGGCGGCTGGACGATCTCGCGCCGCCCCTACAACCCGAGCAACGGGGGCACCGCCACCTTCGGCGCGCTCGCGTTCCCGGCGCCCGGCGTCACGCCGGCGGCCGGCATCGGCCCGTTCCTCACGAAGAACACGACGCAGATCTCCACCCAGACGCCGCCCGCCGGCGCGGCGGCGCCCGACGACACGGCGCGCGCACCCGGTCAGGGCTCGTGCGTCATCCGTGACGTCGGCACGTTCGGCGTCCGCCAGGCCGGCGGCGCGCTCGACGTCACCGTGACCGAGGCGCTCGAACGGCGCGGCGGCGCGGACCCGCGCGCGCAGGGCTTCACCGGCTACAACGTGCCGTCGCTGTACGGCGTGACGCTCGGCGCGCCGTACCTGCATCACGGTCAGGCCGCGACGCTCACCGCGCTCTTCACCGACGATCGCTTCAAGGCGCACTGGACGGCGGGCAATCCGAACTTCGACCCGGCGAGCGGCACGAACCGCGCCGACCTCATCGCGTTCGTCGAGTCGATCGACGCGACGACGGCGGAGGCCACCGTCGCCGCCGGCTTCGACGTCTGCCCGGCGAACTGAGCGCGATATACTGCGCACGTGGCTCACGCGCGCGTGCTCCTCGGGACGGCGATGCTCCTCGCTTGCGGAGCGTCGCCGTCTTCGGGTGGGTTCTCGACCGCGCCGGTCGCGACCGCGATCGGCGAGCAGCACGCCGGCGACTACAACCTCGGGCCGGTCGCGTTCCACGGCTCGTTCTGGAACTCGTGCGCGCCCTACCCGCCCGAGGTCGAGGCGAGCATCGGCGACCTCCTCGCCGGCCTCGCCTTGCGCTTCAACGGCAACGGCGCGCTCTGCGATACGTGCGTGACGATCAAGACCGCGCGCGGCAAGTCGGTCACGGCGCGCGTCATCACGACCGGCGAGACGGTCGGGCCCAACGACGTCGATCTCAGCCAAAAGGCGTTCGATCAGGTCTTCGACGGGGAGTACCCGCGGCGGATGACCTGGTCGCTCGTGAAGTGCGCGCCGTCGAACGAGAAGCTCCGCTATCAGTTCCAGACCGAGGCGAACCCGTACTGGACGAGCCTGTGGGTGCGCGGGGCGCGCCTCCCGCTGAAGACGGTGGAGGTCAAGAAGGCCGCCGCGTCGACGTGGACCCCGCTCGAGCGCGGCACCGACGGCACGCTGACGGATGCATCCGGCTTCGGTGAAGGAAAATTCACGCTTCGCGTCACCGCCTACGACGGCCAGGTCATCAGCGACACGTTCGATCGCTTCACGCCAGGCGGCATCCTGAGCTCGTCCTCCCAGTTCGAGTAGATGAAGAAGAAGTAGATGAGGAGGGCAACACGCCCGCAGCGTTCTGCGACAAACCTCCTCTTCCGAAGAGCGCCCGCTTCGTTGAAGCTCAAACCGAATACGTGTCGGAGAAGATACCCGAGCATGTGGCACGGCTCCTCACGTCTTCGATCGAATCGGTCGAACGGCTAGACGTCCTTCTCCATCTTCGATCCGACCCGACGCACACCTTCACCGCGCGCACGCTCGCTGCAGCGCTGAAGCTGCCGACCGCGAGCGTCGAGCAGGACCTGGCGATCCTGTGTGGACGTGGCTTCCTCACGGTGAGCATCGGCAACGACCTCCTGTATGCGTACAAGCCGATCAGCCCCGCGATCGACGAAGTCCTCCGCGAGGTCGCCGACCTGAACCGATTGCGCCGCAGCGACGTCGTGGCTGCGCTCATCTCACGGGACGGAAAAGATCCCGTCCGTGCCTTCGCCAACGCATTCTTGATCCGGGGCAACAAGAAGGGGGACGGAGATGCGTGACGCCGTATATGGCTTGTGTGCGCTGACGAGCCTCGTCTGCGCACTCCTCCTGCTCCGCGCGTACCGCGAGAGCAAGTCGCAGCTCCTCTTGTGGAGCACGATCTGCTTCGCGGGGCTCTTCTTCAACAACGTGCTGCTCGTGGTCGACGAGCTGTTCACCGAGGACACGGTGAGCCTCATCATCTATCGCGACGCCTCGTCGCTCGCGTCGGTCGTCGCGCTGCTCGTCGGTCTCGTCTGGCGGAACGAGGGGACGCGATGACGAACGTGCTCCACGCCTTCATCACCGGCGGCTCGACGATGGCGTTCCTCATCGCCGCCGCCTACTTCCTCCGGTTCTGGCGCGAGACGCGCGACCGGCTCTTCGTCCTCTTCGCGATCGCCTTCGTCGGCATGGCGCTCAACCGCGCGATGCTCGTGCTCGTCGCGTTCGGCCGCGAGAGCCAGCCGTACGTCTACCTCGTCCGCCTCGCCGCCTTCGTCCTCATCGCGTTCGCCGTCGTCGACAAGAACCGGCGTTGATACCGCTCGCGCCAGTGCGCGTAGTCTCGCTCAGCGGCCCGCCGCGATGACGGCGTCGAGGGACCACGCGATCTCCTGCGCCTTGAAGCCTTCGCGGACGGCGACGTCGACGACCTCTTGCAAACGCGCGTCCGCCTCGGCCGGGGTCAGCGAGCCGTTGGCGGCCTCGCGCTCGCCGAGGAATCGCGCGAGCTCTTCGTAGCGCTCCTGCGTGAGCCAGAAGACGCCGTTCGCCTCGTGCACGTTCATGAGCTGACGACCGCGCTTCGTGCCGAGCGCGAGCCGCAGCGACGACGCGAGCGACGACGACGGCAGCGTCGCGCCGAGGATCACGATCGCGGCGCGACGGCGCGCCTCGTCTTCGCCGGCGATCGTCGCGAACCCCGCGACGACCGGGTTCGCGAGCTGCCACTCGGCGATGAGCCCCTCCCGCGTCGCCGACGACGGCGGCACGGGCGCTTGCAACGCCGCCGGCGACGACGGCTTCTTCGACTCGGACGTCGCCTCGGCGTGCGGCGCGCCGACCGCCGCGCTCGCTTCGGCCGCCGCTTCCGGCGGCTCCACCGCGCCGACCGCGGTGCTCGCCTCGGCCGCCGCTTCCGGCGGCTCCACCGCGCCGACCGCCGCGCTCGTCTCCGCCGCCGCTTCGGTGGGCTCCACCGCGCCGACCGCCGTGCTCGCCTCGTTCGAGAGCGCGCCCGCGCCGACGGCGGCGGCGGTGACGCTCGCCGCCTCCGCGATCGGCTCGACCTCGGCCGGGAGCTCCGGCGCCGATCTCTCCGCCTCGAGGTCCGGGAGCGTCTCGGCTGCGGACGCCGACGCGGGCGGGACCTCGTCCACGATCGCAGGCTCCTCGAGCGCCGGCTGCGACTCGAGGAGCTTCCGCGACGAGTCGAGGAGACGCCGCGACGAGATCGGGAACTTCGGCCGCGACGGATCGGGCCGGATCGGCAGCGGCAGCGGCGCGGGAAGGTACATCGCGATCGCCACCGCGCGGTCCGCCTCCGCGAGGAGCTCGATCGCCGCCTCGACGTGGATCGCCGCGAGGAGCATGTCGACGTGCATCACCGTCGCGGCGCGCTCGCTCGCCGGCAGCGCTTGGTCGTCCGGCGGGACCTTCGCGCGCGCGAAGGCGTGGAGCTTCGCGAAGCGATCGCCGGCGGCCTGGAGCGCGGCGGCGCGATCGAGCGTGACGTCGCGACCGGCGCGGCGGGAGAGCATCCACTCGAGGCCGTCCGCGAAGTGACCGAGCTTCTCCTCGATCGACGCGCGCGCGGCGGCGTCGTCCGGCGCGTCGAGCTGCGCCGCGAGGTAGCCGGTGTGGCCCTTGCCGCACGCTTCGCGCAGCGGCGCGTGGAGGGGGCGGAGGTAGAGCTCGCGCGCGGCGAAGTCGACGTCGGGCACGCCCTCGCCGTTCAGCTCGAGCGCGAGCCGATCGTAGGGGAGATCGAGCGAGGCCTCGACCTGCCGGAAGTCCGAGAGCACGTGGTACTCGTACGGCCCGAGCTGCCACGGGATGCCGTTCACGACGAGGTCGGCGACGCTGTAGAGGTACTCGAGGCCGTGCGGGACGTCGCGGACGACGAGCCACTCTCCGGCCGTCGGATCGACGCCGAGCTCGTTCGCGAGGTGCTCGCGGTGGGTGCTCCGCTTGATGAGGCCGCGCGTCATCTTCTGGCGGTTGTGGAAGATGACGAGCGCGCGCGCGGCGCCGGCGCCGTTCGAGTACGCGAAGACGTCCTCGTCGACGACGCCGCCGACGTCGAAGTCGTAGATCGCGAAGTGGTCGACGCCGCTGAACATCCAGCGACGATGGAGGAGCGGGAAGATCTCCTTCTCGTGCCGCGCGACGAGGTGGCCGTTGATCCACTCGTCGAACTTCGCGCGCGCGTACTCCATCCCGTACTTCTCGCGGAAGCCCTCGATCTGGCCGTGGCCGATCATCGGGAGGCCGGGCAGCGTCGCCATCATCGCGCAGACGCCGAAGTACTTGTCCCCGTCACCGAACTGCGAGATCGCGGTGTCCTCGTCCGGGTTGTTCATGAAGTTGACGAAGCGCTTCAGGATCTCCGGATCGAAGTCGAGGACGTTCGTGATCGTCTCGCGGTACTTCTGGTTCTCCTCCCGCTTGAGCATGTTCATGAAGGCGGAGTTGTAGACACGGTGCATCCCGAGCGTGCGGACGAAGTAGCCCTCCATCATCCAGAACGCCTCCGCGAGGAGGAGCGTGTCCGGCGCGCGCTGGGCGCAGGTGTCCACGACCTCGCGCCAGAACTCGATCGGGATCGCGGCGTCGAACTCCTCCTCCGTCATGGAGTAGTCCGCGCGCGACGGGATCGCCCCCGCCCCCTGCCCCGGGAGCGGGAACCAGAGCCGCTGGACGTGCTTCTTCGCGAGCGTCATCGCCGCGTCGAAGCGGATGATCGGGAACATGCCCGCGACGTGGAGGATCGTCTCGATGACCGCGCGCCGGACCTCCGGGTTCGTGTAGTCGAGCTGGGCGGTGTCGTTCCACGGCATGCTCGTGCCGTCGTTGCCGTGGTAGATGAAGCGCTCCTCGCCGGTGTGGCGGTCGACGCGCCGGAACGTCACCGCCGCGTCGGTCATGCTCCAGTAGCCGTCCTCGATCTGGACCGACGCGCGCGGATCGCTCGAGAGGTCGGGGCCGCCGTAGCGGTAGTTCGGGTACGGCGGGCGCTTCGCCTGGAGGAACCAGTCGGGGTGGTTCATCACCCACTGGCCGTCGACGCCGACGTGGTTCGGGACCATGTCCGCCGCGAGGCGGACGCCGCGCACCCACGCGCGATCGCGGAGGTTCCGCCACGCCGGCACGCCGCCGAGCTCGTGCGCGATGTCGTAGCCGTAGAGCGAGTACGCGCTCGCGAGCGCCTCCGTGTCGCCGCGCATCTGCTTGACGCGACGCGACGCGTTCGATCGCTCGAAGAGGCCGATGAGCCAGAGGCCGGTGATGCCGCGCGCGCGGAGGATGTCGAGCTCCTCGTCGGGGATCTGGTCGAGGCGGCGGATCTCGCGCTCGTACTTCTTCGAGAGCTGATCGAGCCAGACGTAGACGCTCTTCGCGATGAGGACGACCTGGGGCATCCAGTTCAGGTCGGGGCTGAACTGCGCCTTCTCTTCGCCCTTCCTCCCGAAGCGCATCGCCTCGAGCAGCGGCTCGCCCGGACCGGGGCCGCCCTTCGTGAACCAGCGGCCTTCGTCCTTCTTCAGGTCCTCGACGCCGCCGCGCTTCTGGAACGACGGGTGGTCCGACATCCCGAGCGTCTCGGTCCACTCCTGGTCGACCCAGTCGAGCTGCTCCCAGATGCTGCCGTGGCCGCCGGGCTCGAGCAGGAGCTCCAGCAGCGTCTCGCCGTTCGGTCCGAAGGCGGGCTCCGTCTCGAAGAACTGCCGCGCGGCGCCGATGAACGTGCGGTACCGGAGGCCGAGCCCCGCGTCGCCGACGACGTCCGCGATCGGCGCGTACGCCTCGTTCTGGCTCGTCACCCACAAGAGGAGGAGCTCCTCGTCGATCTCGGTGCGGATGTCGGGGCCCGCGCGCTCGAGCCAGCGCGCCGGCGTGTAGTCGTTCTCGCGCTTGAAGCCGCGGTAGACGATCGGCGGCGGGAACGCGGCGACGAAGTCGACGAGGACCACCTTCGCCTGCTCGCCCATCGCCGCGTCGAGCACCTTCATCAGGCGCGTGAAGCTGTCGGGGAAGCGGACGCGGTAGCGCTCGATGACGGCGTGCATCATCTCGTGGAGGAGCGACAGCGCCGCGAGCTCGGAGGCCTGGAGCGTCTGCTTGGCGCCGGGGCGGCGGTTCAGACGATCGGCGAAGACGCGCGCGGCGGCGTGGGTCCGGAGGACGATGTCGCCGCGGCGGGGCGCGAAGAAGCCGTCGTCCTCGTGGGAGGACAGGAAGGCATCTCGCGCCGTGCGCCTTGCATGCATGGTCCCACAATTAGCGCCATGGCGACCTCTCCAAAAGCAACATCGACGGATGGGGAAATTTGCCGGTGGAACTTTCCCTCCGCGGCTCTGTCTCCGTCAGCGAGGTGTTCGCCGCAGCTTCGGATTCTCCTTCTGACCTCTGGAGCGAAGAGGACTTTGCACTCGAACCCGAACCTAGTTCACCATGGCCCGACGTGGCGCTCCCGGACGAGCTCGAAGCGAAGCTGATCGAGCGCCTCGTCGCGCGCGACGAGCGTGCGTTCAACGAGCTCGTGAGCACCTACGGGCGGCGCGTCTCCGCGCTCGTCCTCCGCATGCTCGGGAACAAAGCGGAGGCGGAGGACCTCACGCAGGAGGTCTTCGTCCAGGTCTTCAAGGCGATCTCCACGTTCCGCGGCGAGTCGAAGCTGTCGACGTGGATCTACCGCATCGCGGTCAACCTCTGTAAGAACCGCACGAAGTACCTCCGCGTGCGTCACGCCGGCGAGCAGGACGAGCTCGAGGCGATCGCGGAGCGCGTGCCGCTCGGCGAGGCGCGGCGCGCGAACGTCGCCGTCATCGAGCGCCCCGACGAGGCGCTCGGCGGCAAGCAGGTCGAGAAGATCGTCCAGGACGCGATCCAGAAGATCGATCCGACGTTCCGCGAGTGCCTCATCCTCCGCGACGTGGAGGAGCTCAGCTACGAGGAGATCGAGCAGATCACGGGCCTCGCGGCTGGTACAGTCAAGAGCAGGATCTTCCGCGCGCGCGCGCAGTTGAAAGAGATGGTCGAGAAGGAGCTCGGCGAGAAGGTCGGATGAGCAGCGAAGCGGAAGATCGGGACCTGACGGAGGAGGAGCTCGCCGCGCTCGAGGCCGAGGAGGGCGCGGGCGCGATGTCGTCGCTCCTCAAGCGCTCGCTCGCGAAGGTCGACGACGACCTCCCGGCGCCGTCGAAGGACGCGGAGCTCCTCGCGTCGGTGCAGCGGAAGCTCCGCAAGCGCTCGAAGGGCAAGTTCTACGGCGACGGCTGGAGCACGTCGCAGGCGAAGATCAGCTACGTCCTCGTCGCGGGCGTGATGTTGGTCACGATCGTCGCGGTCTACCTCGCGCTCGGCCCGACGGGGTTCAGCCTCCGCTGAGCCTTGGTGGACTGTCGTCCACGAAGTCGGAGGCGCGCAGCGATCACGGGCAGTTCCGGCGATCCACCGAACGGCACGCGCGGTGCTGCGTCGGCGGGTGGAGGCCGTCGATGAAGAAGCTCGCCTGGTGGATGCATGTCCTCGTTCTCGCCGTCTTCGCGCTGGGGTGCGCGCCGGAGGAGGAGGACGCGGCCGGCGTGGACGAGGGCAGGTACGAGACCGCGGGCGGGGCGCTCGCCCTCGTGCGGAGCTCGGGCGACGGACGCATCTGGACGACGATCGGCAAGGCGCCGGACGGGATGGTGGAGGAGGCGCGCTTTTCGATCCGAGCGACGGGAGAGATCGCGCTCTTCGCGTGCTGGACGAGCGGAGGTCTGATGCCGTCGCACGATCCGTCGTGCGAAGGGCACGCGCGCCTCGGCGTCCTCGGATACCTGAACGCGGCCGCAGGTGTTCCTCTCTACCGATGCCGCGGCAGTCGCTATCCGTCCGGCGTCTATCATTTCCCGTCGACCGACGCGCGCTGCCACGGGCGGACGCTCGAGGGCCTCCTCGGCTACGTCGACGGCGCGGCGGAGCATCGGGCCGCCGCGTACCTCGAGATGCCGACCTGGAGCACGGGCGAGGGCGAAGGCTCGCCCGGCGGGATCGGCGGAGGGGACGGCGCGGGCGGCGGGATGGGCGCCGGCGGGAGCCTCTGAAGACAGGCGAGGGATCCACGGAGCCCCGAGGCCGCGTATAGTCGTCGACCGATGACGCGACGTGCGATGGGACCAGCGTTGGTGCTGGCGTGCTCGCTCGTCGCCGGCCGCGCGGGGGCCGCGCCGAGCGTGGCCCAGTGCCTCGACAGCTCGGAGCAGGGGCAGGCGATGCGCGACGCGAACAAGCTCCTGCGCGCGCGCGAGCTCCTCTCGACGTGCGCGTCGGCGAGCTGCCCGGGCCCGGTCCGCGCGAGCTGCGGGCAGTGGCTCAAGTCCGTCCGCGAGCGAACGCCGTCCGTCATCGTCGCGGTCCGCGCCGCCGACGATGCTCGCGACTTGACCGACGCCTCCTACCGCGTCGACGACGGCGCCGCCGAGCGCGTGTCCGGTCAGCCGCGCGAGCTCGATCCCGGCGTGCACGCGTTCCACGTCCGTGCGCCGGGGCACAAGGAGGCCGAGCAGTCGGTCGTCGTGAACCTCGGCGAGAAGAACCGCCTCGTCGTCGTGAGCCTCGCGCCGTCCGGGGAGACGACGCCCGCGTCCGCGGCCGCGGCCGCGGACGCGGAGAAGCCGCCTGCGCTCGCGCCGCTCGGGCCTGTTCCCGCGCCGCCGTCTTCTTCCGGCTTCCCGCGCGTCCCGGTCGCGATCGGGCTCGGCGCGGTCGCGCTCGGGACGCTCGGCACGTCGATCTTCCTCGGCCTCGACGCGCGCGGCGATCTCGCCGACCTCCGCTCGTCGGCGTGCGGAGCCGCGGGCACGTGCGGAGACGGCGCGACGGACGGCATCCGCACGCGCCTCGTCGTCGCGGACGTCCTCCTCGGCACGTCGATCGTCGCGGCCGCGGCGGCCGTCTGGCTCTGGCTCTCTGCGCCCGGGCGCTGAGCGGCTCACTTGCGAAAGCACTCGCGCTTCCAGATCGTGCGCCCCTCTTCGTTGATGTAGTAGGGCGGCGTGCACCCCTTCGTGTTCTTGCGCGGGCGACCGCGCGGGGCTTTGTGATCGGCGCTCGCGCTCATGCTCGCGGTCGGGCTCGCGGCGATCGGCGGCTCGTCCGGTGCGTCGTCGATGTCGGGCCCGGGCGACTCGGCCGACGGCTCGGGCGTCGCGCCGGACGGTGGTGGGACCGCGACGGATGGCTCGGTCGCCGCGACGGACGGCGGCGGGGCGGTGACCGGCCGCGCGGGCCGCATCGTGGCCCACACCGCGGCCGCGCTGCCGAGGAAGAAGAGCGCAACGCCGGCGCCGATCACCGCCGACACCCTCCCGCGCGATCGCGCGCTCGCATCAGCGACGCGCGCAGGCACGAGCGGCGGCACGAAGACAGGCCCCGACTCGCGCGCATCCGGCGCCACCGACGGACGCGCGTGCGCGGGGCCCAACGCGTGCGCGAGCCCGGCCCCTGAAGCGTGCGCAGGCGAGGGGCCTGACGCATGCGCGAGCCCGGGGCCCGACGCGTGCGCGGGCGCGGAGCCTGACGCGTGGGCGGGTGGATCGAGTGGGAGGGTTACGGGGGCGCCTTCGGCGAAGATGTTCGAGCGGGCGATCGCCTCGAGCATCGTGCCGATCTCGGAGCGGCGGCGCACGAGCGAGTCGTGCATCTGCGCTTCGATGAACGCGGCGAGCTCCTCTTGCGTCGCAGGGGGCGCCGCGGCGGCGAGCGCGTCGATCATCTGCTGCGCGTCGGCGTATCGCCGGCCCGCGTCGTGCTCGAGCGCGGTCATCACGACGGCGTCGAGCGCGCGGACGTCGGGACGGCCCTGCGTCGACGGCGGCTTGATCTTGCCGAGCAGCACCGCGGCGAGGATCTCGCCCTCGGAGCCCTGGAACATCGGGCGCCCGACCAGCATCTCCCAGAGCACGACGCCGACCGCGTAGACGTCGGACGCGCGCGTCGCCTCTCCATGCACCTGCTCCGGCGAGAGGTACGCGAGCTTGCCCTTCATCGCGCCCGTCTCCGTCGTCTTCTGGAGACGACCGCGCGCATAGGCGACGCCGAAGTCGGCGACCTTCGCGACGCCGCGCTCGTGGAGCAAGACGTTCGCCGGCGATACGTCGCGATGCACGATGTCGAGCGGCTGGCCGGTGAGATCGACCGCCTCGTGCGCGGCGTGGAGACCGGCGAGGACCTGCGCGACGATCACCGAGGCGATCGCAGGCGGCGCCTTCACGTTGCGGGCGCGCAGCGTGCGGAGCAGCTCGCCGAGCGAGACGCCCGGCACGTACTCGAGCGCGAGCATCGACTCGCCGTCGCTCACGATGACGTCGAGCGTCGCGACGACGTTCGCGTGGCGCACGCGCCCTGCGATGCGCGCCTCGTCCGACAACATCGCGGCGAAGTTCGCGTCGGTGAGCTCGGCGCGGACACGCTTCAGCGCGACGGGACGGAGCGAGCCGTCCTCCTCTTCCATCGCGCCGTAGTAGACGGAGGCCATCCCTCCGCTCGCGAGCGGCGCGTACATCACGTACTTACCGAACCGCCGCATCACCGACGCCGGCGACGACTCGCGCGCAGGCGCCGTCGCGACGACAGCCTCGTCCGACGCCGAAACGAGCGTGCCACTCTCCACGTCGCTCGACGACGCGCCCGCGTGGTTGGCGGAATCACGCACGCTCGCGCCACGCCCCGCGTCCGCGTGGTTGGAGGAGTCGCGCGCGCCCGCGCTACGGCGCGGAGGTGTCGCGATGGCGAGCTCGTTCGTCACCGACTCGGCCTGCTGTCGGCTCGACCGAAGCCCCGGCGACGCGAGCGTCGGCTCGACGCGCGGCGGTGGAGAGCGCTCGGGCGCACGTCCGCCCGGCGATGCGAGTGTCCCGGGCGCACCTGGCTCTGCGCGGCGCCGGCCCTCCGGCGAGCGTCGGGCGGGGGTGAGGCCGAAGGGGGCGAGGGCGCTCGCGAGATCGGTGACGCTCGCGAAGCGCTCGTCTGGGCGCTTTGCGAGGCAGCGGCGCGCGATGCGCGACAGCTCGGCCGGCACCCCCGGCCGCAGATCGTGGAGCGATGGTGGCTCCTGCGTCAGGACCGCGTTCATGATCGCGGAGAGGCGCTCGCCTTCGAACGGCGACTGCTTCGTCACGAGCTCGTAGAGGATCACGCCGAGCGCCCAGATGTCGGCGCGCGCGTCGGCCTCGCGCCCCGCGAGCTGCTCCGGCGACATGTAGCGCGGCGTACCGATCAGCTCGGATGGCTTCGTCAGCGCGTCGGCGCTCGCGATCTTGCAGACCCCGAAGTCGAGGACCTTCACGAGCGGACGGCCGTCGGCCCCGCTCGTGAGGAACAGGTTCGCGGGCTTGAGATCGCGATGGACGATCCCGGCGCCATGAGCCTCGACGAGCCCCGCGCACGTCTGGAGCACGAGGTCGACCGCCTGCCCCACGTCGAGCACGTCGCTCGACGCGATGACGCGCGCGAGGTCCTCCCCCTCGAGTAGCTCGGTGACGAGGTACGGGCGACCGTCCGCGGACGTGCCCGCGTCGATCACGCGCGCGACGTGCTCGCTGCGGAGACGGGACGCGGCCTCACCTTCGCGCAGGAAGCGCGCGACGAGCGTGGGCTCGGCCTCCGTCGTCGCGTGCAGCATCTTGACCGCGACGCGCTCTCCCCCTCGAACGTCGACCGCGCCGACCACGACGCCGTGCCCGCCGTCGCCGAGGACCGACTCGACGCGGTACCGGCCGGCGATGACCTCGCCCGCGCGCACCGATCCATGGTTCGACTGCGACAGGCTCATCGGCGATTCAGAGATCGTGCTTCTTCAACAGACGGTGAACGTAGCTCCGATCGAGGCCCGCCGCCTCCGCGAGCGCCCCGACGTCGGCGCGGCCCAGACGCGCGATGAGGCTCTTCAGGTACTCGCGCTCGAGGTGATCGCTCCAGCGCTCGCGCAGGACCTTGAACGGGACGTCGGCCGCGACCGGCGGGAGATCGCCCGCGACCGTCGCTACCGAGGTCGAGATCGACGTCGACGTCGACGTCGCCGCCGGCGGCGCGATCGAGCCGCCCGTCGCGAGGCCGCGCGTCATCGCCCACGCGCGATCGGGTCCGACCGCGATCGCCCGCTCGGTGAAGGCGCGGAGCTCGCGGACGTTGCCGCGCCACGGGCATCGCTCCATCTCCGCGACGATCTCGGGCCGGACGTGGATCGCGCGCGAGGCGAGGAAGTGCTCGAGGAGGAGCCCGACGTCGCTCGGTCGATCGCGGAGCGGAGGCACGAAGGCGGGCAGCACCGCGAGGCGGAAGTAGACGTCCTCGCGGAAGCTGCCGTTCGCGACCATCGCGCGGAGGTCGCGGTGCGTCGCGGAGACGAAGCGCACGTCGACCGGGCGATGCTGCGCCTCGCCGAGGCGGCGCACGGTGAGGGACTCGAGGACGCGGAGCAGCTTCGGCTGCATCGAGAGCGGCAGCTCGCCGATCTCGTCGAGGAACACCGTGCCGCCGTCGGCCGACTCGAAGGCGCCCGCGCGCGACGCGGCCGCGCCGGTGAACGCGCCCTTCACGTGGCCGAAGAGCTCGCCTTCGAGGAGCGCCTCCGGGAGCGCGCCGCAGTCGACGACGATGAACGGGCCCTCCGATCGCCGCGACGACTCGTGGATCGCGCGCGCGACGAGCTCCTTGCCGGTCCCGGTCTCGCCCTGGATCAGGACGGGCGAGTCGGTGCGCGCGAAGTCGGCGAGCATGAAGAAGAGCTCCCGCATCGACTCCGAGCGCGCGACGAGCGGACCGAGGCGCTCGTACGGCCAGAGCGCGGTCTTCGCGGCGTCGGGCGCGAAGGAGACCGAGATCGTCGTCGCGCCGACGCGGAGCTGCGAGCCGGCGCCGAGGCGCGCGCTCTGAACGAACACGCCGTCGACCCAGGTGCCGTTCGTGCTCCCGAGGTCGCGCACCCAGACGTGACCGTCGCGCAGCTCGAGCTCGGCGTGGAGGCGCGACACCGCGGGATCGTGCACGCGGAGCTGCACGTGCGGCGACGACCCGAGGAGCACGCGCCCCGCGCCGATGCCCTCGCGATGGGCGCCGGACGCGTCCGTCCACGCGACGACGGGCTTCTGCCGCACCGCGAACGTGCTGAGCGCCAGCTTCTGCTGGACGTCGGTGGCGGCGCCCTCGGCTTCTCGACTGCTCACGATCGCCCAGCATCGTAACGGCTCCCCTCGCACCGGTGCTAGAATCGCGGTCGATGTCACGCGCCCGGGCCGCGTTCGCCCTCATCGCCGCCGCGTCGATCGTCGGCTGCTGGACGCTGACGACCGATCTCGATCTTTCGCCGTCGAGCCCCGCGCCCGGTCGCGACGGCGCGCGCCCACCCGGCGACGACGACGACGATGACGGCGGCAGCGGCGGGCCGCGCGACGCGACGACGTCCGAGACGAGCGTGCCGCCGGTCGAGCGACCGTTCTGCGCCGCCGCCGGCACCGCGCGCTTCAAGCAGTGCTTCGACTACGACGGCGTGGACGCCGGGAGCCTGCTGCTCTTGTCGTTCGGGCGGGTGACGACCAAGCTCGCGACCGACGACTCGCGCTCGGCGCCTGCCTCGCTCGCGTTCTCGTACCCGAACCTCGGCGGAGAGTCCGCCGGCGCCGAGCACGAGGTCGAGATCGCCGTCGCGCCCAAGCGCGTCCGCCTCCTCTTCGACGTGCGCGTCGCGATCGAGGCAGGGACCGCTCCGGAGTACCTGCACCTCGGCGGCTTCCTCCGCGACGACGTCTACGCCTACCTCCGCTACGACGTCAAAAACAAGTTCATCGATCTCAACGAGCAGGACCAGCGGCCGACCCCGCTCCAAAATAGCGTGCCCAAGGGTCGCGTCGACGTGGACCTCACGACGTGGAAGCGGCTCGAGCTCATCGTCGACTTCGAGAAGGGCAAGCTCTCCGCGCGCGCCGAAGGCGGAGGCGGCTCGGGCGAGCTCACGCTCGAGAGGACGCACAACGCGCCCGGCCGCGGCTACGTCGGCAACCGCTTCGTCGACGATACGACGGCGCCGTTCGTGATCCGTTTCGACGACTTCGTCGTTCTCGCCGACTGAGCCGAGGGCTAGTCGTCCGCGTCCGCGTCCGCGTCTTCTTCTACGCCCGCGTCCGATGCCTGTGCCGCGCGGGCGGCGGCCCGGGCCTTGTCGGCCTCGATCTGGGCCGTCATCTCGGCGATTTTCCGCTGGGTCTCCTGCAGTATTGCCCACCGCTCGGCGCGCTGGCGTTGCGTGTCTTCCGCGACCTGCCGAAAGATGTCCTGAGCCTGCTGCTGATCGGCCCTCTGCATCTCGAGGATCCTCTCGTTATGGTCGAGCATGCTGGACTCGGTCGAGCCGGTCTCTTCGGGTTCGGGCTCCGGAGCGGAGCAAGCACCGAGGAGCGTGACGGTGAGGAGGAGCGGAACGATCTTCATCGTGCTCGATCCTCTCAGGCGCCGGCTTCGCAGCGACGAGGGTGGGAGTACTGGCAGAACATGCCGCCACCGCACTCGAAGTCGTACTGGCACTCGTCGACGGGCTCGGGAGGAGGCGCGATGCCGGCCGCGTCCTCGACCCAGCCGAGGAGCCCCTCCATCACGTGACCCTCGCAGCCCGGATCGGTCGTGATGAAGTGATCGCCCCCGGCGTTGCAGCGGTAGAGCGGCTGGCGCGTGCCCTGCGCGTTCTGGTCCGCGTAGCCGACGAAGCCCTGCTGCACCTGCCCCTCGCAGTTCGGGTCGAGCGAGAGGAAGTTGTGGCGCTGGAAGCCACACGCGAAGAGGGCGCGCTGGCCATGGAGGCGGATCGTGTAGCGGACCTCGGGCGTGAAGTACCTCGGCGCCTGGCGGACCGAGGCCCAGTGCCCGTGGCCCGGGCGGAAGCTGCGGATGAGCGTGATCTTGTCCGCCGTCCCCGGGTCCGCGGTGACGTGCGACTCGGTCGATCCCATCTCTTCCTCTTCGGCTGTCGGGGCGGCGCATCCCCACACGATCGAGGAGAGGGCGAGAGCGAGGGAGAGCGTCAGACCGGTCTTCGTGTTGTCGTTCATGCAGGTCGATAAAGCAGCGAGCGTGCCGGCGAGGTGGATCACGCCAACTCGTGGAGACCATGGAGGATGCGGGTCGTGGCGCGGGCTTCGTGGACGACAGTCCACCACGGGGCCTCGCGTCCTCGCCTGTCGTCCGCGGACCTCGCGCGCGGGGCCCGCGGTTCTCGCGGAGGAGCCGCGCGGCATACGCCGTGCGTCCGGCGACGAGCATGACGAAGCTCTCGACGGTGCTGGCGGCGCTCCTCATGATGACCGGCTGCGCGGCGGACGCGAACGACGACGCTCCTCCGACGCTCGCGCGCGCCGGCGACGACACGCCGCCGTCCCGCGGCGTGCTCAGGCCGGAGGAAGCGGGCGAGCTCATCGTCGACCCGAACGACGGGATCGCCAAACCCGTCACGCCCGCACCTCCGCCGGCGACGACGACGACGACGACGGAAGAGACGGAAGAGACGAGGCCCGAGGCGGAAGAGCCCGCGCCCCCACCCGCCGAGCCGCCGCCTCCTCCTCCGCCTCCGCCGCCGTTCGCGATCGCCTCCGCGAACGGGCTCCACACGATCGTCGAAGGAGCCTCCGACCACTGCTCGAGCAACGGCGCGCCGCTGACCTTCTCGTTCACGAACCAGCGCGCGGGATCGGTCACGCTCTATTGGGTCGACCACGCGTGCTCGCTCCGGTCCTGGGCGACGGTCGCGCCCGGGCAGACCGTCTCGCAGAGCACCTTCACGACGCACCGCTGGCGCATCGCCGACGCGACGAGCTCGCACGACTTCGTCCTCGACACCCCCGGCGCGCACTACACGATCACGACGCGCTGAACGCGATCTCCGTCCAGAGCGTGCGCGGACCGGTGAGGAGGCTCGTCCCCGTGTTCAGCGCGTCGGCGGGGCAGGTCCACGGCTCGAGGCAGACGTAGTCCTTGCCCGCCACCGTCCACACGACCCAGCGCGTGTACTCCGGCGAGCCGCGCACCTCGACGCGGCCGGCGGGCAGCTCGAGCACCGCCGTAGACGAGCCGTGATCGACGAGGTGGAGGTCGACCTCCTTCGCCGTCAGATCGATCGGACCGCCGAGCGCGATCTCCTCCTTCTTCACGTTGTCCCACGCGCGCGTGGCCGGCGTCGCGATGCGGGCGCGCGCCTTGTCCGCTTGCGGCACGAAGAAGTACGGATGGAAGCCCACGCCGTAAGGACCGGCGGTCTCGATCGACTGCTCGATGCGGAGGGTGGTGCCCGTGAGCGCATAGCGAAAGCGGAGCGTGAACGCGTGCGGGTACGTCGCCATCGTCGCGTCGTTCGACGTCGCGACGAGCGTGACCGCGCTCTCGCGCGCGTCCTCCGCCTTCCACGCCGCGTTCCGCGCGAACCCGTGCTGTCCCATCGACAGGTCCCCCCAGCGATCGCCCTCGAGCTTGCCCGGCGAAGGGAACAGCACCGGGTTGCCGCCGCGCACGTTCTTGCTCCGGTCGCGGAGCGTGTCGTCGTCGAGGTAGAACACCGCGCGCTCGCCGGCGAAGAAGCGCGTCGCCATCCCGCCGCGCGCGGGCGCGAGGTACACCGTCGCGCCGTCCGACGTGAGGAGCGTGTCTTCGAGAGGCGTCGCGGTCGGGAGCATGGCGCCGAGTCTAGGTCACTCGTTCGGACCGCACGTGCGCTTCTTCGCCTCCTCCTTGAAGTTGCCCGCGGCGTCGAGGTGGATGACGCGCGACTCCTCCTCCGTCGTCCCGTGATCGCCGCACGCGTAGTCGATGACCTTCAGCGAGCCGGGGACGTCCATCGTCCGGATCCGGTCCCACTCCTTCTTCAGGAGCGCGGGGCCGAAGAGGTGGAGCTTCGGGTTCTTCTTCGTGAGCCCGACGAGCCGCACGTACGACGTGTGCCCGCACGCCCCGCCGACGCCGATGCGAAACGCGAGCTCGGTCGCGCGACCGTCGTGATCGTAGTCGGCGATCTCCATCGCGTCGAAGACCGGTCGCTTCTTGATCTCGGCGAGCGAGAGCGCGTCGCCGGGGGGATCGTCCTTGTCCGGGATCCAGTGCTGGAGCTCCGGATCGCCCTCCATGTGCTTGCGGAAGACGAAGACGTCCTCCGGCTCGTCGGGCCGCATGCGCGCGAGCTCGAGATCGCCCCTCTCGCCGTACGCGAAGCTCCAGCACGGACACGTCGACCAGTCTTTGTCGACGCACGACGGCGTCGGCTTCCCGCGCCAGCGCAGCACCCAGGTCTCTTCGACGCCGTCGACCATCACCGTGCGGAGCTGCCGGACGTAGAGGCGCGCATCGCCGTCGGCGACCGGCGGCGCGGACGCGGACGAGGACGAGGACGAGGACGAGGACGACGCCATGCCGGTCGGCGGCGGCTTCGGCTCGGGCGCGTGCGCCGACGCGCTCGCCGAGACCGAGACGACGGGCGCCGGCGCGATGTCGACGCCGGTCGTCTCCGTGGGTTTGCGACAGCCGAGGGCGACGAGCAGCAGCAGGGGGACGGACCGCTTCATGTGCGCCGTATGGTACGCTCGCGGCGTGGGGTGGTTGCCCGCCAAAGGCGACGTGGTGCTCGGAAAATACCGCGTCACCCGCCAGCTCGGACGTGGCGGCATGGGCGTCGTGTACGAGGCGGTCAACGTCGCGACCGACGGCCGGGTCGCGCTGAAGCTGATGAGCCCGGGCGCCGAGGACGCGGCGGAGCGCATCTCGCGCATGGAGCGCGAGGCGCGGGCGGCGGCGCGGCTGCGGAGCCGCTTCGTCGCGCGGGTCCTCGACTTCGACGCCGCCGGCGGAGCGCCGGTGATGGTGATGGAGCTCCTCGAGGGCCACGACCTCAGCGCGGAGATGCGTCAAGCCGAGCTGCGTCAGGCCGGCCTCCGCTGCGAGGACGCCGTCTCCTACGTCATCCAGGCGTGCGCCGGCATCGCGGAGGCGCACGCCGCCGGCATCATCCATCGCGATCTCAAGCCGGGGAACCTCTTCCTCGATCGCAGCAACCCGGCGAGCCCGATGATCCGCGTGCTCGACTTCGGCCTCTCGAAGCTCCTCGATCACGACAACACGTCCGAGCTCACCTCGCCGAGCGAGGCGATCGGCACGCTCTCGTACATGTCGCCGGAGCAGATGCGCGCGTCGAAGCACGTCGACGCGCGGGCCGACGTCTGGTCGCTCGGCGTCATCCTCTTTCGTCTGCTCACCGGCTCGCTGCCGGCGGAGGGCCGCGGCCTCGACCTCGCCGCGCGCGTCCTCGACGACAAGCCGCTCCCGAACGTGGACCGCCGCGACGTCCCGCGCGACCTCTCCGCCGTCGTCGCCCGCGCGCTCGAGAAGAACGCGGCGAAGCGCTTCCCCGACGCGCGCGCGCTCGGTCGCGCGCTCGTCCCGTTCGTCGCCGAGCCGTCGCCGATGACGAAGCTCGCGATCGACGAGCTCGCCGTCGTCCCCTCCGCGCGCGACGTCGCGCCGAGCACGCCCGCGGCGGTGAGCGACGAGTCGTCGACGAACACCGTCGTCACCGCCGACACGATCGCCGATCGGACCGAGACGACGCGCGCTTGGAACGCGAGGCCGCGCTCCCGGCGCGTGACGGACGTATGGCGCGATCGGCGCGCCCCGCTCATCGCGACCGGCGTCCTCGTCGTCGCGACGCTCGCGCTCGCAATGTCGCTCGGGCCGAAGAAGACGCCGCGCGCGGAGCCCGCCGTGCTCGCCCCCGCCGCTCCGCCGCAGCGGGCCGCGATTCCGCCCGTGCTCGTCCCCGCGGCTTCCCCGCCGCCGGCCGTGACCGCGATCGCGATTCCCACCGTGCTCCCCGCCGCGAAAGACGCCGCGGCGCCGCCCGCCGCGCCGGCCACGGCCTCCACCCGCCCGCGCGCGAGGCCACCGAGGCCGACCAACAGGTACGATGAGAATCCGACTCGCCTTTAGCGTCGCCGCGGCGTGTGTGGTGCTCACGCTCGCGCCCGCCGCGCGCGCCGACGCCGCCGCGTTGAAGCAGGCGGGCGACGAGGCGTTCGACGCGCGCCGGCTCGACGAGGCCGCGCGATCGTACGAGGCGTCGTGGAGCGAGAAGCACGATCCGAGCGTGCTCTACAACCTCGCGCGCACGTACGAGGCGATGGGCCGCCACGCCGACGCGCTCGATCGCCTCCAGCGCTTCTCCGACACCGCGCCGTTCGAGCTCCGCAAGCGCGTGCCGCGGCTCGACGGCATGCTCGCCGTCTACCGCACGCGCGTCGCGACGCTCGAGATCCACTCGAACGTCGCCGGCGCGCGCGTGATCGTGGGCAGCACGATCGTCGGGACGACGACGGACGAGCCGTCGACGATCAAGGTCAACGCCGGCGCGGCGACGATCGAGATCTCGAAGGAGGGGTTTCGCAGCTGGACGCAAGAGATCGCGCTCGAGGGCGGACGCGTGAACGAGGTCCACGCGACGCTCGAGCCGAAGGCGGAGCCGCGGCGCGTCGTCGTGAGCCCGCGCGCGCCGTCGGCCCCGGCGGCGGAGGCCGGCCCGGTGTACACGCGCTGGTGGTTCTGGGTCGGCGCCGGCGCGGTGGTCGCCGCCGCCGGCGTCGCGGTCTTCGTCGCGCTCACGACGGAGCGAACGCCGGCGGACGGCACGTTGGGGACGATCGTGGCGCCGCTGGTGACCTTCTGATGCGCGCGCTCGGAGGGATCTTCCTCGCCGGCGCGCTCGCGATCCCGCACGCCTGCGCGTCGGCGACAACGATCACGATCTACGTCGGGACCACGCCGGAGCTCTGCGAGGATGGCGCTCTGCGGCTCAATCAAGTCGGCATCGCCGTCGCGAAACGGAGAGAGATCGACGATCCCGCGAGCTCACCGCTGCAGAGGTTCGCCCGCGGATGCCAGGACGCGCGGACGGGCTTCGTCGCGTCGCTCGTGATCGTGCCGAACGAGGACCGGAGCGCGGAGGTCGCGATCCGCGTCGTCGCCGGGCTCGACGGCAACTCGGCGAACGCCTGCGACGCCGAGGACGGTCAGCCGCCGATCAACTGCGTCGTCACGAAGCGTCTCGTCCGCTTCGTCGAAGGGCACGACGTCCCGGTCACGGTCCTCCTCGAACCCGAGTGTGTCGGGATCTCGTGCCCGATGGGCCTCGTCTGCATCCGCGGAGCGACGTGCGCTCCGCCGGAGGCGATCCCGATCACGCTCGACGAGCCCGACGCCTCCAGCGTTCGCGACGCGTCCGCCGCCGCGATCCCCGCGTGCGTGCAGAAGGGCGGCAAGGTCCTGACGAACCCCCCGACCTGCAGCACGAGCTTCGCGAAGGACGTGTTGCCCGCGCTCTCGCTTGGCGGCTGCCAGGACACCCGCTGCCACGGGAGCGCCACGCCGCCGCCGCTCTTTCTGCCGAACGACGCCGCGAAGACCTACGCCGCGATGGTGCAGCTCGTGACCTCGAACGGCCTCCCGCTCATCAGCCCCTGCTCCGTCGATCCGGCCGCGTCGTCGCTCGACGACGTCGTCAATCCCGATCGCAAGCCGGACAACCTCATGCCGCCCATCGTCGGCCTCAAGGGCTCCGCGAGCACGGTCGAGGCCTGGCTCGCGTGCGGCTCGCCCGACAACTGAGCGATCAGCTGCCGTCGTCGATGTAGCGCGCGAGGATGACGGTGATGTTGTCGGGCCCGCCGTTCTGGTTCGCGTGCTCGATCATCTTCGACGCCGTCATCTTCAGGTCGCCGCCGTAGCGCGTGACGATCTCGAGCATCTGCGGATCCTCGACCGGGCCGGAGAGGCCGTCGGAGCAGAGGAGGTAGACGTCGTTCGCGCGCGGGGACTCGAAGCGCGTGTCGACCTTCACCGTGTCCTTCATCCCGAGCGCGCGGACGATGACGTTCTTGTGCGGGAAGTTCGCGATCTCCTCCGCCGTGAGCCGCTTCATCTTGATGTAGTCGTTGAGGAGCGAGTGGTCCTCGGTCAGCTGCTCGATCTTCCCGTCGCGGAAGCGGTAGCTGCGCGAGTCGCCCACGTGCGCGACGTACACGCCGTCCTCCACCGCGAAGAGCACCACGATCGTCGTGCCCATGCCGCGCTTGCCGGAGTCGCGCTGCGCGGTCTCGTAGATGCGGAGGTTCGCGAGCTTGATGCCGGTGATGAGCCGGTTCTCCTCGTAGCCCTTCGAGCGGTCCATCTTGTACGGCCAGGTCCGCTCCGGGTCCTGCGCCGTGGCGGCGAAGAACTCCTTCAGCGAGTCGACCGCCATCTTGCTCGCGACCTCACCCGAGGCGTGACCGCCCATCCCGTCCGCGACGATGTAGAGGCCGCTCTCCTCGATGATCGAGAAGTTGTCCTCGTTGTGCGTCCGCTTCATGCCGACGTTCGTCTCGCCAGCCACCTCGATGCGCAGTCCCACGGTGTACGGATCCAACAGGGGTCGCGCTCCCCTGTCAAACAAGATCCGAGAGTTACGGCGCGGCGCGCAAGGTCACGGCGACCTCACGGAATTTCCCGGCGCTGAACACGAGAAGCTTGACCGTCTGGCCGATCGATCGTTTGGCGATCGCCTCCGCGAGCTGCTCGGGCGTCTCCACCGGCGAGCCCTCGACCGCCACGATCGTATCCGGACTGTCTCCCGTGGGCTTGAGGCCCGCCTTCTCCGCGGGGGAGCCGGGGGCGACGCCCATGACGCGGACCCCCTTCACGTTCCCGTTCTCGCTCGGGACCCCGCCGAGGCCGAGCCAGGGCGCGGGCTGGACCGCGGTCGTCGGCGTCTTCATGAGGAAGCCGCGGAGCGCGGGGACCGGCGCGCCGATCGTGATCGGGGTGCAGGCCGGCGCCTTCGCCTTCGGATCGGGTTTCTCGGGCTTTTCGGGGGCGGCGTCCTTGCACGCGCGGACGAGGACGCCGACGACCTTGCCGTCCGGGTTGATGAGCGGCGCGCCCGGCACGCTGGGGAGGCCCTTCAAATCGAGGTCGAGCACGTTGTTGAGCGCGTCGCCGTCCTTCGCGTGCGCCTCCGCGCGGCCCTTGATCGCGACGAGGTTCGCGCCCATCTTCCCGGCCTTCGGGAGGAAGGCCTTGATGTCGACGCCGCTCGGATCCGCGTCGGTGGGCATGAGGCCGTCGGTCCATTTGCCGGTCTGCGGGATGAGGAGCGCGAGGTCCCAGGCCTTGTCCTTGTGGCCGACCTTCGCCTTGACGACGCTGTTGTCCGCGTAGCGGATCTCGGGTACCTCGACGCCGCCGAGCGCGGAGAGCGACGTGAGCACGCGGCCGTCCTTCGAGAGCACGGTGCCGATCGCCATCGGACGTCCTTGCTGCTCGACCTGGACGACGCCGCGCCGGATCTGCGTGAGGTCCAGCGTTCCGCCGGACGGGGCGGCGGCCGGCGCTTCGCCCGCGTTCGCGTTCGCGCCCGGGAGCGAGGGGAGCGGAGCGGCGGAGGCGACGGAGGAGGAGAGGAGGCCGGCGAGGACCAGGAGCTGCGACGCGCGCATGGGGTACCCGAAAATCTAGCACTCCGCGTGCCGCCCGCCGCACGGCCAGGCTTGACCCCGAAAGCCCGAGGTGGGAAACACGTCCGCATGGGCGAAACGCACGGAAATGCGACGGATCCGAACGAGCCGAAGACCCCGCTCTGGCTGACGGCCCTCGGCGGCGTGCTGTTCCTCGCCGCGGGCCTCGCGTGGGCGCTCTACACGCCGGATCCGCCGGCAAACGCCGATGGAAACACCGAGGCGGCGGCGACGGCCGACGCCGGCGCGGCAAAGAAGTAGAGGAACGGGGACTGTGACCGGCGCTTCATAGCCGCGACGTGAAGATCATGACCACGACGAGCGGCGGCCTCGCCCGCACCGATGCGACCGGAAAGGTCGAGATGATCCCCGAGCTCCTGACCTGGAGCTCCTCCATCGTCCCGGACCGAAGCTTCACGCGCGAGGACATCCTCGGCAGCGCGGCCCACGTGACGATGCTCCGGAAGGTCGGGCTCCTCGAGGCGGACGACGCCCGGAAGCTCCGCGGCGCGCTCCTCGAGCTCTACGACCGCGCGGCCAAGAACGAATTGCACCTCTCGGACGGCGAAGAAGACGTCCACATGGCGATCGAGAGCCTCCTCACGGAGAAGCTCGGCGAGGTCGGGAAACGCTTGCATACTGCACGTTCCCGGAACGATCAGGTCGCGCTCGACCTCCGGCTCCACGTCCGCGATCAGGCCGCGCGCACGCTCGCCGATCTCGCCGCGCTCGTGACGGAGCTCGCGGAGCGCGCGTCGAAGGAGAAGGACGTCATCCTCCCCGCGTACACGCATCGCCAGCGCGCGATGCCGGTGAGCGCGGCGTTCCTCCTCGGGGCGTGGTCGATGCAGCTCCTCCGCGCGGGGGACGCGCTCGTCGCCGCGCTCCGGCGCGCGAACGAGTCGCCGCTCGGCGCGGGCGCGTGCTCGGGCACGTCGCTGCCGATCGACCGCCGCGTCGTCGCGGAGCTCCTCGCGTTCGGCTCGATCACGGAGAACGCGCTCGACACGGTCGGCGACCGCGACTTCGCGCTCGACTGGACCTGGGCGGGGGCGCGCGTCCTCCTCGCGCTCTCGCGCCTCTCGACCGACGTGATCGATTTCACGACGAGCGAGTTCGCGTTCCTCACGATCGGCGACGCGGTCGCGGCGGGCTCGAGCATGATGCCGCAGAAGAAGAACCCGGACATGTTCGAGCTCGTCCGCGGAAAGACCGCGCGCGGCGTCGGCAACCTCACCCACATGATGACGCTGGTGAAGGGCCTCTCCGCCGGCTACGCGCGCGACATGCAGGACGATCGCGACGCGGTGCTCTCGACCGGCCCGCTCGTCCGCGGCGCGATCCAGACGGTGCGCCTCGCGTTCCCGCACCTCACGTTCAATCCGGAGCGCTGCCTCGCCGCGGTCTCCGACGGCTCCACCCAGGCGACCGACGTCGCCGAGGCGCTCGTGCGGAAGGGCATCCCCTTCCGCGAGGCCTACAAAGCGACCGGCGCATTCGTGCATATTGCACGCACCCGCGGCGTCCCGCTCCGCGACCTCTCCCTCGACGACGCGCGCACGGCGCACCCGGCCTTCGACGCCGACGTGCTCGCCGCGCTCGATCCGAAGAAGGCCGTCGCGGCCAAGAAGAGCCTCGGCGGCACCGCGCCCGAGCGCGTCGAGGAGCAGCTCGCGCACGTCCGCGCCGCCGCCGCCGACCTCGCGTCGCAGGCCGCGACGGTGCCGACGCTCGACGAGCTGCGGGCCCGCGTCGGCGCGGCGGAGATCTGACTCTTCCGCTCCAGCACGGGCAGCCGGCGTGGCGCCGTCCACGCCGAAGCTCCAGTCGCTCGACGGCACCGGCAAGAGCGGACCGCGTGTTGCGGGGCACCTCCGTGAATGCGATCCTGAGGGGGCATGAGCGAATCGGTTCCGGGGGTCGTCGTTGCGATCGCGGCGGTGTCGGTCGTCGAGAGCATCGGCTACTTCGGGGCGCCGTTCGTGTATGCGCGGCTCGCGTGCTTTTCGCTGCCACCGCGCCGGATCCACGTCGGGCCGCGGGCGCGGGCGGCGCTGGCGTCGCCCTGCGGGTCGCCCTTCCGCGCCGGCGCGGAGCGCGGCTTCGAGGTGGCCCGCCTCGAGGTGCCGCCGCGGTTCGAGACCGACGAGGTCATCGTATACTTCGATCTCGCACGGGCGCGCGCCGTCGCGCGGCTCACCTCGAGCTGGTGGAGGAAGAAGGCCCTCGGCGCGGCGCGCGTCGAGGTCGTCGCGACGCACGAGGGGATCGAGCTCCGCACGAAGTTCCTGCCGTACGGCCTCCTCGCGATCGCCTCCCTCGGGTTGGTGATGCCATGGTACTTCGCGGCGCTGAGCCTCGGCGTGGGCGCGGCTTGCTTCGCCCTCTTCGCGCTCGCCGCCGTCGCTTCGTGGTTCTTCATGCGCGCCCAGATCGAGGTCGCGCTCGACACCGTCCACGACGTCGTCGCCGGCGCCGTCGCGTCGCTCGAGCGGTAGCGCTCGTCGCGCGCCTCACTGCATCGCGGCGGTGTGCTTCGTGAAGGCGACGAGGCTGAACGTGCCGATCTCCCGGCTCCACCGCCCCGTGCCTCAGAACACGATCATCGCGACCGACGGCGAGCCGTTGCAGCGATACGCGATGCGCCACTCGCGCGCGTCGTCGGTGTCGCCGACGGTGTCGCCCTCTTCGACCACCTCGAAGCCGTCGGGGCACTGCTCGCGCATGTAGCGCTCGGCCTTCTCGCGCGCGGCGTCGTGCGCGCCGCGAAGCGCGAGCGTTCCGCCCGTCTTGGCTTCGCTGATGACCCGGATCGAGCCACAGCCGCTGACGAGGAGAAGGAAGGCAAACAGGACCGTGAGCTTCGCGTCCATGACGCATGGACATGTGCACGCATCCGGCCATTCAGGATCACGCGTTGACACGAGGGGTGACACCGCGCTTCTCCATGTCGCCGCGATCGCGCCCTCGTGAACCGCCATTCGCTGTGGGCCGCTGTGTGCTCCCAACGAAGCTGAGCAGATGGCGTCCGCTCAGAACGTCGCGCCGAAGGCCGCGCCGAGGCCGGCGCTCCACAGCAGGTCGAGCTCGTCTTCGATGCGACCGCCGAGGAGGTCCCCGCGCGCGTCGAGCTCGACCCAGAGCGCATGGGAGAGCGGCACGCGGACGGCGGCGAGCGCGTGCGCCCCGAACGCCGCGCCGTGGAACGTCCGGGAGGTCGCGTAGCCCGCGCGCGCGAGCCGCGCCGAGTCCTCGCGGCGAAGCGACTGCGCGATCCCCATCGCGCGCGGGCCCGCGCCGAACCGGAGCGTCCCGAGCCCGAGGCGCACGCGCTGCTCGAGCGATCCGTCGAGGCCGATCCACGCGAGCTCCGACGTCTGCGCGCTCGCTTCGCGCGTCCCCAGCCCGCCGAACACTCCCGCCGAGAGCGCCCATCCGCCTTCCCACGAGTACGCGTAGCCCAGACCGAACCGATGCCCGACGGCGGCGAGCCGCGACGTGAGGAGCTCGTACGACGCCCCGATCTCGTGCGGCCGGAGCAGGAGATCGCCGCCCTTGCGCGCGAGCTTCTCCTCCGGCACGGCCTTGAAGTCCGCCGCGCCGAGCGCGCGATGCTCGCCGCGACCGACGTCGATCTGCGCCGCGGCGGAGCGACCGCCCGCGCGCCGGTGAACGACGTACTTGCCGGGAGCGACGGCGACGGAGATGGGCCGATCGGCGGAGCTCCAGACCTCGCCGACGACGGTGCGCGATCCGAGCGCGTACACGAGGTAGTGCGCGTCCGCCGCGCGCGGCACGACGAGCGAGCTCACCGTCGCCGTGCGCGTGAGCACGACGGGGGCCGCCTCCTTCAGGTCGAGCTGGACCGAAGGACGCTGGAGCGCGCCCGTCGCGCGCGCGGAGCGGTACAGCGTCTGGCTGTAGGCGAACGAGTACGCCTCGGCGAGCGTGACGCGCGCGTCCGCGTCGGCGTCCGCCGCGCCGGCGAGCCCCGTCACCAAGTAATGCGTGAAGACCGCTCCCCCCAGCTCGTCCGATTCCTGCGCCACCTCGCCGTCGGCGGACGCGTGGATGCGGACGACGCCCGAGGCCGCGGTCGCGCCGTCGAGCGTGATCGCGAACGCGTCTTCGGTCGCGACGCCCTTGCCGCGGACGTCCGCGGTCCGGCACGCGTCCACGATGATGATGCGGAGCGACGCCGGGATCGCGGCGAGCTTCGCGTCGATGTCGGCGAGCGCGACGCGCTCTCCGCCGAGGTGGATCCGTTGCCGATCGCCGTGGCCGCTGAAATAGAAGACGAGGGTCACCTCCCCCGGCCGGCGCGTCCTCGCGATCGCCGCCGCGCGGTCGAGCGCCGACATGAGCTGCGCGGCGGACGGCTCTTCGAGGAGGATCGCGTGATCGCGCTGGACGTCGCCGGCCTGGACGAAGACGTCGCGCACGCGCGTCGCGTCGCGCACGGCGTGCTTGAGCGGCGCCTCTCCCGCGAGCCCGAGGCGATGCCCGACCGAGACGACGACGCGGATCGGCTCGGCGCCGGCGCTGCGCGCGACGAGGAACACGAGCCACGCGACGACGCCCGCGACGAAGAGCCGGAGCAGACGCTTCATCGCTCCCAGACGACGGGCAGGACCGCGAGGCCGTCGAAGTCACGGGACTCGCGCGCGGCTTCGACGGCGTCCGGCGGACCGGCGAGGATGACGCCTTCGGTCGGAGAGTCGTCGAAGCGCGCGACGCGTTCGGAGAGGTGGCTGCCTGCCTCGAGCAACGTCGGCGCGAGAAGCACCGACCAGGAGCCGTCGTTCCCGAGGAACCCGACGACGACGGGACGCTCGGAGTCGATCGCCACGTCGACGCGCAGCCGATCCCCGGGCCGGACGGCGATCTCGCCCGACACGCGCTCTTGCCATCCGTCGCGATCGCGGATCGCCGAGAGCTGAACGCCGCCCTTGAATCGCGTCTCCCCCGAAGGGGTCGGCTCCACCATCGTCGGGTCATGGTCTCCCCGCCGCAGGATCAGGAAGAGCGCCGCCGCCGCGACGAACGGCGTCGCGATCCAAGCCACGCGCGCGAAGCGCCGGCGCAGCGGGAGGACCGCCGCGACCTCGGGCGCGCTCGTGACGCGGGCGAGGAAGGTCTCGACCTCTCGCTCGCTCGGCGTGAAGGCGCCGGCCGCGCTCGCGATCGCGGTCACGTAGGCGCGACACTCGGCGCAGGTCTCGACGTGGGCCGCGACCTCCGCGTCGACGTCCCCCGCGACGTGGCCGTCGAGGCGGAAACCGGCAGGATGCGACGATTCGTTCACGATGGCCTCCCTTCTCGTTTGGCCGCTTTGGCCGCGCGTGCTCTCGCGAGCCGCGCGCTCGCCTTCTCCGCGCGCTCGCGGATCGACGCGACGCGCTTGAGGATCGTCATCCGCGAGTAGCCGAGCTCGCTCGCGATCTCCTGGTGGGTCATGCCGTCGACGAACGCCATCACCGCGATCGCCCTCTCTTCGTCGTCGAGCACGTCGAGGATCTCGAGGACCGACTGCCGCTCCTCCAGCGTCGTGCCCGGCGTGACGGGGAGCGCGTCGCCGGCGTCCTCGAGCGTCACGTCGCGGGCGGCGCCGCGGCGGACCTTGCGCAGGTGATCGAAGCACGTCCGATCGACGACGCGGTAGAGCCAGCGCATCGGTTGCGCCGCGGTCCTCACGCCGGCGCCCGCGCGCATCAGCTTCATGAAGCTCTCTTGCAAGGCGTCGTCGGCGTGCGCTTCGTCGCGGAGGAGGACGACGCAGCGCCGGCGGAGGAAGAACCCGTATCGCCGATAGAGGTCCGCGAGCTCTGCGTTGTCGAGTCCCTCGTTCATGCGCGCGCGCTCAGGGGCAGGGCCAGCCCACCGGCGCCGTCCCGCCAGGATACGTCCACGTCGTGACCGCGCAGCCCTGCTGGGTGCCGCCGCACAGACCGAGGTACTCGGTCTCCCCGCACTCCTCGTAGGTGTAGCTCTTTCGATCCTCGCTGCAGGTCAGCTTCGGATCGTCCGTCGCCGGCCACGCGCCGCCCGGGCCGGGCCCGACGCGCTCCTCGGGATCGAGCGAGCTGCTCGAGCTCGTCGCGCCGCCGCCGTTCGTGCACATGACCCGCGCGAGCTCGGGCTCGTCCGTCAGCGCCATCGCGTACGGCGTCGTGATGGGGAGGTACTCGATGCAGTCTGCATCCTTCTCGCAGGCGAGGACCTTCATGAATTGGTAGCCGTTGCGCGGACCGTCCGCGCTCGCGGGCAGCCCTTCGAACCACGCCAAGAGGACGTCGGGGTTCGCGCCGAGGACGCGATCGACGAACGAAGGCGCGCCTTCGTCGACGAGATCGAGCCTGCCGTTTCCGTTCTTGTCCTCGTACGCGACGAGCGCGCCCAACGCGACCTCGGAGCCGTCCTTGCCGGGGCCCATCGCCGCGCGCGGCGGCGGATCGACGAGCCGGACCTGGAACCTGGCCGGAAAGACGGGCTCCACGGGGACGTCCTCCGCCATCACGTACCTCTTCCCGTCCGTCCAGACGACGGCGACGCGGAGGCTCGCGGGGGGCGACGCGAGGTCCGCGACCGTGAGCTGACCATCGACGCTCGCGAGCGGGTCGCGTTCCTCGACGTCCCCGACCGAGCCGCAGCCGGCGGCGAGGGCCGCGAGCACGATAAGCATTTGAAAGGAATAGAAGAATTTCATAAAGGGCTCCTCGTAGGGGCAGCGAGCGCGCTGCTGTCCCCCAAGACGATCGGAGGGCCCGGTCGGGTTAACCGAAATCGTCACTGCGCGGTCGGCGGCTTGCTCGAGCCAGCGCGGCGTTCGAGCTTGCCGACGTGACGGATGTCCTTGCCGCGGACCATGAAGACGACCATCTCGGCGAGGTTCGTCGCGTGGTCCGCGATGCGCTCGATGTACTTCGCGATCGACTGCACGCGCGTCGCGAGGAACACGTCGGCCGGCTTCTCGCGCATGTGATCGAGCAGCGCGCGGAAGATCTCCTTGTAGAGCTCGTCGATCTTCGAGTCGCGCTCGACGATGCTCGTCGCGCGCTCGGCGTCGCCGGCGACGAAGGCGTCGAGCGCCTCGCGCAGCATCTCCTGCGCCGCCTCCGCCATCTCCACCAGCTGCTGGTACGTGCGCCGATCCTCGAGCGGCGCCTCCGCGTTCAGCTCCACGACGCGATCGCAGATGTTCACCCCGAGGTCGCCCATGCGCTCGAGATCGGTCACGACCTTGAGCGCCATCGTGATGAAGCGGAGGTCGCTCGCGACCGGCTGGCGCCGCGCGAGCACGCGGAGGCAGTGATCGTCGAGCTCGATCTCGAGCCGGTTGATCACGCGATCGATGTAGAGCGTGTTCTCCGCGAGCTCCGTGTTGCGCTCCGTCATCGCGCGCATCGAGAGCTTCAGCATCTCCTCCACCTTCGCGCCCATCATGAGGAGCATCTCGCGGATCTTCTGGAGCTCTCCTTCGTAGAGGCGGTCGGTGTGGAGACGAGGCACGGAGCCTCGAGTCTAACCGAACCGGCCCGTGATGTAGTCCTCGGTCCGAGGATCGGAGGGGCGCGTGAAGATCACGTCGGCGTGGTCGTACTCGACGAGCTCGCCCTGGTAGAGGAACGCGGTGTAGTCCGACGCGCGCGCGGCCTGCTGCATGCTGTGGGTGACGAGCACGATCGTGTACCGCTCGCGGAGGTCGTGGATCAGCTCCTCGATCTTCGCGGTCGCGATCGGGTCGAGCGAGGAGCAGGGCTCGTCCATCAGCACGACCTCGGGCTCGAGGGCGAGGCAGCGCGCGATGCAGAGGCGCTGCTGCTGGCCGCCGGAGAGCGCGCCGCCGGGGCGATCGAGCGCGTCCTTCACCTCGTCCCAGAGCGCGGCCTGGCCGAGGACCTCCTCCACGAGCGCGTCGGCGTCGGCGGGGACGATGCCGGAGAGGCGGAGGCCGGCGAGGACGTTGTCGCGGATCGACATCGTCGGGAACGGGTTCGGCTTCTGGAATACCATCCCCACCCGCCGCCGCACGCGCACGGGATCGACCTCGTCGCGGTAGACGCTCTTGCCGTCGAGGAAGACGTCGCCCGCGATCCGCGCGCCGGCGACGACCTCGTGCATGCGGTTGAGGCAGCGGATGAAGGTCGACTTCCCGCAGCCGGAGGGACCGATCACGGCGGTGACCTTGTGCTCGACGAGCGGCATCGAGATGCCGGCGAGCGCGCGCTTGTCGCCGAACCACGCCGAGAGGTCGTCAGAGCGCATCTTCGCGCTGTTCGTGGCGAGATCGAGGCGCGCGCCGCGGAGGCGGATGCTGTCGATCGAGTCGACGCTCATGCGGAGGCGCTCCCTTCCGCCGCGCGCACGAGGCGGCGCGCGGCGACGTTGAGGACGACGACGAAGGTGACGAGGACGAGCGCGGCCGCCCACGCTTGCGCGTGCCAGTCGTCGCGCGGCGTCATCGTGTAGGTGAAGATCTGGACCTGGAGGCTCGCGGTCGGATCGAGGAGCGACTCGCTCCAGAAGCGGTTGTTGTACGCGGTGAAGAGGAGCGGCGCGGTCTCGCCGCAGACGCGCGCGACGGCGAGCATGCAGCCCGATCGTATGCCGGGCGCGGCGGTGCGGAGGACGACGAAGATCGCGGTGCGCCAGCGCGAGGCGCCGAGCGCGAGGGCGGCCTCGCGGAGCGAGTCGGGCACCGTGCGCGCGACGATGTCGGTCGTGCGCATCACGAGCGGCAACATCACGATCGCGAGCGCGGTCGCCCCCGCGAACGCGGAGAAGTGCTTCATTTGCACGACGATGACGGCGTAGACGACGACGCCGACGAGGATCGACGGCACGCCGGCGAGGATGTCGGTGCCGAAGCGCACCGCGCGCGAGAGCGGGGCCGCGCGCGTCTCCGCGAGGTAGAGGCCGCCCGCGATGCCGAGCGGGATCGCCATCAGGCTCGCGAAGACGACCAGCTGCACCGTGCCCGCGATCGCGTTCGCCATCCCGGCGCCGCGCGCGCCGATCGGCTCGACGAAGAACGCAGGCGAGAGAGCGCGCACGCCGCGGCCCGCGATCCAGAGGAAGACCGCGACGAGCGGGAGGAGCGCGAGGAGGACGGCGGCGCTCGCGAGGCCGCGCGCGACGCGATCGCCGAGCTTCCTCCCGGCGTAGACCGCCTCGAGCTCGTTCGAGGTCATCGCGCGCGGCTCCGGACGAGGACGCGCGCGGCGACGTTGAAGGCGACCGTGACGAGGAACAACATGACGCCGACCTCGGCGAGCGCGCTGACGTGGAGCTCCGTCGACGCGGTCGGGAACTCGTTCGCGATCACGCTCGCCATCGTGTAGCCGGGCGCGAAGAGCGACGACGAGACGTCGGCGCGGCTCCCCACCACCGCCGCGACCGCCATCGTCTCGCCGACCGCGCGGCCGAGGCCGAGGAGCACCGCGCCCGCGACGCCGCGCCGTGCGTGCGGCACGACGACGAAGCGGACGACGTCCCACGGCGTCGCGCCGAGCGCGAGCGCGCCTTCGCGGAGCTCGCTCGGCACCGCGCCGAGGACGTCGCGCGTGACCGCCGCGATCGTGGGGAGGACCATGATCGCGAGGACGAGCGACGCGCAGAGGAGGCCGACCCCGAGGTAGGGGCCGCGGAAGATCGGGAGCCCGGTCGCGCCGAGCAGGGGCTCGATCCAGTCGCGCAAGAGCGGCGCGAGGACGAGCGCGGCCCACAGCCCGTAGACGACGCTCGGCACCGCGGCGAGGAGCTCCACCAGCGCGGAGACGGGCCGGCGCATCGTCTTCGGACCGAGGTCGGTGAGGAACACCGCGACGCCGAGGCCGACCGGCACCGCGAGCAGGAGCGCGACCGCGGCGGTGACGACGGTGCCGAAGAGGAACGAGAGCGCGCCGTACGCGCCGCGGGCGGGGTCCCACGTCGCGCCGATCCAGAACGACGCGCCGTTCTCTCGGATGCTCGGCCACGCGAGGTGGACGACGCTCGCGGCGACGCCGATCAGCACGAGCGCGAGCGCGCCCGCCGCCCCCGCTCCGAGCGCGCCGAGGGTGCGATCGGCCGAGCGCGCGGACTCGCGGGTCTCCTCCTGCGTGCGCGGAGCGTCGCGCGGGACGAGGGCGCGCTGCATCGTCAGAGCGGCCTTCCTTCGGCGCGGAGGCCGCGGACGACGACCTCCGCGCGCGTGACGATCTCGGGCGGCAGCGGCGCGTAGTCGAGCTCGGCGGCGTAGCGCTGGCCGTCGTGGAGCGCCCACCACACGAACCGAGAGAGCGCCTCCGCGCGCGCGCGCTCTCGCGCGTCGCGGGGGAGGACGAGGAACGAGAGCGCGGCGATCGGGTACGCGCCGTCGTCCTCGGCGTCGACGATCGACACGCGGAGATCGGGCGGGACGCGGCCCAGCGCGCTCCGCGCCGCGCGGTCGAGCGAGTCGAGGTCGGGTGTCATCCACTTGCCGGCGCGGTTCCTCACGTGCGCGACGGCGAGGTGCGACTGCCGCGCGTACGCGAGCTCGACGTACCCGATCGAGCACGGCGTCGCCTTCACGTACGCGGTGACGCCGTCGTTGCCGCGCACGCCGACGCCGACCGGAAAGCGCGGCATCGCGCCGGCGCCGATCTCGGCGCGCCAGCCCTCGCTCGACTTCGCGAGGTACGCCGTGAACGCCGCGCTCGTGCCGCTCCCGTCCGCGCGGTGCACGACCGCGATGTCCGCCGCCGGCAGCGCGACGCCGGGGTTCGCGCCGGCGAGGCGCGGATCGTCCCACTTCGCGATCGTCCCGCGGAAGACGTCGGCGATGACGTCGGGCGTGAGCCGCAGCTCGCTCACCCCCGCGACGTTGAACGCGATGACGACGGCGCCGATCGTCATCGGCACGTGCACGAGGTCGGCGCGCGCCTCCTTCAGCTGCGCGTCGCTCATCGGCTCGTCGGTCGCGCCGAAGTCCACCACTCCGTCCGAGACCTGCCGCACCCCCGCCCCCGACCCGAGCGGCTGATAGTTCACGCGCGCCCCCGAATACTCCGCCGCCCACCGCGTATAGAGCGGAAACGGCAAGCTCGCCCCCGCCCCATCGATCGACCGCACATGCCCCCGCGTGCACCCCCCAACCCCGACCACGAGCCCCAAGAGGGGCCCCAGAAGCGGCCGCGAAAGCGGGCGCGAAGCGCCCCGAGTCTTCGAGGGCCGTGTCTGGGGTGGGGGTGTCGGGGGCGAAGCCCCTGACGATGAAAAGCCTCTCGTCATGCGGCCACGTCCTTCGACGACGCACGAAGCTTCACCGGCGACTCCGGCACCCGCACCTCGAAGGTGGTGCCCTTGCCGACGGCGCTCTTCACGTCGATGCTGCCGCCCATCGCCTCGACGAGGTGCTTGCAGATCGAGAGGCCGAGGCCGGTGCCGCCCATCTCGCGCGAGCGCCCCGCGTCGACGCGGTAGAAGCGCTCGAACAGGCGCGCGATGTGCTGCGCCGCGATGCCGGGGCCGTCGTCGACGACGCGGATCAGCGTCGCCTTCTCGGTGCGCTCGGCGTGGAGCGAGATCGCGCAGCCTTCGGGGCAGTACTTCACCGCGTTGTCGACGAGGTTCGTGAGCACCTGCTCGAGCGCGCGGCGATCGCAGTCGATCTCGAGCGCGCGCGGACAATCGAGGCGCAGCGTGATCCTCTTCTTGTCGGCGCGCTCGCGGAACAGCCCGACGAGGTGCGCGGCGAAGCTCTCGAAGCCGAACCGCTCCGGGCGGAGGCGGAGCTCGCGCGACTCGATGCGCGAGAGATCGAGGAGGTCCTCGATCAGGCCCTGCAGCCGCGACGCGTTGCGCTCGATGATGCCGAGGAAGCGACGCGCGCCTTCGGGGTCCTTGTCGAGCGCGAGGTCGAGCGTCTCCGCGGCGGAGAGCACCGCGGTGACGGGCGTGCGCAGCTCGTGCGAGACGTTCGCGACGAAGTCGCGGCGCAGCGACTCGAGGCGGCGCACGTCGGTGACGTCGAAGAAGACCGCGAGGAGCGCCCCGTCCTCGGAGCGCGTCTTGGCCAGCGCGCCCATCGATCCGGTGAACGCGGTCGCGCGCACGAGCAGGTGGCGCGGCTTGAGCCCGCCGACCTCGACCTCACCTTCGCTCCGCTTCTTCGTCGTGCGCGCGCGGTCGAGGATCTCCTTCAGCTCGGCGTGGCGAACGACCTCGAGGAGCGGCTTGCCGATGACGTCGGCCTGGAGGAGCAACATCTCGCGGAGCGACGGGTTCATCAGCGCGACGCGCCCGTCCTTGTCGAGGAGGAGGACGCCCTCCTGCATGCCGTCCAAGATACGCCGCACGAGGTCGCGCTCGCCGGCGAGCTCGTACGCCGCGCGCGAGAAGTTTCCGGCGAGCTGCTCGTGCGCGGTCGTGATCGGGCGCACGGTCTCGTCGAACCAGCGCACGGAGACGACGGTGACGATCGCGGCCGCGACGAAGCCGATGCCGAGCGCGCTCGCGGGCGCGCGGCTGGCCCAGTACACCGAGGCGGCGATGACCGCCCAGACGAGCAGGAAGAGCCGGAGCCGAAGCTTGACGCTCACGGCACCGCGTCACCGTTCGGCTGCGCCGCCTCCGGCGAGTCGGTGAAGCGGTAGCCCACGCCGCGCACGGTCTCGATGTAGTCGCCCGCGCTCCCGAGCTTCTCGCGGAGGCGCTTCACGTGCGTGTCGACGGTGCGCGTCGTGATGTCCGCGTCGATGCCCCAGACGTCGCTGAGGAGCGCGGAGCGCGTCTGCACGCGGTTCCTGCGGTCGTAGAGCGTGACGAGCAGCTTGAACTCGAGCGCGGTGAGCTCGAGCTCGTTCCCGTTCGCCCAGACGCGATGCGCCTCGCGATCGACCTTGAGCGTGCCGAACTCGAAGCCCTGCGCCGCCTCCTGCTCGCCTTGCGAGCGCCGCAGGATCGCCTGCACGCGGAGGAGGAGCTCGCGCACGCTGAACGGCTTCACGACGTAGTCGTCGGCGCCGAGCTCGAAGCCGACGACGCGATCGATCTCCTCGCCCTTCGCGGTGAGCATCACGACCTGCGTGTTCTTCGTCGCCGCGTCGGCCTTGAGCATCTTGCAGACCTCGGTGCCCGGGATCCCGGGGAGCATGAGGTCGAGGAGGACGAGGTCGGGCCGCTTCTCCTTCGCGAGCTTGAGGCCTTCTTCGCCGGTCCCGGCGATGTAGACCTTGTGCCCCTTCTCGCGAAGGTTGTAGTCGAGGACCTGCTGGATGTCCGTTTCGTCCTCGATCACCAGGATTCGGGCCATACTGGCGAAGTACTCTAGCCGTGTGACGGACGTGTGTCACATCGGCGCCGGGCTCGTGAGGCCGGTTTTTCCCTGAAATGCTGCACGAACGGAAGGTCTACGTCGTCGTCCCCGCGCTGGACGAGGCGCTCCACATCGGCCGGGTGATCGCGACGATGCCGCGGTTCGTCGATCACGTCTTCGTCGTCGACGACGGCAGCGGCGACGGGACGGGGCAGGTCGCGCTCTCGGGCGGCGATCCCCGCGTCCGCGTGCTGCGCCACGACGAGCGGCGCGGCGTCGGCGCCGCGATCGCGACCGGCTACGCGGAGGCGCTGCGCGAGGGCGGCGACGCGCTCGACGCGATCGCGGTGATGGCGGGCGACGGGCAGATGCACCCCGACGATCTCGCTGCGGTCGTGATGCCGATCGTCCGCGGGCAGGCCGACTACGTGAAGGGCGACCGCATGGGCGCGTACGGGGTCCACCGGAAGATGGGCCTCCCGCGCTGGATCGGCGGCCGCGTCTTCTCGCTCCTCACGAGCCTCGCGATCCGCGAGCCGATCCGCGATTCGCAGTGCGGGTACACCGCCCTCGCGCGGCGAGCGACGGAGGGGCTCGACCTCGCGGGGCTCTGGCCGGGCTTCGGCTACCCGAACGATCTCCTCGGGCAGCTCGCGGCGCGCGCCGAGCGCATCCGCGAGGTCCCGGTCCAGGCCATCTACGGCGACGAGACGAGCAAGCTAAAGCTCCGACATCTTCCGCCTTTTTTCTTCATCATCGGCCGCGCCGCGCTTCGGCGAGCACGTTCCGGCGCAGCGCGCGTGTCACCCGGATGGATGACGCCGGAAGGAGAGCCCTTGCGTCCGGCGAGCGACGTATCACCATAGATAGCTACGCGATGCGAACGCCGACCCCACACCGGAGCGTCAACACGTTGATCGGAAACGGGTGGCTGAAGGAGTCGCCGCGGAACCTCTGGCCGCGCGGGTGGGACATCAAGAGCCGCTCCGCGCTGAAGAAATGCGTCTTCTTGCCGATCCCGCCGGACGCGCAAGCGTTCCTGAATTCGCTGCCGCCGGCGAAGCCGATCGTGGCCGCGCCTTCGACGCCGGCGCCGAGGGCGAAGCGTCCGGACACGCCGCCGTTCCGTCGCGACCCCGCGCGGCACGCGAAGGTCCTGCCCGCGATGACGCCGGAGGACCTCGCCGCGATCCAGCGGCGGAAGCTCCACGCCGACGCGCAGCGCGCCGCCGCGGTGCGCGCGGGTCACGGCCACGGCGCGCTGGGCTCCACGCTGGAGTCGAACCGACCGCGCGCCTGGTACGAGGATCCGATCGCGCTCGGCACGCTCCTCATCATGGTCCCGCCGATCGGGCTCGCCGCGCTCTGGAGCAGCAAGCGCTACTCGAGCGACGCGCGCTGGGCGCTGACGGTGATGACGGGACTGACGCTGTGCCTCGGCGCGGCGGTCGTCGTCGCGCTGACCGCCCTCGCGCGCTGACACGTGCCGCGCGAGGACGTGACGTTCGAGTCCGGCGGCGTCCGCTGCGGAGCGTGGCTCTACCGTCCGTCGTCGTCCGCGCCGCACGCGTGCGTCGTCCTCGCGCACGGCTTCTCCGGGCTCCGTGGTCATCGGCTCGACGCGTTCGCCGAGCGCTTCGTCGCGGCGGGCCTCGCCGCGCTCGTCTTCGACTACCGTCACTTCGGCGCGAGCGAAGGTGAGCCGCGCGCGCTCGTCGACGTCGATCGCCAGCTCGCCGACTGGCGCGCGGCGGTGGCGTACGCGCGATCGATCGACGGCGTCGATCCGGATCGCGTCGCGATCTGGGGTTGTTCGATCGCGGGTGGACACGTGCTCGTCACCGCCGCGGCGCTCGCGGGGGACGTCGCCGCCGTCGTCGCGCTCACGCCGTTCGTCGACGGACGGGCGGTCGCGCTCCGGACTCCGCTCCTCGCGTCTCTGCGGCTGGTCTGGGCGGGCCTCTGCGACCGGATCGGATCGTGGCTCGGGCGCCCCCCGCGCATGATCGCGGTCGCGGGTCCGCCCGGCTCGGTCGCGATGCTCACGTCGCCCGACGCGGAGCCCGGCATCCTCGCGCTCGCCACCGGCGACGCGCCGGTCGACAACCGCGTCGCCGCGCGGATCGCGCTGCACATCCCGACCTATCGACCGATCCGCGCCGTCGCCGCGATCGCGGCGCCCGCCCTCGTCCAGGTCTGCGATCGCGACGCGATCGCGCCGCCCGAGCTCGCGGTGGCGGCGGCGAAGGCGATGCCGCGCGCGGTGGTGGAGCGGTATCCCTACGGGCACTTCGACGTGTACCTCGGCGAGGCGTTCGAGCGCGCCGTCACCGCGCAAGTCGCGTTCCTCCGTGAGCACCTCCGACCCTGACGGCGAAGAAAAATCGTGGACGCGTGGCGGGGCGCGGCCGCGCTTTGCGGACGGTGGTCGAAGGAGACACTCATGAAGCTGCTTCGTCCTCCGCCCGATCTCGCGGTCCTCGGTCTTCGCGCGATCCACATGGTCGGCACCTCCGACGGTCCGCTCCGCCCCGCCGTGCGCCGCCTCATGCTCGCGGCCCAGAGCACGTTCCTCGGGGTCGACGTCCCCGTCGACGACCTCGCGCCGATCGAGCCGGCCGAGCTCGCGCGCTCGTTCCCGCCGCCGCTGCGCGAGCAGATCGTCCGCGCGATGATCGTGGCGACGCTCGTCGACGGCGAGCCGAGCGCGGCCGCGACCGCGACCGTGCGGCGCTTCGCGAAGGAGCTCGAGGTCGACGAGCCGGGCCTCGACACGATCGAGCTCTTCGCGCGCCGCCACTTCACGCTCGGCAAGATCGACTACTTCCGTCGCTCGAACATCGCGCGCATGCTCCGCACCGAGCTCGAGGAGCACGGCCTCGTCGAGGGCGCGCTCCGCCTCTTCGGCGCGCGCGGCTGGCGCGAAGACCCGACCGTCGCGGCGCCGTTCGTCGCGCTCGGGGACCTGCCCGCGGGCACGCTCGGCCGCGCGCTCTTCACGCACTACCGCACGAACGGCTTCTCGTTCCCGGGCGAACGCAACGGCTTCCCGGAGGCCGGGGTCTACCACGACCTCACGCACGTCCTCGGCGGCTACGCGACGACGCCGCTCGGCGAGCTGCAGATCGGCGCGTTCAGCGCGGGCTACATCCGCGAGAGCCCGTTCTACGTCGCGATGCTCCCGCTCCTCCTCTTCTGCGCGGAGATCAACGTGACGCCGATCCCGCACGACCGCGTCGACGACCTCTTCAGCCACCCCGGCGTCGCGGAGCGATACATCCGCGCGCTCGAGCGCGGGAGCAAGGTGAAGCGCGATCTCTCCGACCGCTGGGACTTCTGGCCGGAGATGAGGCGACCGATCGACGACGTGCGGCGCGATCTGGGGATCGATCCGGACGAGGCGCCGCCGCCCGATCCCGTGCTCTCCTGAGCGTCATGGCACCTCGAAGCGCGGAGGAGCTCTTGCCCGTGCTCTACGACGAGCTCCGTCGTCTCGCGGGCGCGCAGATGGCGCGGCTGCGTCCGGGGCAGACGCTGCAGCCCACCGCGCTCGTCCACGAGGCGTACCTGAAGCTCGCCGGCGAGCGCGATCCGGGATGGAACGGACGCGGCCATTTCTTCGGCGCGGCCGCGCGGGCGATGCGCGACGTCATCGTCGATCACGCGCGCCGCCGCTCGGCGCAGAAGCGCGGCGGCGGCGCGGAGCCGCTCCGGCTCGACACCGATCTCGACGTCGCCGACGACGCGCCGCCGATCGACGACGTCCTCGCGATCGACGCAGCGCTCACCGCGCTCGAGCGCGAGCACCCGAGGAAGGTGGAGCTCGTCGTCCTCCGCTACTTCGGCGGCCTGACGATGGAGGAGACGGCCGACGCGCTCGCGATCCCGCTCCGAAGCGCGGAGCGCGAGTGGCGCTTCGCCCGCGCCCTCCTCGCGGAGGTGCTTTCTCTTTCAACGTCGGGGGCTTTGCCCCCGACACCCCCACCCCAGACACGGCCCTCGCGCTAGCGCGCTCGGGGCGCTTCGCGCCCGCTTTCGCGGCCGCTTCTGGGGCCCCGGGCGGGCTGCCCGACGGGCGCTCAACGGGTACGCTTTGGGTACGCTTTGGGTACGCTTTGGGGGCGAGGATGTCTGAGCCGATCGATGTGATTGCGTTCGATGAGACTGTCGCGGGGGCCGGGATCGGGCTCGATGCGACGGTTGCGACGGAGGGGGGCGCGGAGGCTGGGGTGCCAGGGGCGACGCTGCCGGGGCGCACGACCGTGCTGCCGCGCGTCGAGCTCGGTGGGCCGACGCCGCGGCTCGTCGTGCCGGGGAAGCCTCGGTACGAGCGGACGCGACGCCTCGGGGAGGGCGGCATCGGAGAGGTCCACGGCGCGCGCGACAACGACATCGAGCGCGACGTCGCGGTGAAGCGGCTCCGGCCCGAGGCGATGTCGCCCGCCGCGCTCCTCCGCTTCGTCGAGGAGGTCCGCACCGTCGGGCGGCTCGAGCACCCGAACATCGTGCCGATCCACGACGTCGGCGTGGACGAGCGCGGTGAGTACTACTTCGTGATGAAGTACGTCGACGGCGAGACGCTCGAGGACGTCGTCGACAAGCTCGCCGCGGGCGACCGGGCGTACCACGCGCGCTACACGTTCGAGCGGCGGGTGCAGATCGTCCACGCGCTCCTCGACGCGCTCGCGTTCGCGCACGAGCGGAGCATCATCCATCGCGACATCAAGCCCGCCAACGTGATGATCGGCCCGCACGGCGAGGTCATGCTGATGGACTGGGGGATCGCGAAGGACCTCGCCGCGGCGACGACCGACCTCGCCGCCGAGGAGGTCTGCCCGCACCCCGCGCGGAGGGGCGCGCTCTTCCAGACCGTCGCCGGACAGCTCGTCGGGACGCCGGCGTACATGGCGCCGGAGCAGGCGCGCGGAGAGCCGGTCGACGCGCGCTCCGACCTCTACTCGCTCTCGATGCTCTTCTACGAGCTCCTCACGCTGCAGCACCCGCTCGCGGACAAGGCCTCGCTCGCGGCGATGCTCGAGGGCGTGAAGAACGAGGACCCGCCGTTCGCGACGTCGGCGCGAAGCCCGCATCAACCGGCCGTCCCCGCCGAGCTCGCGTGGCTCGTGCGGCGAGGCCTCGCGAAGGATCCCGCCGCGCGGTTCCAGAGCGCGGGCGAGATGATCGATCGGCTCGCCCGCCGCGCCGAAGGCCAGATCCCGGTCCAGTGCCACATCACGTTGGTGAAGCGCGTGAACGGCGAGTGGACGCGCTTCGTCGATCGCCACCCCACCCTCATGACGATCGGCTTCGGCCTCGTCCTCCTCGGCTTCCTCGCCGGCATCGTCATGACCATCCTCCGCCTCGTCTGACCGGGTGACAGCGCGTGTTCGTCGCCGGCCGCCGGTGACGCATAATCGACGAATGACGAGCGGCGCAGCGGTCGACGGGGAACGGCTCGAGGCGCTCTTCGACGCCCTCGTCGATCTCGATACGACCGAGCTCGGTCGCCGCCTCGACGCGGAGTGCGCCGGCGAGCCCGCCCTGCGCGCCGCGCTCGAGCGACTGCTCGCCCGCGATCGCTCCGCGGCGAAGGACTTCCTCGCGCCCGACGCCGCGCGGGCGGCGCGCGCGCTCTCTACCCTCGTCGAAGCGGCGCACGGCGCCGAGCTGCGCGAGTCGGCGCAGGTCGGTCGCTACCGCGTGCTGCGCAAGCTCGCCGAGGGCGGAATGGGCGACGTCTACGTCGCGTACGACGAGTCGCTCGATCGCCGCGTCGCGCTGAAGGTCCTCCGCGCGACCCACGATCGAACGCCGTCCCTCCGCCGCGAAGCGCAGGCCCTCGCGCGCCTCGCCCACCCGAACGTCGTCGCGATCCACGAGGTCGGCGAGCACGAAGGCCGCCCCTACGTCGCGATGGAGCTCGTCGAAGGACGAACGCTCGCGGAGTGGCTCGAGCAAGAGCCACGGAGCGCGACCGAGATCCTCCGCGTCTTCGTCCAGTGCGGCCGCGCCCTCGTCGCCGCCCACGCCGCGTCGATCATCCATCGCGACTTCAAGCCGAGCAACGTGATCGTCGGCACCGACGGCCGCGCCCGCGTCCTGGACTTCGGCATTTCGCTCAGCGTCGGGGGCTTTGCCCCCGACACCCCCACCCCAGACACGGCCCTCGCGCGGAGCGCTCGGGGCGCTTCGCGCCCGCTTTCGCGGCCGCTTCTGGGGCCCGGGACGCCACAATTCATGTCGCCGGAGCAATTTGCGGGGGTTGGGGGGGAGGGGGTGACGGCGGCGAGCGATCAGTTCAGTTTTTCGGTCGCGCTTTATCGGGCGCTTTATCGTGCGGCGCCGTTTGCGGGGGACGACGTAGGCTCGCTGCGGCGGAACGTGCTCGCGGGGGCGCTGCGGCGGCCGCCGGCCGCGCCGGTCCCGGAGTGGATCCAGCCGATCCTGTTCCGCGGTCTCGCGCGCCACGCGGCGGCGCGGTTCGACTCGCTCGCGGAGATGCTGGCGGCGATCGAGCGCAAGCTGCCGCTCGATCCCGAGCTCGATCCGAGCACGAGCCTGCGCGGGCGGCGATGGCTCGTGGCGTTCATGCTCGGCGCGGCCGCGGTCGTCCTCGCGACCGTCGTCCTCGGCGGCGCGTTCGGCGCGATGACGTCGCGCCACCTCGTCACCGTCTCCGCGGTCGTGTTCGGCGGCGCGCTCGCGAGCGTCGTCGCGCTGCGGCGCCAGCTCTTCGCGAATCGATTCGGAGGACGGGTCGTGGCGGTCGTCCTCGTCACGACGGGCACGCTCCTCGGCCATCGCGTCCTCGCGCTCCGCTTCGGGCAGCCCGTGCCGCAGGTGATCGCGGTCGACCTGCTGGTGCTCGCGCTGGAGCTCGCGCTCGCGGCGTACCTCGTCCAGCGCGCGTTCGCGTGGTGCGCGGCGGTGTTCTTCGCCGGCGCGCTCGTGGCGACGTTCGCCCCCGCGTACGCGCTGCCCGCGATGGTGACCGCGACCTTCGGCGCGCTCGCGGGCATCTCGCTCGCGTGGCGCCGCGACTGACCCACCCGACCGACTCAGCCGAGCGCGCGCTTCACGATCGCCGGCGCGTGCCGGAGCGCGTGGTCGAGATCGAAGAGGTGCTCGAGCTCCTTCTTCTTGAGCCGCTTCTTCACGTCCTTGTCGGCGGCGAGGAGCTTGCGGAACGAGCCCTCGCCGCGCCACGCGCGCATCGCGTTGCGCTGCACCCAGACGTACGCCTCCTGCCGCGCGACGCCGGCCTCCACGAGCGCGAGGAGCACCGCCTCCGAGAAGTAGAGCTCCGCCGCGCGATCGAGGTTCGCCTTCATCTTCGCGTCGTAGACGACGAGGCCTTCGACGACGGAGCGCGTGCGATCGAGCATGAAGGCGAGGGTCGCGGTGGCGTCGGGCGCCATCATCCGCTCCGCCGACGAGTGCGAGATGTCACGCTCGTGCCAGAGCGCGACGTTCTCGAGCGCAGGGATGCAGAATGCACGGACCACGCGCGCGAGGCCGCAGAGGTTCTCGGTGAGGATCGGGTTCCGCTTGTGCGGCATCGCGCTCGAGCCCTTCTGCCCGACCGTGAACGCCTCCTCCGCCTCCCCCACCTCCGAGCGCTGCCAGTGGCGCACGTTGGTCGCGAGGCGCTCGATGCCCGCCGCCACGATCGCCATCGCGGCGAAGAGCTCGGCGTGCCGATCGCGCGGGACGACCTGCGTGCTCACCGTCTCGGGTGAGAGGCCGAGCGCGCCGAGCGCGGCCGCTTCGATCGCGGGCGAGAGGTGCGCGTAGGTGCCGACCGCGCCGGCGATCTTGCCGTACGCGATCGCCTTGCGCGCGCGGGCGAGGCGATCGCGACCGCGCTTCATCTCGGCGTGGTGCCCCGCGAGGACGACGCCGAACGTCACCGGCTCCGCGAAGATGCCGTGGCTGCGGCCGATCATCGGCGTCTTCACGTGCTCCTTCGCGCGCTTCGCGAGGGCGGCGAGGAGCTTGTCGGTGCGGGCGAGGAGGAGATCGGTCGCGTCGCGGAGGAGGATCGCGAAGCTCGAGTCGAGCACGTCGCTCGACGTCATGCCGCGATGGAGCCAGCGCGCCTCGGGGCCGGCGAGCTCCTCGACGTGGGTGAGGAACGCGATGACGTCGTGCTTCACCGTCCGCTCGATCTCCTCGATCCGCTTGGCGTCGAGCGAGAGCTTCAGCTTGCGGATGCGCGCGGCGACGCCCTTCGGGACGAGCTTCGCCGCCTCCATCGCCTCGCAAGCGGCGAGCTCGACCTCGAGCCACGTGGCGTAACGACGTTCCGGGGACCAGAGCGCGACGAGATCGGGCGGCGAATAGCGCGGGATCATGGGCCGGCCATATACCCCGCCCATCCGCGCGCCGGGTGTGCTATCGCGCGATGGCATGGGTGCTCTGGTCGACAAGCTCACGGACGAAGCGAAGAAGAAGGACGTCGTGAAGGATTGCTGCGACCTCATCGACGCCGAGGTGAAGGACAAGGGCGGCATCTCCGGGCTCGCGATCAAAGCGGGCTACGGCGCGGTGAAGGGCATCAAGCCCGGCTTCGTCGAGAACGTCGTCAACGATCTGCTCCCCGAGTTCGCGAAGGCGCTCGAGCCGACCTACGACGAGGCGAAGGAGAAGGGCGAGAGCGTCTCTTCGTACTTCACCTCGCACGCGAGCCAGGTCGCCGACGCGCTCCTCGCGATCACCGACGCGAAGGCGGCGCGCGCGAAGAGCGGCGCCGCGAAGGGCGCATACGACAAGCTCCGCAGCTCCGCGAAGAAGAACGTCGAGCAGGCGGTCCCGCGGCTCGGCAAGCTGGTCGAGAAGTACGGCTGACCGCGCCGCGCGCGCTCGCCCTCGCCCTCCTCGCCTCGTGCGGCGGACACCACCGGAGCCCGGCCGCGCGCGCGCCCGCGCCGGCCGGCGTCGTCGGCGACTACGCGGTCCGCTACGACGGCGCGAGCGAGCTCCACGTCGACGCGACGCTCTCGGTGCGCGCCGAGACGCTGGAGGTCGAGGACGGCGCCGAGCCGTACGTGTCGGCGGTGGAGGCGACGCCGCTCACCGGCCTCGAGCGCTGGTCGCCCGCGACGCGCGCCGGACGCACGTTCGTGCTCGCGGCCTGCGCGGCGGGCCCGTGCCGCCTCCGCTACCGCTACGCGCTGCGCGAAGCGGCGCGGCGCATCGACGAGCTCGAGGTCGCGAGCGAGGAGCGCGAGGTCATCGTCGCCCCGCCCTCGACGTGGCTCCTCACGCCGCCGAGACGTGACGAAGCGGCGCGCGTCCGCTTCCGCGTGGAGAGCGCGGCCGGCACGACGTTCGTGACCGGCGTGTACCGCTCGCGCGAGGCCCCAGACGCGTGGGACATCACGCTCGCCGACCTCTGGTCCTCGCCTTACTCCGTGTTCGGTCCGCTCCGCGTGACGAAGATGGGCAACTTCGAGCTCGCGATCGCGCCGGGGAAGATGGCGCTCACCGACGCGCAGATCGCCGCGTGGGCGAAGCGCGCGGAGGCGGCCGTCGTCGCGTACTATGGGACCTTCCCGCTGAAGGACTGGCTGCTCGTCGTCGTCCCCGGCCGCGGCCGCTGGATCGGCGAAGGCAAGACGCTGAGCGGCGGCGGCGGCGCGGTCTTCATGCGCGTCGGCGAGGCGGCGACGGCGATCGCGCTCGAGCGCGACTGGGTCCTCACCCACGAGATGACGCACCTCACGTTCCCCACCGTCGCGCGCGCGCACCACTGGGCGGAGGAGGGCGTCGCGACCTACGTCGAGCCGTTCGCGCGCGCGCGCATCGGCTGGCTCACGGCCGAGGAGGCGTGGAAGGGCCTCGTCCTCGGCGCGCCGAACGGCCTCCCGCGCGCCGGCGACGAAGGCCTCGATCGCACGCACACCTGGGGCCGCACCTACTGGGGCGGCGCGATCTTCTTCCTCTCCGCCGACGTCGAGATCCGCAAGCGCACGCACGGCCGCTACGGCCTCGAGCACGCGCTCCGCGGGATCAACGCCGCCGGCGGCACCAACGCCGTGCGCTGGCCGATCGCCAAGGCGCTCGCGACCGGCGACGAGGCGGTGGGCGTGCCGGTCCTCACCGAGCTCTACGCGAAGATGGGGAGCGCCCCCGGCACGATCGATCTCCCCGCGCTGTGGCGCGACCTCGGCGTCATCCATCGCGACGGCAAGATCACGTTCGACGACACCGCCCCGAGCGCGACGATCCGGCGCGCGATCACGACACCCTAGTCCTGGACGACGCTCAATCGCAGATCGGATCATCGCCGAAGCCCGACGATCCCGCGCACGGCACGAGCGAGAACGTGCCCTGGAAGGTGGAGAGGTCCTCGAACTCCGCCGTCACTTCCCCCTCGATCCGCTGGGCGTCGAGCCGCGTGATCTCGACCGTCGCCCTCGTCGCGGACGTCGCCGTGGCGTAGGACCGGTTCTTGTCGAGGCGGCCGGAGGGCGGACAATCGCTTCGCGGGCGGAAGAGGTCGACGTCGGAGACGGCGTGCCTACCGACGGCCGCGCCGACGCTGTGAAAGGCGACGTACGTCTCGTCCCGGCGATACCGATCTTCGTTCGTGGCCGCGCAGAGGTCCGCGACCTTGGTGGAGAAGACCAGGTGAAGCGCAGGCGCGTCGACGACGCCCCCGACATAGCCGCGCCCAGCGCGCACGACGCCGCCCTCGATCGCCAGCGTCTCGCCGCCGATCGTCGCGCGGGCGCTCACGCTCGTGGCCGGTTCGAGCGCCGGCGACGGATCCGGCGATGGATCCTCCGAGCACGCAGCGACGAGCAGAGAAGCAAGGAACGAAAACGCAAGGAGGCGCATGCCCGCCACGAGGCAGCGAGCGTGCCGTCACCGAAATACCCACATTCCTCGCGTGCGCATCGAGCGGAGACGCCGCCGACGGATCCTCACGCCGGTCACGGGCGTGAGCGGCGTCGTCAACCCGTCGAGCGGAGGCCCGCGGCGAGGCCGTTGATCGTGAGGAGGATCGCGCGCTGGAGCTCCGGCGGCGTCTTGCCGCTCGCGGCGCGCTTCTTCCGGAGGAGGTCGACCTGGATGAACGAGAGCGGATCGACGTAAGGGTTGCGCAGCTCGATCGAGCGCGCGAGCGTCGCGTCGGGGGCGAGGACGCCGGGCTGACCGAGGATCGCGCTCACCGCCCGCACCGCGCGGGCATGACCGAGCGCGATGCGGAGGAAGAGGCGCCGCTCCTCCGGCGTGGCGAGGGCGGCGTACTTCGCTGCGATCGCGACGTCGGCCTGCGCGAGCGCGACCGCGATCGCGTCGAGCGTCGTCGCGAAGAAGGGCCAGCGCGCGCGCATCTCGCGCACGTAGTCGAGGCCCTTCGCGCGCACGAGCCACGAGAGCGCGCGGCCGGCGCCGTACCATCCGGGGACCATTTGACGCGACTGCGTCCACGCGAAGACCCACGGGATCGCGCGGAGGTCCTCGAGCGCGACCGCCTTCTTCGCCGCGGCCGGCGCCTCGCTGTTGCCGGTGCGCCGCGCGGGGCGCGAGCCGATGTTGAGGCGCGGGATCTCCTCGATCGGCGTCGTCGCCGCGTAGTACGAAGGGAACACCTCGTGATGAACGAGGGCGCGGTACTGCTCCACGCTCGTGCGCGCGACCTCTTCGAAGACGGACTCGTACTCGCGGAGCTGCGCGTCGTCGTGCGGTCGCTCGGAGCGGAGCGTCTGCTCGATCACGCCGCCGACGGTGAGCTCGAGGTTCCGCTCCGCGATCTCGGGCACGAGGTACTTCCATCCGAGCACCTCTCCTTGCTCCGTGAGCTTGAAGCGACCGCGCACCGCGCCCGCGGGCAGGCTCTCGATCGCGCGCTGCGAGGGACCGCCGCCGCGGCCGATCGAGCCGCCGCGTCCGTGGAAGATCTTGAGCGTGAGGCCGCGCGCGCTCGCGACCGCGACGAGCTCCTGCTGCGCGCGGTAGAGCGCGAACGACGATCCGAGGATGCCGGCGTCCTTGTTCGAGTCGGAGTAGCCGAGCATGACCTCCTGCACGCCCGCGCGCTCGGCGAGGTAGGCGGCGTAGACGGGGCTCGCGGCGGCGCGATCGAGCTCCTTCGCCGAGCGCTGGAGATCGTCGAGCGTCTCGAAGAGCGGCACGATCGAGATCGCCTTCGCCGAGAGCCCGGCGAGCCGCGCGAGCAAGAGCGCGGCGAGCAGGTCCTCCGCGCCCCGCGTCATGCTGAGGATGAACGACTCGGCGCCGCCGTCGAACGTGAGCTCGCGGATGCGCGCGATCGCGCCGACCGCGCGGATGCCGTCGCCGTCCGGCGTCGCGAGCGTGGCCGGATCGCGCTCGAGCTGGGCGAGGTCGAGCGGCGCGTCCTCGGCGAGCCCGAGCGCGACGCGGGCGTCGGCGCGCACCCACTCGGCGGGGATGCGCACGTCGAGCCGCGCGAGGTGGAAGCGGAACGTCTGCACCTGACGGAGGAGCGCGCTCACGCGTTCGGCGCCCGCGCGCGCGCCCTTGTTCGCGAGGAGCGACGCGCGCACGACCTCGAGGTCTCGCGCGAAGTCGTCCGGCCCGCGGTACGCGCCGGGCTGGAGCGCGGGATCGCCGCCGTGCTTGCGGACGTCGAGGAGCGCGATGCGCGTCTCCCGCAGCCGCTCCGCGATGAAGCTGGTCTTGCGACGATAGGGCTCGCGCTCCGTCTTCGCCTCGAGCTTGGTCGCGAGCTCCGGCATCGACGCGCGGTCGGCCTCGAGCGATCGCAGGAGCTCCTCCGAGACGCCGATCCGCCGCGTGCTCTGCGAGAGCGCGCTCCCGAGCGACTCGACCGCGTGGACGTAGAGGTCGAGCACGCGCGTGGCGTGCGCGAGCGCGGTGTCGACCGCGACCTCGGGCGTGACGTTGGGGTTTCCATCCATGTCGGCGCCGACCCACGATCCGAAGGTGAGCACGGTCGGCACCGCGCACGTGGCTCCGAACGTCCGCGCGCACGCCGCCTCCATCGCGGCGTAGAAGCGGGGGACGAGCGGGAAGAGGATCTCCTCGAGGTAGAAGAGGACGTTCTTCACCTCGTCGCCGACGCGCGGCTTCTCTTGTCGGATCTCATCGCTCTGCCACAGCGTCGCGACCTCCTCCCGGATCGCTCGCTCCACCTCCTCCGTCTCCGCCGGCGTCAGCTCCGCGCGCTCACGCCGCGCGATGAGCGACACGAGCCGCCGGTGCTTCTCGAGCACGGTCCGCCGCTGCGCCTCGCTCGGGTGCGCGGTGAACACGAGCTCGACCCGCGTCTCGGCGAACAGCGCGGCGAAGCGCTCGGCGGTGACGCCTTCCTTCGCCATCGTCTCGAACACGACGTCGAGCGAGCCGGGCTGCGCCCTCCCCTCGCGCGCGTAGTCGCGCCGTCGCCGCGTGCGGTGGTGTTGCTCGGCGAGGTTCACGAGCTGGAAGTAGTGCGTGAACGCGCGCGCGACGCGCTCCGCCGTCTCGACGTCGAGCGCGGCGACGGCGGCCTCGAGCTTCGCCTCCGCCCCGGCGTCCCCGCTGCGCCGCTCCTTCGCGAGCGCGCGGATCGCCTCCTCGACGTCGAAGAGCCCCTGCCCCTCCTGCTCGACGAGCGTGTCACCGAGCACGCGCCCGAGGTACGAGACGTCGCGCCGCAGAGCATCGAAGGGATCGGCCATCCCCGCAGTGTCGCTCACCCACGCCACGGGCGCGATGCCATGCTGAGCCGCTGCGACGCTACGATCGCGGACGTGCCCACGCTCCTCGTTCGTCTTCCAGACGGCTCCGCCGTGACGTGCGAGCAGACGACCCCGTTCCGCCCGTTCACGTGCGAGGGCGAAGAAGGAGCCTGGTGCGAAGCGCGAGCGCCGGGCGGTGCTGCCTCGGCGCGGGCGAAGGTTGCGCGAAGACCCAGACCGCGTGCTGCGGCAACCTCCGCTGCACGCTCGAATTCGACCCGCTCCCGAAGTCGTACTGCCGCTGAGCCGCCGCCGCGACCCTGCTACACTCGAGCGATGCGGGGGAACGCGGTGCGGCTGACGCTGGCGACGACGATCGGAGCGCTGACCGGCTGCACGCTCCTCACGGCCGTCGGCGATCTCCGCGTCGTCGACGAGTCGCTGGACGGAGAGGGCGGCCTGGACGGGTCGGCCGTCTCGGCGCTCGCGGACGGCGCGGTCCAGGAACGAGATGCGGACGCGGCCGGCGGCGATCCGACCGGCGACGCCGGCGACGCCGCGACCGAAGACGGAGGCGATGCCGGGCCCCCGAGCTGCGTGGAGACGGGCGATCCCGACCTCATCGCCTACTACCCGCTCGACGACGCGACCGGAACGACGGTGCGCGACTGCTCGGGCAACGACCGTCACGGCGTCTTGAGGGGCAACGCGGGAGCGGCCGCGGGCTGGACGACGGCGGGACGTTTCGGCGGAGGGTACGTCCCGGGCGCGAGCCACATCGATCTCGGAGCGGTCGCGCCGCACCTCGACGAGAGCAAGCCCTTCACCGTCGCCGCGTGGGTCAACGCGAAGACCTTCTCGAACACGACGAACTCGACGTACGTCCTCGGCCGCTCCTCCGACACGGCATCCGCCGGCTGGCGCATCGGGACCGACGTGTCGAAGACGTGGGTGTCGAAGCTCCGCGAGACGTCGGCGGTGATCGCGCTCACCTCGAGCCCGTCGCAGCTCGAGAACACGTGGGTCCACCTGACGGCCACGTTCGGCGGGGGAGCCGCGGGCCTCTACTTGAACGGCGCGCTCGTCGACTCCGCGGCCGGCCTCGGCGCGATGGTCACCGACACCCCGGCGACGCTCAGGATCGGCAGCCGCAGCGACAACACGCAGTTCTTCGCCGGAACGATCGACGAGGTGCGCATCTACAAGCGCGCCCTCACCACAGCCGAGATCTCCGCGCTCGCGGCGAAAACGAAGTAGCCGGCCATAGGCCATTACCTCGTCGGCGCGAGCGTGCGCAGAGCCTCCGCGAGCAGCCCGCGCAGCGTCTCTCCCTCGAGCGCGACGAGCGCATCCATCGGCATTCGCGTATGCAGCTGCTTCGCGAGCAAGTAGCCAATGCAGTAGCCGGCGCGGCCGGGGCGGCGAGGGTCTTTCGACCGGAAGAGGAGATAATCGCCATAGTCGGCGACGTCCTTCGAGTCGAGCTTGGCCGTCACGTCGTCGACCAGGAAAGGGAGATTGGCCATGCACGTCTGCTCCATCCCCTTCGGAATATCGAGCAACAACGACGCTCGGGACGCGCCCGGAGTCGACCAATCGGAGACGTAGGTGGCGAGGCCTTCTTCCCATATCGCCGCATAGAGCGGCAATTCGCGCGCGCTCGAAGCGCAAAGTCAGGGCCCAACCGTTGGCCCGACCGGAGCGGCTCTCCGCTGCATCAGGGCCGCTTGCAGACGACCGACGCCTCGGCCTGCACGGGCGCGCTGTCGTTGAAAAACCCGCAGCGCCAGTAGAAAGGGAGGCTCGAACTGCCGCTGTTGCCCGAATAACTTATCGTGAGTCGCGCGCCGCTGTTCTGCGGCGCCGAACATCCACCGGTCACGGGGAAATCGAACGCACTTTTGCATGCGACTTCGTCCAACGTGACGGCTCCGCTGGAGACGAGAAACGTCTTCGAGACCGTGTAGTACTTCTGCCGCTCGGCGGCTTGGGCGGCCTGGAGTGTCTGCGGAGCGGACGGTTGCACCGACGGCGGCGCGACGGGTGGAGGGGCGCTCTTCGGCGGAGCCGTCGGCGCCGCGATGGCCGTACGGATCCCGAGCGTGACGACCCCGCCGAGCACGAAGGCGAGCGCGGTGCTGAAGACATGGGTGAGCTTCATGTGATGCCTCGAGGTTGAAGTCTAGGGTTTTGAGACGAGCCGCGCGACGCACGACGTCATCATGCAAGGAAAACCGCTATGCGCTCGGGACCGGCTCCTCGCCGTCGCAACGTCGCGCGGCGAGCTTGGCGATCAGCTCACCGCGCGAGGTCACGCCGAGCCGGCGGAAGACGCTGCCGATCTGGTGCGTGATCGTGTGCTCGCTCTTGCCGAGGCTTGCGGCGATCGCGGCGGTCTTCTCTCCGCTCACGACGCCGCGCAGCACGCGCCGCTCCGCCGGCGTCAAGGAAGCGAGCTCGTCGGGCGACGCGTCGGGCGGTGATCCCGAGAAGACGAGCAACTCGCGATCATCGACTGGGACGCGCGTGAGGCGCTCCGGTGGCGCGAGACGCGCGGCGAGCTCGACGCGCGAACGCACACGGAGCTTCTCGTAGACGCGGGCGAGGAGCCCGCTGATGGCCCCGACGCTGAGGCCGAGCTCGTAGGCGATGAGCTTCTGCGAGTGACCGCGGACGATCCAGCCCGCGATGGCGGCCTCTGTCTTCGTCAGCCCGCGTGGGTCATGCACGCCTGGAGCGTTCGCATAGGCGATCACGAAGCGCTGGCCGTCGGACTCGACGCGACCGACGAGCGTGTACGTTCCGCGCACGAGCGCGCTCCACGACGCCAGCACGTCGTCCGGGTCGGTGCGCGTGGCGCCTCTCCGCACGCGCGCCAGGTGGACGACGCGGTCGCGCAGCGAGGTGAGCGCGCTCTCGTGACCTCGTTCGACGTGGGCGACCTTTCCCGCCGGCGTGAAGATCGCGTCGGGCGTCGTCTGACCGGAGGCCAAGAGCCGGCGCGCCGCGGATACGTGCGCCGCGATCAACGACAGCCGCTTGCGCTGGGTCGGGACCAACCGAGCTCTCGCGCCCACGTTGAACGTGAGCAGTACGCCGCGCCCATCGGGGTCGACTGCGTTGACATAGAAGGCGTCCGCGTGGCTAGCTTCACGCGCTTGTGCGTGCTGGTCTGTCATGAGCTCGCCCATCGTCTCGCTGTAGAGGCCCGCGGGCTTCAAGCTGGCGAAGAGCCGGCGACGAAACTCGAGCGGCGCGACCTTGAAGCTCTGGTACGTCGCCTCGGCGAAGTCGGAGGGGCCGCCATCGACGATGGGGTACGAGATGTTCCACGACTCGGCCGGGCCGCGCGTGTCGTAGACGTAGGCGACTCCCGGGGGCCTCTCGGGCGTGAGCTTCCGCACTTCCGCGAGCACGGTCGGTAGCCACGTCGCGCGGGGCTCCGCGTAGATGGAATCCACGAGCTCGACGAGTGAGCGCCCCGAGGACCGAATCGCTGACACGGACTTCAGATTTTCACGCAACAGCGAGGCCGGTCAACGCGTGTCGAGATCGAGCTCACTGCGTACGGAAGCGCGCTATGGCGGCGCGCGCTCCGAAGATGGGAGCGTCGAAGCGTGTTCAACGTTCGGATCATCGCGTCGCTATACCGAGAGCACGCTGGCGCGCGCCTCGGTGCCGTGCGATCGGGCGAAGCGGTCGACAAGGGACGCTCGCTCCGGTTCGAAGTTCAGACCGTCGACGGTCTCCGTCACACCGCGATCACGCGCTGGGCGGTGGGAGGGAAGAGCCAACTCTTTCTTCTCACCGTCGCCGGACACATGAACGTGACGATGACGAAGAAGTACCTGGGCAAAGCCGCGAGCGTCAGCGCGAAGTTCGGCACGCCGCACCCGCCGCTCCCGGCGAGCATCCTCGGTGGCGCTGAGGTGATCGTGCTTCGCCCCGCAAGCAACGGCTGAAACACGAGGGCCCAGCGAATGGCGGCGCTGGGCCTTTGTTCGAGCGATGACTTCGCGCACCTGCTTGCAAAACCAAGCAGCCGATAGCGCGACTAGAGCTGTGTATGTCCGGCCATCAGACCGCCTAGTCCGACGACGTCGATGAGACGGATGTCGTGACCAGACGCAATCAGCTTCTGCGTCGCGTTCACGGCAGGCTTGGTGAACCGGCTGTTTGTAATCACGCTCGCGGCGTGACACCGAAACAGGTCGGCGCCCATGTGCGCTTCTTGGATGGCTTTGATCCCGACGCGAGTCCCAGAGGGATAGCCCTTCGCTTGCACCGCGATCCTTTTTCGAGCCGCGGTTGTCAGAATGAGATCGACGCCCATGTCACTCGTGGCGCAGGAAACACGAAGGCCCAGCGACTCATCGAGTGCTGGGCCTCCCTGGGGGCCTCCCCACTCTTGGAAGTGCTGGGACGCCTTCTTTTTCGTAGCGGATCTTGTGGGCCAACCGGGACTTGAACCCGAAACCAATGGATTAAGAGTCCACTGCTCTACCAATTGAGCTATTGGCCCGTGAGGGAGCGCGTACTTACTGAGCGGCGCGCGGGGTGTCAAGCGCCGCCGTGCACGGTGCTAGAGTCGCGCGGCGATGGTCGGTCTCTACCGCAAGATCCTCGGGCATCCGTTCGTCTACGAGCAGGTTCGGCCGCGTGTCGTGGGGGGGATCGACATGCGGCCGCTCTACGAGATGCTGCCTGACCCCGCTCGGCACTCGATCCTCGACGTCGGGTGCGGGACCGGGGATGCGCTCCGGTACCTCGACCGGTTCGAGCGGTACCTCGGGATCGATACCGACCCCGTCGCGATCGCGGCGGCGGAGAAGCGGTGGGGGAACGATCCGCGCGTCAGGTTCGAGTGCCGCGTCGTCCACGCCGCCGACGTCGTGGAGCTCGAGCCCACCGGCGTCGTGCTGTCCGGTGTGCTGCATCACCTCACGAACGAGGAAGCGGTGGGCGCGCTCCGCATGGCAGCCGGGTCGCCGCGGCTCGCGCGCGTCGTCACGAACGACATCGTGTTCGTCCCCGGCATGCTGTTCAACAACGTGCTCGCGATGATGGACCGCGGCCGGTACTGCCGCACGCCCGACGCCTACGCCGCGCTCGCGCGCGACGCCGGGCTCGAGGTCGAGGTCGCGAAGTCGATCACCTCGAGCCCCACCAGCGACCGCGTCCGGTACCACGCGATGGCGTTGAGGCCGCGATGAAGAAGGTCCTCGTCACCGGCGGCGCCGGGTACATCGGCTCGCACATGGTCGCGGCGCTGCTCGAGGCGGGGCATCGCGTGACCGTGCTCGACGACCTCTCGACCGGGCACCGCGAGCAGGTGCCCGCCGCCGCGAGCTTCGCCCTTGGCGACGTCGCGAACGCGCGGGAGCTGCTCGTTCGGGAGCGGTTCGACGGCGTCATCCACTTCGCGGCGAAGATCCGGGTGGAGGAGTCGGTCGCGAATCCGCGGCTCTACTTCCACGCGAACACGATGAAGTCGCTCGCGCTCCTCGACGCGATGATCGACGCGAAGGAGGCGGGCGCGCCGCTACCGTCGATCGTGTTCTCGTCGACCGCGGCGGTGTACGGCACGCCGGAGAGCGTTCCGATCGACGAGGATCATCCGAAGCGGCCCGAGAGCCCGTACGGCAGCTCGAAGCTCGCGATCGAGCACGCGCTCGACGCCTACGGCAAGGCGTACGGACTGCGCTGGGCCGCGCTCCGCTACTTCAACGCCGCGGGCGCGCATCCCGAGGCCGGGCTCGGCGAGCGGCACGAGCCGGAGACGCACCTGATCCCGATCGTGCTCGAGGTCGCGGCCGGGGAGCGGAAGCACCTCACGATGTTCGGCACGGATTGGGACACGCCCGACGGCACGTGTGTCCGCGACTACATCCACGTGCGGGACCTCGCCGCCGCGCACCTCGCCGCGATCGAGCACCTCGGGCGCGGGGGGGCGTCCGGGGCGTTCAACTGCGGGACGGGGAAGGGCACGAGCGTGCGGGAGATCGTCCGTGCGGTGGAGCGCGTCACCGGGAAGACGGTCACGGTGGTGGAGTCGCCGCGGCGGGCGGGGGATCCGGCGGTGCTCGTCGCCAAGGTGGACCGCGCGGCGGAGGTCCTCGGCTGGCGCGCCGAGCGGACCGACCTGGACGCGATCGTGAGCGACGCGTGGGCGTTCAAAATGCGGTAGAAAGGCGGCCGAGAACGCCGTCCAATGTCGCGCCCCGAGCTGTCGCTCGTCATCCCGATCTACAACGAGGAAGAGGTCCTTCCTCAGCTCGACGTGCGTCTCAAGGAGCTGCTCGGAAAGCTCGACGGCCTCACGACCGAGGTCGTCTTCGTCAACGACGGCTCGAAGGACGCGTCGATGGACATCCTGCGACGGATGGCCGGCCACGAGCCCCGCTACAAGGTGCTCGGGTTCTCGCGCAACTTCGGGCATCAGCGCGCGATCACGGCGGGCATGGACAAGGCGCGCGGTCGCGCCATCGTCGTGATGGACGCCGACCTGCAGGATCCGCCCGAGGTCATCCTCGAGATGGTCGCGAAATGGAAGCAAGGGTTCGACGTCGTCTACGGGCGGCGGCGATCGCGCGTCGGTGAGTCGTGGTTCAAGCTCTTCACCGCGAAGTGGTTCTACCGCGTCTTCGCGGCGCTGATCCCGATCGAGGTGCCGCTCGACGCCGGTGACTTCCGGCTGATGAGCCGCCGCGTCGTGCGCACGCTGTCGGGGCTGCGCGAGAACCACCGCTTCGTGCGCGGCCTCGTCGCGTGGGTCGGGTTCAAGCAGACGGCGGTCGAGTACGATCGCGCGGCGCGCGCGGCGGGGGAGACGAAGTACCCGCTGAAGAAGATGCTCGCGTTCGCGCTCGACGGGATCGCGTCGTTCAGCATCCAGCCGCTCCGCTTCGCGACGTACATCGGCGTCTTCGTCGGCGCGGCGAGCGTCCTCTACGCCATCGCGTCGATCATCACGTACGCGGCCGGCATGAACGTGCCCGGCTGGACGACGCAGGTCGTCCTCGTCGCGTTCCTCTTCAGCGTCCAGTTCTTCATGCTCGGCGTCCTCGGCGAATACGTCGGGCGCATCTACGAGCAGTCGAAGCGGCGGCCGCTCTACGTCCTCTCGGAGCGCATCAACTTCGGCTCGAAGAAGCGATCGCGGAAGCTCGCGACGAACGACATCGTCGAAGCGGTCCGCGCGCCGTCGTTCCCGCCGCCGTCGGGGCGCACGCCGTCGGTGCCGCCCGCGCTACCGCGCACGTCGAAGCCGCCGTCCGTCACGACCGCCGCCGCGACGCCGGCGAGCGTGCCGCCGCAGGCCGCCGCGAGGCCGGCGAGCGTGCCGCCAAGCGTGGGGGCGCAGGCCGCGGCGAAGCCGGCGAGCATGGGGGTGCAGGCCGCGGCGAAGTCGGCGAGCGTGGGGGTGCAGGCCGCTGGCGAGGTGCCGCCGCCGCCCGCCGCTGTTGTTGCGGCGGGTGCCGTGGCCGAGGCTTCCATTTCGAGTCACATGCCTGCGCGGAAGAGCGTGACGCCCGCGCCGCCCGCGACCGCCTCGAACAAGCCGCCGCCGCTGAAGCTGTCGTCGTCGCTCTCGTCGATCCCCGCCGCGCCGCACGCACCCGCGACGGGACCCGCCGGACCGCCGCGCAGCGCCAGCTCCGCGAGCGTGCCGCCGCCGCTCCCGCGCACGCCGAGCGCGCCGCCTGTCGCAGCCGAGCCACGCACGACCCCGAGCGCTCCGCCCGTCCGGCCCGCGGGGCACACTCCGAGCGCTCCGCCCGTCCGGCCCGCGGGGCACACTCCGAGCGCTCCGCCCGTCCGGCCCGCGGGGCACACTCCGAGCGCTCCGCCCGTCCGGCCCGCGGGGCACACTCCGAGCGCTCCGGCGGTTCGGCCCTCTGGACACACTCCGAGCGCTCCGGCGGTTCGGCCCTCTGGACACACTCCGAGCGCTCCGGCGGTTCGGCCTTCTGGGTACACCCCGAATGCTCCGGCGGTTCGGCCTTCTGGGCGCACGCCTAGCGCGCCGCCTGGGGCCGCGACACCGAGCGTGCCGCCCCGTGCGGCGACGCCTAGCGCGCCGCCTGGGGCCGCGACACCGAGCGTGCCGCCCGCGCCGCCCGGTGCGGCGACGCCGAGTGCGCCGCCTGGGGCCGTGAAGTCGGTGCCGCCGTCGATGCGGACGCCGAGTGCGCCGCCGGTGCAGCGGGCGAGCGTGTCGGCGATGCGGGCCGCGGCGGGGGCGCCGCCGCCGAGCAAGAACCCCAGCGGCGCACCGCGCGCGCCGAGCGTGCCGGCGATGCGCGCGGCGAAAGCCGACGCCATGCCCGAGACCGCGCGCTCGCCGTCGGCCGTCCCCACCGCCACTACGGACGAGCCGTCCGACACCTGATTGCGCACCGACCGTGCATGCTGGCCGACGCTTGATTGCGTGGCCCCGGCGGACGTGCTGGCCGACACCTGATTGCGCGGACCCGACGGACGTGCCGTCCGACGCTTGATTGCGCGGACCCGACGGACGTGCCGGACGACACTGCCGCGTTCGTGGTCACTACGGACGAACCGTCCGCGTCGATGACGAGCTCCTACTGCGGCCGCGTATTCGCTACTAGCCGTTGCCATTGCCATCTTCGGTTGGCGCTGATTGGCAATCAGCGGCGAGTCGCCAAACACGCAAGATGCGACTACGGCGCTAGGCGGAGGTCGCCGGCTGGGCCGAGGGATGGTTCTCGTCGCGACGTCCATGGGGTCTTCGTGACGTCGATGACGTAGAGGCGGGCGTCCGAGGGGTCGACCATGCCGGATGGGAAGCCCTGGTGTGCGCGGGCCGTGATGAGGGGGCCGTCGCATGTCGCGGCGCCCTTTGCGTCGACGCGGCAGGCGTAGGCGCGCTCCGTCGTCGTGAGGCCCTGGAGGGTGGGGTCGAGCTGCGCCCAGCGGACGTCGCGATCGAGGACGCGCACGATGACGACGTCTTGGCCCGTCGACGTCTGCACCAGACGCGCGTCTTCGACCTCGTGGTGGCTGCCGTGCAAGCAGCCGGGATCGTCGTGGAAACGGGACCAGAGCTCCACGTTCGTCCGCGAGAAGCCGCTCGCCGTCTCGAGGACGAGCAAGGAGCGCTGCTCCTCGACGCCGTCGAAGCGCACGAACCTCGCGCTCTTGAAGGGGCCCTGCGCGATCGTCGCCGTCGCCGCCGCGACCGTGTCCTCCGCGCAGTGCGGTCCCTCGATCTTTCCCGGGTAGCGATCGCCCGGGAACGCGAGATCGATCAGCGGCGTCATGACTCGGTCGTACGTCTTGCAGAGGTCCTCGATCGTCCCGAACGGCCCCACCGGCGCGGGATCGGTCTTCGCCGGCTTCGCGTGCGAGCGCGTGCCGTCGAGGGCCCCGATCGCCACCTTCGGGAGGTGCGCCGGGTTCTCCGGCGCCCCGCCGGCTCGCCCCCACACCCGGAGCTCGGACACCGCGAGCTCGCGCCACGCCTTCTCCGTCCCCGGCTGCGTCGCGAGGACGTCGAGCCGGAAGTCGCCGCCCGGCTCGTCGACGTCGATCGCCTGGAGCGATCGCTTCGACGGATCGAGGTCCACCTCCTTCACGACCGTGCCGCCGCGCGAGAGGCGCACCTTCGTGATGCGATGGTTCATCGCGAAGAGATCACCCTTCGGACCGACCTTGTCGAAGCCCGCCGTCAGCTCCACCCGCGTCACGCGCGCGGAGGCCGGTACGCGAAATTCGATGAAACCATTCAGATCTCCCGTTTTGCTGTTCCAGGCCGTCTCCGGCTTGCCGTCGACGAGGTGCTCCGGGAAGTCGTGCGGGTTCTCGACCTTCGACGAGACCGCGACGGTGCAGTCGACCGTGTGGAGCAGATCGACGATCGGATCGGAGGGCGGCGGCGGCGGCGACGCTGAAGCCACCGCCGCCGACACCAGCGGCGACGCGTCGATCGCCGGCCGCTCGCTCGCGACGCCCCTCGTCTTCTCGCGACACCCGAGCACCGGCACGAGCACGAGCACGAGCACCAAGAGACGCGCGTTCATCGGGTCCTGACTGTACGCCCAGGCTGCCCGGAGCATTCGCGCGGAGCAGCGGAAGCAGCGGAACGCAACGCGTGTCGTCGATCCGCGGAGGAATCGACGGTCGCGGAACGCAACGCATGCAACGATCGTGCGGGCTCGGGTGGCAGAGGCTGGCCGCTCACGTGCGCGCCCCTATCCTTCGATCGTGCTTCGGCTTCTTCGCCTCTTCCTCGCCGCTTTCTGGCAGACCCTGAAGCGACGTCGCACGCGCGGGCCGGCGCGTCCCTCCTGGTCGTTCTCGTTCGAATGCGTCGTCGCGTTCCTGCGCCTCGACTGGGAAGAGTCGAGCACCTGGCCCCTCCCGCGCGTCCGCGCCGTGACCGACGCGCGGCCGATCCCGCAGGATCAGGTGAAGAAGACGGCGACGCGCGACGGCACGCTCGCCGGGCTCCGCACGCGCTGGTTCGTGCCGCCCGGCGCGCGCGACGACGGCGCCCTCCTCTTCTTCCACGGCGGGTCGTACGCCTTCGGCTCCGCGTGGACGACGCACGCCGACGTCATCGCGCGGCTCGCCCTCGCGAGCGGCGTCACCGCGATCGCGGTCGACTACCGCCTCGCGCCGGAGGATCCGTTCCCCGCCGCGCACGAGGACGCGATCACCGCGTTCGACGCGCTCGTCGCGGACGGCATGAAGGCGGACCGCATCGTCGTCGGCGGCGACTCCGCCGGCGGCAACCTCGCGCTCGAGCTGCAGCTCGCGCTCCGCGATCGCGGCGGGCCGCAGGCGAAGGGCGCCCTCCTCCTCTCTCCGTGGGCCGACCTCGAGATGCCGGGCGCGTCGTTCCTCGACAACGACCCCTACGACTTCGGCGACCGGAAGACGCTCGTCGCGCAGGCGAAGGCGTACGCGGGTGAGGTGCCGCTCTCGGACCCGCGCCTCTCGCCCGTGAACGCGAGCTTCGCCGGCCTCGCGCCTGCGTTCGTGAGCGCGGGAGAGTGCGAGATCCCGCGCGACGACATCCTCCGCCTCGCCGCGCGGATGAAGGACGACGGCGTCGACGTCACGCTCGACGTCGCGCCGGACATGCCGCACGACCCGGCCGTGTTCGCGCAGTACCACCCGAACGGCGAGGCCGCGCTCCAGGCGGCCGCGCGCTGGATCAAGGCGCAGCTGCCCGCTCCCCGATGAGCATCTGCTGCGCGCCGATCGCGAGCATGTGGAGGTGTGGCTCGAAGCGGCGCAGGAAGGCGAGCGGCTTCGGGAAGAAGACGATGTAGTCGAGGCTCACGCGGCGGAAGCCCGCGGCGCGGAGCCGGCGGCGCGCCTCCCACGGCCAGAGCAGGATCGCGTCGTCGTCGAACGGGCACATCGCGACCGCGCGCCGCGTGAGCGGGTTCAGCGGGTTGTGCTCGAAGACCACGATCCGGCCGCCGGGACGAAGCGAGGCGCGCACCCGCTCGAGCACGTCGCGCCGCTCCCGCGTCGGGACATGGTGGAGCACGCCGGAGAGGACCGCGAGCGCGAAGTGACCGCGCGGCAGGCTGTCGATCTCGGAGTGCAGCGTCGCGCTCGGCGCCCGCTCCTTCGCCTCGCGCAGGCTCTCCGCCGACGGATCGTACCCGTGGACCTCGTCGAGGACGCGCGCGAACCGCTCGAGCAGGTTCCCGGTGCCGCAGCCGTAGTCGAGGAGCGGCCCCTCGAGGATGCCGCGGCGCCGCAGGCACTCGATCTTGTAGTCGTGGAAGTACGCCGGATCCTCGCCGCTCGCCGCGATGCTGCTCTTGTGCAGCCCTTCGTACGACCTCGCGTAATCGTCGAACTTCATCGCGCCGATCAATACTAGACTCCCGCGCTCTCGATGGGACGAACCGAGCGCGAGCTCCGGCGGAGGCGGAAGGGATGGCACACGCTGTTCTTCGTCCTCGTGCTGCTGCCGATGCTGGTGGTGTTCCCGTACATCCGCGTCGTGAACAACCCGAACGAGTTCGTGCGCGTGTTCACGACCATGTCGCTCGTCGAGAACGGGAGCTACCGCATCGACGAGCAGGTCGCGACCTTCGGCTGGGCCAACGACATGGCGCGGACGAAGGGGAAGGACGACGGCGTCGAGCACTACTACATGGTGAAGGCGCCGGGCGTCGTCTACCTCGGAATACCCGGATACGTCGTCTTCTCGAAGATCGTCGCTCCGCTGCTCGGCAAGGAGTACCCCGGCGTCCACGCCAAGCACGTCACGGCGTCGACGAACGAAGACAAGCTCTGGTGGCTCCAGATGTCGACCTGGTCGATGCGCCTCTCCGCGTCGCAGATCCCATGTTTCCTCTTCCTGCTCTGGCTCGAGCGCTACCTCCGCGCGTTCACGAGCGATCCCGCGATCCGCTACGCCGCCGTCACCGCCGCCGGCCTCGGCACGAACTTCCTCGCGTACACGCACATGTTCGCGAGCCACTCGCAGTACGCCGCGATCGCGTTCCTCGCGTTCGCGACGATCGAGAGCGAGGTGCGCCGCGCGAAGGGGGACGTGCGCGCGATGCGGCCGTCGCGCGCGTTCTTCGCCGGCTTCTGCACGAGCGCGTGCGTCGCGCTCGAGTACCAGGCGCTCTTCATGACGTTCGTCATGACGATCTTCGCGACGTTCGCGTTCTGGCGTCCGTTCAGCGCGCTGGCGTGGCTCTCCGGCCTCGTCTTCAAGGGCGCGCGGCGCCTCGTCCCGCTCGGGACGAGCGTGACGCCGACGCGCATCCTCGCGTTCGGCGCGGGCGGCCTCCTGAACGTCCCGCACGTCATGTACTTCCACTGGGCGGCGTACAACAACCCGTTCACGCCCGGACACCAGAGCCTCGAGACCGCGCACTTCGCGGCGGAGCACAAGCAAGGGCTGTGGGGGATCCTGTGGCCGTCGTGGGATCACGTCAAAGCGCTCGCGATCGATCCGTCGTTCGGGTTCTTCGGCATGAGCCCGTTCATGTGGATCGGCCTCGTCGGCGTCGCGGTCCTCGTCGTCGCGCCGTTCGGCCCCGCGAGCCGGCGGTCGCACCTGCGCTGGATCTCGATCGTCTGGCTCACGTGCATGAGCGTCGTCATCGGCGTGAACGCCGGCTTCGTCGAGTGGCGCGCGGGCTGGACGGTCGGCCCGCGCTACCTCGTCGTGTGCGCGCCCTTCTTCGCGTTCGGATCGGCCGTCGCGCTCGAGCGCTTCTCGCACAAGAACCGCACCCGCCGCGCGATGGCGCGCGGGATGGCGGGCGGCCTCGCGCTCGCGAGCGTCCTCGCGATCGGCACGGTCGGCCTCACCTACGACACGCTGCCGACCGAGATCGGGCGCCCCTTCGCCCAGTTCGCGGTGCCGATGGCGCGGCTCGGGTCGGTCCCGCATCACGTCGGCGAGTGGTTCGGCTGGTCGACGACGACGCTGTGGTACGTCGCGCTCGCGGCGCTCCTCCTCGCGCCCTTCGTCGCCGCGCTCGCTCCCCAGCAGGACGAGCGACGGAGCGACACCGTCCTCCGCGTGGCCACGTTCTTCGCCGCGGCGGCGGCGGGGATGGCGGCGCAGGTCACGCCGCCGGAGGACAACACCCCGCTCTGGGTCATCCACCCTTCGACGCAGGGGATCCAGGCCGCGATGGAGCCGGTCGGGCGCGATCGCCTCACGAAGTACCGCGAGCAGGCCGATCGCTACGGGCTCCGCGGCATCGGGCCGTGCCTCTGGCATCGCGTCGCCGCGCTCGAGCACGTCGCGGGGCAGGAGGCGAAGTCGAAGCTCACCGAGGCGCGGGTGCGCGCGATCGTCCCGAAGGAGCGCTGCCTCAGGCGCTGGCTGTGACCACCGCGGCGGCGGCGGCCTCGGCGGTGACCTTCGCGAGGAGGATGCCGTTGCGGTGATGCCCCGTCGCGAGGAAGAGCCCCCGCACCGATGACGCCCCGACGAGCGGGCCGCCCGCGGCGTGCGGGCGAAAGTTGCACCATGCACGCGATAGCTCGGCCGCGCCGAGCGCCGGCGCGATGCGGATCGCGTTCGCGAGGATCCCCTGCACGCCCGCGGCGGTGACCTCGCGCCGGTGCCCGACGTCCTCCATCGTCGAGCCGCAGACGACGCGGCCGTCGCCGCGCGGCACGACGTAGCCGCCGCCGCCGAACACGATGCGCCGGAGCCGCGGCGGCCGCTCCTCGAGCAGCACGAGCTGACCGCGCACGGGCCGCACCGCGAGCGAGCGCGGGACGCCGGGGACGAGCGACGACCAGCTCCCCGCCGCGAGGACGACCGCGTCGGCCGCGAGCTCCTCGCCACCGTCGACGATCACGCCGCGGCACGCCTCGCCCTCGAGCGCGAGCGCGCTCACGGTGGACCCCGACCGCACGACGACGCCCGAACGCGCGACCGCGGCGACGAGCGCGCGGAGGAGCTGCGGGGGATCGATCTGCGCTTCGTCCGGGAACCACGCCGCGCCGCGGAGGTCGGACGTCAGCGCGGGCTCGAGCGCGCGGGCCCCCGCCGCGTCGACCCACGACGCCGCGAGCCCGGCCGCCTCGTTCGAGCGCACGCGCGCGCGGAGGCGCTCCTCGTCCTCCGCGCTCGCCGCGATCTCGAGGACGCCGCTCCTCCGGTAGCCGATGTCGATCCCGGTCTCCGCGCGGAGCTCCTCCGCCCAGCTCGCGTACGCCGCGCGCGCGAGGACGTAGCGCGCGCGCTCGCCGTCGTCGTGGGACTCGACCTGCGCCGCGAGCATCCCCGCCGCCGCCGAGGACGCCTCCGCGCCGGGCACCGCGCGCTCGAGGACGACGACGTCGCGGACGCCCCGCCGCGCGAGCTCGAGCGCGGTCGCGCAGCCCATGACCCCACCGCCGATGACGACGACGCGCATCGCTACGGCCGCCTCGCGACGATCACGTCGGGATCGCCCTCGAGCGCGCGCAACGTGCCGGCGAGCCGCTTCTGCGCGATCATCAACGTCAGATAACTCCCCTGCGGGTTCGTCGTCTTCAGGAACTTGAAGACGACGGGGACGTATCCCGGCGACATGTGCTTGTCGACGACCGGCTGCTCCGTCGCCGCGAACCCGGCCCCGAGCGTGCTCACGTACACCTCCGGCTTGCGCTCGAGGACGTAGGGCCAGTCGGACGAGACGTGGCCCGCGTTGGCGTTCGGGTCCTTCTTGCCCCCGCGCGCGATGTGCGCGTCGGTCAGGCCGAGCACGTCGATGGTGGACCCCTGGAAGTAGTAGGGCAACGCGCCGGCGGCGAACGTCGCGACGGTGGCGTCGCGCGGGAGGGTGCGCTTCAGCCACCGCCCCGCCTCCCCGAGCGCGAGCACCTGATCGCGCCAGTATACGACGCGCGGCGCGAGGTTCTCGTGCTCGGCGGAGGTGCTCCGCACCTGCTTGATCCCGAACGGCACGAGGAGCGCGAGCACCACGACGCGGCCGGCGACGCGGAGGCGGACGGACGCGGTCCTCCGGCTCGAGACGCGCGAAAGCGCGAGGACGCCGAGCGCGACGACGGCGGGCGCGACGTGCGCCATCATTCGCCACGCCGGCATCCAGCATCCGCCGATCCACACGATGAAGGCGGTGTAGACGACGGAGGCGAGGAGCACGAACACGAGCGCGGGCGGCGCCGGCTTCCGCTGCCGCCGCGCGAGGTGAACGACGAGGGCGATCGCTCCGGCGAGGAAGAGCCCGAGGACGACGCTCTCCGCGCCGAAGAAGCCCTTCACGTACGCGGCGCCGTGCGCGAACCGGAGCTCGGGCGCGCGGCCTTGCTTCGCCGCCACGCTGTTCGGCAGGAGATGGCCGTAATAGGCATACCGCCAGAGCGTCCAGAGCAGGTACGGCGGCGCGGAGTACGCGGCGGCGCGGAGGAACGTCCACCCCGTCTTCGTGCCGAGGCCCACGAGCGCGACGGTGATCCCCGCGAGCGCCGCGATGAGCACGCCCTCGAAGCGGCACAGGCTCACGCCGACGAGGGCGACGGTGAGGAGCCACACGCTCTCGCGCGCGAGGCCGAGCGCGACGAGGACGATCAGGAGCGCGAACGCCGACGACTCGAGGCCGTTCCGCGCGTGCGCGGCGAAGGAGCTGCAGCAAGCGAGGCCCGCGCCGGCGACGGTCGCCCAGAAGAGCGAGCGCGTCACGCGCGCGACGAGCGCGAAGAGCGCCACCACGGTGCCGGCGGCGCACAGCGCGGAGAGGAGCCGCGCCGCGGGCGTGACGTCGGCGCGCGCGACGAGGTGGGCGACGGCGAGGAGCACCATCCAGAGGAAGTTCGAGTACCCCTCGACGCGCTCGCCGGCGTTCCACACCGCGCCGCGACCGCGCGCGAGGTTCTGCGAATAGCGGAACGTGATGAAGGCGTCGTCGGCGACGGTGTCGAACAGCCGGATGTGCCACAAGAAGACGACGACGACCGCCGCGCAGAGCGCGGCCGCGAGGTACGTGCGCGCCCGCTCCGTTCCGAGCGCGCGACGAAGTTCGGTCGCTCTTCCCACGCACGCTGCCCAATACCACAGGCGACGCGCGCACGACGATCGTAGGATCGGTGGATGCGGCGGTGCGGACTCGCGATCGCGCTCCTCCTCGCGAGCTGCGACGAGGACGCCGCGCCGAGCATTCGGATACCGGGGAACGCGGGGTCTCCGCCGACGACGACGCCGGAGCGAGACGCAGGCACCACCACGAGCACGAGCTCCGATCCGAACCCGATCGCCCTCGCGCTCAACGCGGAGGAGGCCTGCGCCGCGGTCGCCGTCCGCGCGCAGCCGCTCGAGGCGTGGTGCTGGAGCCTCGCGACGCCGGAGGGCTTCCGCCACCACGCGCTGCCGATCGACGACGTCGTCGGCCACGGCGACTGGTTCCTCGGCCGCACGAGGAGCGCGACCTACGCGTGGGGCAAGGGCGTCGACGCGGGCGCGGACGCGGGCGCGGGCAGCGTCGAGATCCTGTTCGGTCCGGTGAAGCGACCGTACCGCGCAGGGAGAGCGGCGGCCGGCGCGCGGCACGGCTGCGTGATCGACGACAACGAAGGGCTCCATTGTTGGGGCGACGACGCCGCGTGCCAGACGAGCGGCGAGGAGAGCTGCGCCGGCGGGCGGCGCGAGATGACGGATCTCTCGAACCTCCTCGGCGGCGGCGTCCGCTTCACCGGCGTCGCGGCCGGCGCGGCGCATACGTGCGCGGTCGCGTCGACGGGCACGGGCGCCACCGCGAACGTGTACTGCTGGGGCGCGAACGCAAACGGCGAGACCGGCCAGCCCGCGGCCGCGCGCACGCCGCCGCGACCGCTCCCGCTCGTCCCGCCGGTGAGGTCGAACGAGCTCGTGGTCGCGGCGGGCGCGCACCACGGCTGCGCCGCCGTCGCCGGCGATCTGTATTGCTGGGGGAAGAACGATCGCCGGCAGGCCTCGATCGCGTCGACCGCGCCCGACGTCGCGCCGGCGAAGGTCGATCTCTCGGCCGTGGTCGGCAAGGTCACGGCCCTCGCGCTCGGCGGCGATCGCACGTGCTTCGTCGTGTCGCCGCGCACGGGCAAGCAGCCCTCGCGCGCGTTCTGCCTCGGCGGCGATCGCATCGTGCAGGTGCCCGAGCTCGAGGACGTGCAGGGCATCGCGTCGTCGTCGTCGCACGTCTGCGCGATCGCGCGCCTGCGCGATCGCGCAGGCCCACCCCAGCTCTTCTGCTGGACCGGCGAGGGCGCGCCGGAGCTCGTCGCGCTCCCCTACCCGCGCTGAGCGCGCGTCATGCGCGGGCGGCGTACGACGCGGATCTTCCCCGCGCGATGGTCGCCGCAGAAGATCCGGTCCGTGGTCGCCTCCACGCCGCTGATGACCGCGCCGGGCGGGAACGTCACCACCTCCTGGACCTCGCCGCTCGTCGCGTCGATCCGCCGGAGCTCCGTTCGGACGTCGTCGCCTTCGCCTTCGTAGGTGCCGTGCCAGAGCTCGTCGTCCGAGAAGCTCACGCCGGTGACGAAGCGATCGGACTCGATCGTGCGGAGCACCGCGCCGGTCTTCGCGTCGAGCTTGTGGAGCTTCTTGCCGCGGAAGTCTCCGACCCAAAGCGCATCGCCGTGGAAGGCGAGGCCCGACACGCTCGCGCCCTCCGGCGTCGGGATCGAGCGCTCGATCGCTCCCGTCTCGCGATCGACGCGGTGAATTTGTTTGCCGGCGATGACCCAGAGGTGGACGCCGTCGAAGGCCACGCCCGCGTCGGCTCCGGAGACGTGGAGCGCGCCCCTCCGCGCGCCGGTCTCCGGATCGATGCGGACGACCTCGCCGCCGTCGCCGTGAGCGAACCATACGTCCCGGCCGTCGAACGTGACGCCGTGGACGTCTTTGACACCGGCGACGGAGTGCTCCATCAGGATCTCCGCCGTGTGCCGCGTGCTTTCCATCGTGTTCATGAGGAGTACTTATGGCGCGCCATCGACGCCGAGAAGTAACATCTGCGACGCGATCGACTCGGCGCGGCCCGGCGCGTGCCAGCGCGTAGCAGGACCGCGGCCCGTCTTGCGGACGAGCCCGCGCGCGGCGAGCGCGGCGAGGTCTCGCTGCGTCGCGCGTGCTCCCGCCCCGAGCGCCTCGGCGAGATCGATCACCCGCCAGGCGCGGCCGTCGGCGAGGAGCGCGAGGACACGCTCGTCGGCGCCGCGCGGCAGGAGCGGGACCAGGGTGACGACGCGCGCGGGCACGTCGAGGATCCACGATCCCGCGCCGAGCGAGCGGAGCGCGACGCCGGGCGGGAGCACGCGGCGGAGGCGGCCGAGCTCCACCTTGAGCCGCGCGCGGTGCGACTCGTTCGGGCGCGGGGCGCCCATCGCCGAGGTGCCGAGCGTCCGCCAGTCGACGGCGCGCGGGTGCGCCTGCGCGAACGCGACCACGAGCGCGAGGAGCGCGGGTCTTCCTCGAAGCGAGCGGCGCTCACCGCCAGGCCCGATCACCTCGCCCGCGAGGGCGTCGACGACGACGCGCCGGTCGCCTCCCATCGGCGCCGGCGTGACGAGCGCCTCGAGCGCGCGGACGTCGATCGTCGTCTCCTCGCCTCGTTCGATCGCGATCGCGATCGGCTCTTTCAGCGCAGCGAGCGCGCGCTCGATCTCGGAGCGCAGCGCCCCGCGGTTCGCGTCCGCGAGCGAGCGCGCGGCGGCGAAGAGATCGGCCGCGAGGGACGCGCGCCGAAAGCGGAGCGCCGCCTCACCGGCAGCGAGGAGCGCGATCGCCCGCACCGTGCGCGGCGCGTCCTCGTTCGCGCCGATCGCCTCGAGCGCGCGGAGCGCCTCGCTGCCGCGACCGAGGAGGATGCCGAGGCGCGCGGCGACGACGCGCGCCCACGCGGCGTTCGCGTGATCGCCGAGCGCGGCGAGCTCGCGCGCCGACGCGGCGAGCGCCTCCTCCGCACCGGCGACGTCGCGGCGGAACACCGAGACCTCGAGCGCGGCGAGGCGCGCGCGAGCCGCTGCGCGCCGGTCACCCGCGCTCGTGAAGAGCGCCTGCGCTCGCTCGAGGAGCGCGAGCGCGTCCTCCCACTCGTCCAGCGCCGCGAGCGCGACGCCGCGCTGCACGAGCGAGCGCGCGTCGCTCCTACCCTCCGTTCTGCGCAGGACGGCGAGGAGATCCATCTTTCATGAAGGATCGTCGCGCGTCTCGTCGACACATGGCAACGGACGCCCGAAGGGGCGGCTACGATGGCGAACGTGCGCTGGCTCGTCATCGTCCTCGTCGCGCTCGCGGGGGCTGCTGCGTGCGGTGACTTCGAGGCCGACCTGGCGGGTGGGGCGGTCGATGCGGGGTCCGGCTCGAGCTCGGGGAGCGGCGCGGACACGGGCACGGTGAGCTCGTCGTCGACGGCGAGCGGCGTCCTCCAGCAGGCGGCGACGACCGGGAGCGCGAGCCAGACGACGCTCGCGTTCGACGGCCCGACGTCCTTCGAGAGCACGATCGTCGTCGTGATCGGGACCTCCGGCCCGACGGGCGCGCCCGCGGGCGCGGGGTGGAAGGCGCTCGCGGGGACGGACGGCGGCACGCCGGCGCTGTCCGTCTGGCGAAGGACGAACGATCCGGCCGAGTCGATCGTGAACGTGAGCCTCGACGCGCCCGCGACGTACGTCGTCCGCGCGCTGGAGCTGACGCAGGGCTTCGACGGGGACGGCGACGGCGCGATCGCGACCGGCACCTCGACCGCGCCGCTCTCGCCTCCGCTCGACGTGAACGACTTCCGCTTCGCGCTCGCCGCCGCGACGGCGAAGGGAGCGCTGTCGTTGATCGGAACGGACTTCGTCTACCTCGGGGTCGAAGGAGAGAACGGCCTCTCCCTCGGCCTCGCCTACGGCTACGTCCCGCAGGGCCTCACGTCGGCGAGGTGGAAGCTCGAGACGCCGACCCCGTGGGTCGCGCTCAGCGCGCGCCTCCGATGAGCTCGCCGGCGCTGCGCTGACTTCGCTACGCTCCATGGCGAGCGATCATCGCGTCGCGCCAGGCGAGGACGTCTTCCCATCGAGCGGCGAGGGCCGGGCGCGCCCATGCTTCGCGTTGCGCCGGGAGGAGGCCGCGGGGCATCGAGCGGTGCGGGCGCACGGCCTGCAGCGCGGTCGCGATCGCGACGTCGGCGAGCGTGAAGCGGTCGAGGAGCGACTGCGCCTCTCGGCCGGCGATCGCGGCGCGGATCGCGGCGAGGTCCACCTCGAGCTCTTCGTCGGGGACGGGACGGACGGCGTACTTCTTCCGCAGGTAGGCGGTGCCGAGCCGAACCGACGGCGCGAGGACGCCGCGAAGCGCACGCGGGAGATGCCCCGGCAGGCTCTCCATTTGCACCTCTCTGCTCTGCTCGGTCCGCGCGAGGATCTGCGCGCGACCGGCGCGCATGAGCCGCTCGCTCCGCTCGTTCCATATCGCGATCGCGTCGAGGAGGTCCGCCGGCACGAGGGGCGCCCCGTCGCCGATCCGGTCCGCCTCCCGCGCGATCGCGAACGAGTCTCCGATCGAGAGCCCGCCCGAGCCCAGGAGGTACGGCACGCTGATCGGTCCCCGAACGCGCCGCGCGCGGACCCGCAACCAGGGCTCGCCGACCAGCGGCGTGTACTCCTCGTAGCGATAGGAGAGCCGTTGATGGTCGAGCGCCCAGCGCGCCTTCTCCGTCCACGGCGAGAAGCCCTCCCCGACGAGGACGAGGCGGCTACGCACGGAAGACTCGGTCGGCCTCGTTCACGATGTGCTTCGCGATCGCGAGCGAGGCGGTCGCGGCGGGGGACGGCGCGTTGAGGACGTGGAGCATCGCGGGGCCCGCCACGATGCGGAAGTCGTCGACGAGGCTGCCGTCCGGCTCGACCGCCTGCGCGCGCACGCCGGCGCGTCCGACGACGAGGTCCTCGGCGCGGACCTCCGGGACGAGCGCCTGCACCGAGCGGACGAACGCCGCCTTCGAGAGCGATCGATACACCTCGTAGACGCCGGTGCGCGCGTGACGCGTCACGAGCTTCCAGAAGCCGGAGAACTCGAGGTACTCGACGACGTCGTCGAACGACACGTCGCCGAAGCGATAGCCCTCGCGCTTGAAGGCGAGCACCGCGTTCGGTCCCGCCTCGACCGAGCCGTCCGGCGCGCGCGTGAGGTGGACGCCGAGGAACGGGAACGACGGATCGGGCACCGGGTAGATCAGGTTCTTGCAGAGCCCGCGCCGCGCGGGGACGAGGTCGTAGTACTCGCCGCGGAACGGGATGATCCGGAGGTCGACCTCCGCCCCCGCGAGGCGCGCGACGCGATCCGACTGGAGGCCCGCGCAGTTCAGCAGGTTCTTCGCCCGGACCTCGCCCGCGGTGGTGGTCACGACGAAGCTCGTCCCGTCGCGATGAATCGCGGTGACGCGCGCGCCGGTGCGCACCTCGCCGCCGCGCTCGCGGACGAGGTCGGCCATCGAGCGGAGCACGTCGGCGTAGCGCACGATCCCGGTCTCCTCGATGAAGAGCCCCTCCACGCATCGCACGTGCGGCTCGTGCTCGCGGACCTCGCTCGCGCTCGAGCGCACGGGAGCGAGGCCGTTCGCGCGCGCGCGCTCCTCGATGCGGCGGAGGGCGGGAACCTCCTCCGGGCGCGTGGCGACGATGACTTTGCCGCAGCGCTCGTGGGTGATGCCGCGCTCCGCGCAGAAGGTGTACATCGCCTCGCGGCCCTCGCGGCAGAGCGTGGCCTTCAGCGAGCCCGGCTTGTAGTACGCGCCGGAGTGGATCACGCCGCTGTTGCGGCCGGTCTGGTGCTCGCCGAGCGTCGCCTCCGCCTCGAGCACGACCACCTTGCGTGACGGCGTCGCGAGGAGCTCGCACGCCGAGGCCATTCCGACGATCCCGCCGCCGACGACGGCGACGTCTTGAAGCTCCGACACGGCGCGGGATCCTACCGCGCTTTCCCTTGAGAGGCGGAGGCCGCCGCGCTAGAAGACGCCGGTGCGTACGTGCGTACGCCCGAAAGAGAGACCGCGGCAATGAAGCTCGACCTTGGTAAGCAAGTGCTCATCGGAGGTGCAGGCTTCGTCGGCTCGCACCTCGTCGAGCAGATGATCGAGGGCGGCGCGAAGGAGGTCGTCGTCTTCGACAACTTCACGCGCGGCACGCGCCAGAACCTCGCCGCGGCGGAGAAGAGCGGCCGCGTGAAGATCGTCGAAGGCGACATCCTCGATCGCGACGCGGTCGTGAAGGTCATCGACGGCGCGGAGGGCGTCTATCACCTCGCCGCGAGCTGGCTCCTCCAGTGCGTCGACGATCCGCGCGCCGGCCTCCAGACCAACGTCGTCGGCATGTTCAACGTGATGGACGCGTGCCAGCTCGCGAAGGTGCCGCGCCTCGTCTTCTCGTCGTCCGCCTCCGTCTACGGCAACGCGCTCTCGACGATGATGGGCGAGGACCACCCGCTCAACAACCGCACGTTCTACGGCGCGACGAAGATCGCCGGCGAGCAGCTGCTCCGCTCCTACGCCGAGCAGCACGGGCTCAACTACGTCGCGCTGCGGTACTTCAACATCTACGGACCGCGGCAGGACTACAGCGGCGCGTACGTCAGCGTCATCATGAAGGTGCTCGACAAGATCGACGCCGGCGAGCGCCCCGTCGTCTACGGCGACGGGAGCCAGGCCTACGACTTCATCTACGTCGGCGACGTCGCGCGCGCGAACCTGCTCGCGATGCAGAGCAAGGCGACCGACGAGGCGATCAACATCTGCACCGGGAAGAAGACGTCGATCCGCGAGCTCGTCGAGCTCCTGCGCGAGCTCACCGGCTCGAAGACCGAGGTCGAGTATCGCCCCGCCGCGCAGCAGTTCGTCACCGATCGCCTCGGCGATCCCACGCGCAGCAAGGAGGCCCTCGGCTTCGAGGCGACGGTGCCGCTCCGCGAAGGGCTGAAGAACCTGATCGAGTGGCGCGCGGCGGAGCTCTCGCGGACGCCGTCGTGAGCATGAACATCCCCGTCACGAAGACCGTCCTCGGCGAAGAGGAGATCAAGGCCGTCGCGGAGCGCCTCCTCGGCGGGTGGGTCGTCCAGGGGCCGAAGGTCCGCGAGTTCGAGGAGCTGTTCGCGGCGTACGCCGGCACGCGCTTCGCGAGGGCGACGACGTCGTGCACGACCGCGCTCCACCTCGGCCTCCTCACGCTCGGCGTCGGGCCGGGCGACGAGGTCATCGTCCCCGCCTTCACGTACGTCGCGTCCGCGAACGCCGTCGTCTACTGCGGCGCGACCCCGGTCTTCGTCGACATCGATCTCTCCACGTTCGACGTCGACGTGTCGAAGATCGAGGCGAAGATCACGCCGAAGACGAAGGCGATCATGCCGGTCCACGAGTTCGGCCTCGCGGCGGACATGGACGCGATCCTGGCGATCGCCAAGCGCCACGACATCCCCGTCATCGAAGACGGGGCCTGCGCGACGGGCACGCGCTACCACGGCAAGCACGTCGGCGGCTTCGGGAAGGTCGGCTGCTTCAGCTTCCACCCCCGCAAGGCGATCACGTCGGGCGAGGGCGGGATGATCACGACCGACGACGAGGCGATCGCGACGCGGCTCGAGGTGCTGCGCTCGCACGGCGCGTCGATGTCGGACCTCGCGCGCCACGAGAAGGGCGGCGCCAGCTTCGCGCTGCCGGAGTTCGACGAGCTCGGCTTCAACTACCGGATGACCGACATCCAGGCCGCGATCGGCGTCGAGCAGATGAAGAAGCTCCCGTGGATCCTCTCCGCGCGGCAGGCGCGCGCGAAGCGGTTCAACGAGCTCCTCGCCGGGATCCCCGGCCTCACGCTGCCGCGCACGCCGGAGGGCTACGAGCACGCGTTCCAGTCGTACGTCGCGATCGTGGAGAAGAGCCACGAGGACCGCGACCGCATCGCGCTCGCGCTGCAAGCGAAGGGCATCGCCACGCGGCAGGGCACCCACGCCGTGCACGCGCTCGGCTACTACCGCGCGAAGTACGGCACCAAGATCGAGGACTGCCCGATGGCGTGGAAGGCCGACCGCCAGAGCATGACGCTCCCGCTCTACGCGACGATGACCGACGAAGAGCAGGACTACGTCGTCCGCTGCGTTCGAGAGACGATGGCGTCGTGAGCGAGAAGGACGACCGCGACCTCGACGCCTGGCACGGCCTCCCTTCGAACCCCAAGAACCGGCACGCGCTCTTCGTCGGCGCGCCCGCGATCGGCGAGGGGACGTGGATCGGCCCCTTCACCGTGATCGACGGCAGCGGCGGCCTCACGATCGGCAAGGGCTGCGACATCTCCGCCGGCGCGCAGATCTACACCCACAGCACGGTCGCCCGCTGCGTGAGCGAGCGCCGCCACGCGGAGGTCGACCGGCGCTCCACCGAAATAGGTGATTTCGTTCATATCGGTGCAAACGCGACTATCCTCATGGGCGCCAAAATCGGCCATCACAGCGTGATCGCGGCGGGGGCGGTGGTGCGGGAGGGCGCGGAGGTCCCGCCCTACTCCGTCGTCGTCGGGGTGCCGGGACGCGTCTTGCCGGACGCCGCGCGCAAGTGGGCCGTAGACGGCTGATGGCGAAGACGCGCTGCACGGTCGTCGTGCCGTTCCTCAACGAGGCGCGCTCGCTCGCCGCGCTCGGCCCACAGCTCGCGAAGGTGCTCGACGGCGAGGACCTCGAGTGGGAGGTGATCCTCGTCGACGACGGGAGCACGGACGAGTCGTTCGAGGAGGCGCGGAAGCTCCACGACGCGGACGCGCGCTTCAAGTGCCTCCGCTTCGCGCGCAACTTCGGCTCCCACGTCGCGATCTCGGCCGGGCTCGAGCACGCGCGCGGCGACGTGGCGATCGTCACGATGGCCGACCTCGAGGAGCCGCCCGAGTCGTTCCCGGCGCTGCTCGCGATGTGGCGCGAGGGCCATCACCTCGTGTGGGGGATCCGGAAGCGGCGCGACCTCAAGGGGCTGAACCGCCTCGGCTCGAAGCTGTACCACCGCGTCTTCGGCTGGCTCGCGGACATGAAGCCGGGGCAGGACGAGATCGGCGGCGGCCTCTTCATCGCCGATCGCCGCGTCCTCGACGCGGTCCGCCGCTTCCCGGAGCGGAACCGCAACATCATCGGCCTCCTCCTCTGGGCCGGCTTCAAGCAGGGCCGCCTCGAGTACGAGCCGAGGACGCGCAAGTTCGGCAAGTCGAAGTGGACCTTCGCGAAGAAGGTGAAGCTCGCCCTCGACACGTTCGTCGGCTTCTCGAGCCGCCCGCTCCGCGCGCTCCTGCTCGGCGGGATCGCCGCCTCGGGGCTCGGCCTCGCCGGCGTCGCGGTCGCGATCGCGCTCGCGGTGATCGACCCGAAGCTCGCGCTCGCGGCCGCGATCACCGGCGGCGTCTCCGCGCTCTTTCTCTGCATCGGAACGCCGCTCGTCGCGACGGGCCTCCTCGGCGAGTACCTCTGGCGCGCGCTCGACGAGGGCCGCGGGCGCCCGCTCTACGTCGTGATGGATCGCCTCGGCGTCGACGACGCGAAGTAGAATCGGCCGCACATGGCGACCGAGGTCTACGTCTGGGACTCATACTCCTGCAACAACAGCTCCGACTACCGCCTCGTCGCCGAGTTCGCGACGCCGGCGAAGGCGGAGGCGATGCGCGCCGAGCTCACGAAGTTCTTCAAGGCGCACGCGAAGGAGCAGGACAAGCGGTCCGACGAGACCGGCGTGGAGCCGGGCGGACCGACGAACGCCGCGCGCGCGTTCGGGAAGAAGCACGGTCACGAGTGGAGGAAGTTCCTCGTGTGGGGCGACGAGGGCCTCACCGGCGCGGAGCCGCGGAGCACGACGCTCGACCGCATGCTCGTCCTCTACCACGGCTACTGCGGCGGCTTCGGCGACGACCTCCCCAAGGTCCTCACCAAGGCCGGCGCCAAGCTCGTGACGAAGGGCGACGAGCGCGGTCCCCCCACGCTCTACGCCTCCTTCGAGACGAGCGACGCGACGAAGAAGCTCGTCGCCCGCCTCACCTCGTTCTTCGCGCAGCGCCTCGCGCCGACGGGCACCCTCTCCGACTGGGAGCACCCGTCGTGGCTCCCGACCGAGCTCGAGGGCGACGACGCGAACGTCGCCTTCGTCGTGGACGGCGAGCGCTGCACCTTCACGATGCCGCTCTTGCCGGAGAACATCGCGCCGCTCCGGAAGCTGCTCGAGCGCGGCGCGGCGAAGAAGCTCGAGCTCCGCATCGCGACGAAGGACGATCTCCGCGCGTTGAGAGCGGCGGAGAAGAAGGCGGGCGCGCGGGCGCGGCTGGTGCTCGAGCAGACCGCCGCCGCGACGACGGGACCGACCGGCAAGCTCGCGCTCCACACGCTCTTCGCGCTGAACCGGAAGGTGAACGGCGCGGAGGACGTCGTCGTCACGCCGCGCGGCGTCGTCGCGTTCGCCGGGGAGGAGGGAAAGACGCAGCGCCTCGCGACGACCGACATGAAGACGCGCGCGATGACGTGGATCGCGTCGCCGAAGTCGTGGCTCCAGGGCGTCCTCGTCGAAGCCGACGGCACCTGGCTCGCCGGCGGCGAGGAGGGGAAGCTCTACGCGTCGACCGACGAAGGCAAGAGCTGGAAGGAGCGCAAGGCGCCCGGGCTCGCGACCGCGCTCGGGAGCGGGCACCGCGTCTGGTGCGTCGTTCGTTTCGAGGGCGCGCTCTGGGCGGCGAGCAAGGGCGGCGTCGCGCGCGAGGTCGACGGCAAGTGGAAGCGGGTCGACGTGCCCGCGAGCGTCCGGACGGAGAAGAAGCCCGCCTGGCTCGAGCACGGCCGGTTCCTCCCCACCCTCGTCGTCGCGGGCGGCGTGCTCTACGCGCTCGGCACCGGCGTCGCGCGCTGGGACGGGAAGAAGATGGTCGTCGAGCACGCACCAGGCCACGACATCCGGTCCCTCGCGCTGACGGACAAGGGGACCCTCGTCGCGGCCGGCGACCGCAAGATGGCGGGACAGAAGATGGTGATCGCGCGGCCGGTCTGGCGAAAGCCGCGCGGCGGCACGTGGTCGCTCGTGCCGGCCTCGGCGCTCGACCACGCCGAGCTCCCCGAGGGCGAGGAGCGCGAGGAGAGCGAGGAGTTCATCGCCGTCGTCGCGGCCGGCAACTACCTCGTGCTCGTCGCCCGCTGGGAGCTCTTCTTCACGCAGCACGCCGTGCGCATCTCGACCGACGACGGCGTGACCTGGAAGCGGCAGAAGCCGAGCACCGGCACGAGCACGCGGACCACCGCGGCGGTGGCGGACGGGCGCGGCGGCGTCCTCATCGCCGGGCAGGAGGGACTCCTCCTTCGCGTCTCGCGCGACGGCGCCGGCAAGTGGACGGCGAAATGACGGCGCGAAGGCTCGACCTCGACGGGGCGGTCCTCCTCTTCGATCGCGACACCGGCAAGAACGTCCTCGTCCGCGGCGACGAGACGAGGGACGCGGTCCAGACCGCGCCGCGGGTCGTGCAGATGGCGCTCACGAACGCGTGCAACAAGACGTGCGGCTTCTGCTACCGCCCGCTGGAGGCGCGGAGCGCGTGGACGTTCGACGAGGTCCTCGCGTTCGGAGGGTTCCTCACGCGGTGGGGCGTCCTCGAGCTCGCGCTCGGCGGCGGGGAGCCCACCGTCTTTCCGAAGTTCCCCGACCTCGTGCGCCGGCTATGGGCGGAGACCGGCCTCGCGATCAACTTCACGACGAACGGCACGCGCCTGACCGACGAGCTCCTCGACGCGATCCGCGGCTCGGTCGGGCAGATCCAGCTCTCGGTCTACGACGACGAAGACCTCGACGGCGCGATCGATCGGCTCGTCGCGCGGCGCGTTCGCTTCGGCCTGAACTACCTCGTCACGCCGGCGCGCCTCCGCACGCTCGACGCCGACCTCCTCGCGTGGTCCGCGCGCGGCGTCCGCGACGTCCTCCTCCTCTCGTACAAGGGCGAAGAGGCGCTCCACCTCTCGCCGAAGGAGCTCCGCGCGCTCGACGAGGGCCTCGTCCGTTGCCACGACCACTTCGAGGGCCGGATGCAGCTCAAGGTCGACGTCTGCTGGTCGACCCGCTTGCCCAACGCGCCGCAGCTCTTCTTCGATCCCGACTGCCGCGCGGGCGCGCTCTTCCTCAGCGTCACCTCGGACCGGCGCGTCCTCTCGTGCTCGTTCGCCGAGGGCGGCGTCCCGTTCGAGCGCTTCGAGGAGCTACCTGCGATCTACATGCAGCTGAAGACCGCGCGCCTCGCCGCCCCGAAGCCGGGCTGCGCGCGGCTGCCCGCGCACGGCCTCGGCGCGCGGCGCCGTCGCGCTCTCCCGCGCTACGCCGAGCTCACCTAGCGGTCAGAGCCCTTCGCGCGCGGGGACGTAGATCGCGTAGCCGCCGGTCTGCCCCGCCGGCGCGAGGAGGCGGTAGTCCGTCGCGAAGTCGAGGCCGCAGTCTTTGAGCGCGCGGCGCTCGACGTCGCTCACGGCGCGGCCGAAAACGAGGACCGGCGGACGGCCTTCCCACCACGGGTGTCCGTCGCGGCACGAGGCGCGGAGGCCGTCGGCGGTGCGCTCCCAGTCGCCGCCGGCCGCCCACGACTCGCCGACCACGCGGCCGTCCAGCGCGACGACGACGCCGGAGATCTCGTCGAAGCCCATCATCGCGCGCCCCGGCTCGCGGACGTACGGCTCGACCGCGCGATGGAGGAGGCTGAAGCGCGCCGCGACGTCGGGGCGGAGCTTCACCCCCGCGAGCGCGGGGACGCCCTCCGCGATCGTCGTCGTCCGCTCGAACGTGTCGGTCCGGTAGGGATGCTCGAGGATGCCGCTCTTCGCGATCACGGCCGAGGAGGTGACGCCGCCGCCGGCGATGACGAGCGCCATGAGCCGCGCGACGAGCGGCGCCGTCTCGATCCCGGTCGCGATCGCGATCATGATCGCCATCCACCCCGCGAAGCCGTTCACGATCATCACGTAGAGGTAGTTGCCGGTGCCGAGCCCGTGCGTGATCGGGAGGACCGCGAGGAGACCGAGCACGAGGAAGCCGCGCGGAGACTCGCGGCAGAGGGAGGGCATGCGCCGCCGCGCGATCCAGCCGACGAGGAGCGCGGTGACGCCGAGCGCGAGGGCCGCGAGCGCGATCGCGTGCGGCGTCACCGCGTAGCGGCTCAGGTTCAACGTCCCGCCGACGAGGCCGGCGCTCTCCTCGGCGCGGGTGTACGCGCGCGAGAGCGCCGCGGCGGCGAGGAGGCCGGTGACGATCTGCGCGCCGCGGCTCCGCCCCACCACGACGACCGCCGCCGCGACGAGGAGGAGCTCGTAGCGATCGACCGTGAGCTTCAGCAGCGCGACGCTCGTGTCCCAGTACATCTGGAGGAGGACCTTCGGCGGGTTCCCCTTCTTCATCAGGATCCGGTTCACCTCGAGGACCTCCGGCATGACCTTGTCGAGCCGGACGATGAAGAGGTTGAAGAAGAGCAAGAAGACGCCGGCCCCCGCGAGCGTCCACGCGAAGAGGCGAAGGACGTCGCGCGCGCCGCCGCGAAGACCGCGCGCGGAGAGCACGGTGAGGACGGCGACGAGGAGGTTCGGCCCCAGGATCGCCGCGGTGGACGCCCACTTCGCGAGCGCCATCATCACGACGAGCGGACCGAACGCGGCGGGGAGCCAGAACGGGATCGGCGCGCCGCGCTCCACGAGCGTCGCGAGGCGGAGGACGAAGGCGGTCGCGAGCACCGCGCCGAGGAGGGACACGTCGTTGTAGCCGGGGCTCAATGGGAGCCACGCGCACGTCATCCCGCCCGCGGCGAGGATCGCGGCGACGCCGGCGAGCTCCCAGAGCGGCGTCTTCGGCGCGAGCGGACGACGAAGACGCAGCCACCGCATGAACGCGAGCCCGAAGACCCCGTGCGCCGCGACGATCGTGAACACGCGAAAGAGGCGGAGCTTCGGGATGCTCCAGCCGAGGAGCTGGAAGACCGGGCCGTAGAGGTACTGGTTGCCGGTATAGGTGCGGTGGTTGACGCTCCACCAGCGGTACGCGAGGACGTAGTTGCCTTCGTCGCTGACGTCGAAGCCATGCGTCGCCATCCGCGCTGCGGCCCGCATCCACACGAGCGCGCAGATCGAGGCGAAGGCGGCGACGAGCGCGACCGCGACGGCCGCGGGCGTGATCCTCGCTCTGCTCGGCGCCGGCATGGGGCCGCGCAGCCTAGCATGCGGCTCCGGCGTCAGGTCGGCAGCTCACCGCGCCGCTTGAGCGCGAGGTACGGGAAGACCCCGAGGAGCGAGGGCGTGATCGATCCGAGGAGGTAGACGTTGAACACGGTGGCGCCGCCGGTGAGGCCGACCGCGGAGAAGAGGCGCTCGAACGCGACGTGCGCGACGCCGAGCCCGGCCGGCGCGACCGGCAGCACCATCGTCAGGACGCCGAGCGGGAACACCGTCGCCACCGTCGCGTAGGCGACGTCCTGTCCGGTGATGCTCACCGTGAGGAGCGTGAAGAACGCCATCCCCGCCGCGTGCATCGTCATCGAGAGGCCGAGCGCGACGACGAGCTCCCGCGGCCCCGACACGAGCAAGCGCGTCGCGGCGACGAGCTGGTTCAGGACCTTCGAGATCGCCGACGGGCCGCTCGTCCAGCTCTCGAGCCGCGCGCCGCCGACGCGGATGAAGAGGAGGAACGCGCCCGCGCCGAGCACCGTCCCCGCGCCGAGCGTGAGCACCGTCGTCGCCGTGGGCCGGAGGAGCGGGTCGCCGAAGAGCGTGGGGAAGCGGACGAGCGTCACGAGCGTCGCGATCACGATGAGGCCGGCGAGGCCGAGGAGGCGCTCGACGAACGCGATGAGGAGGAGCGTCGTGCGCTTCAGCGGCGCGACCTCGCGCGCGACGTAGAGCGCCTTCACGACGTCGCCGCCCACGCTCCCGGGGATCACGACGTTGAAGAAGACGGCCGTGAGCTGGAGCTGGATCAGCCGCGCGAGGGGGAACCGGATCCCGGCGAGCCCGAGGAGCACGCGGTAGCGGAGCGACGCGATCACCACGCCGAAGCCGAACAGCGCGAGGTCGAGGACGAGCAGGAGCGGGCGGCGGAAGAAGATGCCGAGCGCGCCGAAGTCGAGCGTGCGGCTCTTCACGAGCCAGCCGATGAGCGCCGACGCGACGGCGATCTTCGCGACGAAGAGCAGCGTCGAACGAGCGGAGCGCTGCGGTTTCTTCGCCTCCACTTCGTGGGCGGGTACCTGCGATCGCGGGAGGCGTCAAATACCAGAGGGCCGCTGGTCAATGGCGGCCCGTCGTACTAGAGGAGGCCATCGGTACGCCGACTCGAGAAAGGAACCTGTCGTGGCCGCGAAGACCAAGATCGTGCTCGTCGGACTCGGGCGCATGGGGCGCAATCACCTCCGCGTGCTGCGCGACACGCCGGGCTTCGAGCTCGCCGCCGTCGTCGACGCGAACGCGACGCCGCCGGCCGACCTCGGCGCGATCCCGTTCCTGCGCACGACCGCGGAGCTCGCGAAGGTGGACTACGCGGCGGCGGTCATCGCGACGCCGACCGCGACCCACAACGCGCTCGCGCTCGAGCTCATCGCAGCGGGCAAGCACCTCCTCGTCGAGAAGCCGGTCGCGAGCTCGTACGAGCACGGCCTCGGCGTCATCGAGGCCGCGCGCGCGAAGGGCGTGAAGCTCGCCGTCGGCCACGTCGAGCGCTTCAACCCCGCGGTGCGGAAGCTCCGCGAGGTGATCCGCGAGGGCTGGCTCGGGACGCCGATCCACTTCGCGTTCACGCGCGTCGGCGGCTACCCGGAGACGCTCCTCGACGGCAACAACGTGCTCCTCGATCTCGCGGTCCACGACATCGACGTGCTCCGCAGCTTGATCGGTCCGCTCAAGGTCGAGCACTCGACCTGCCACGTCACCTGGCGCGAGGGCGTCTTCGACACCGCCGAGATCCTGCTCGGCGCCGCGTCGGGCGCGAGCGCGAGCGTCCACGTGAACTGGATCACGCCGTCGAAGATCCGGAGCGTGCGCGTCACCGGCACGCGCGGCGTCTGCTTCGTCGACTACATCCTCCAGACGTGCGAGCTCCTCGGCGGGAGCCTCCTCAAGGGGATCGCCCCGACGACGCCGAGCTTCGACGTCCTGCAGGAGCTTTACCGGACGACCGATCGCGTGCAGTTCGGGGTGCAGAAGCTGGAGCCGCTCCGCGCGCAGGCGCAGCAGTTCAAGGCGTTCCTCGACGGCGCGGAGGCGGGGGAGCTCTGCACCGGCAGCGACGCGCTCGCGGCCGTGCTCCTCGCCGAGCGCGCGATCAAGGTCGAGGCGGCGCGCGCGCGTCCGCGGAGCATCGCGCCCGGCGCGCCGAGCGTCGAGACCGCCGCAGAGCTCCCCACCCTCGACGCCGAGTGGGTTTGATCGTCGCGCCGATGGGATGAGGCTGCTCCTCGAGCATCTCGTTCGGAGCGGGCCGCTGCTCGGGGCGATCCTCGGCGTCGTCGTCGCGCTCGCCGGCTTCGGGCCGGCGTACGTCTTCGGGACGAGCCCGTTCTGGGAGTACCCGCCGACCGACTTCAGCTTCCACCTCATCGGCTGGCGCGAGTTCGTCCAGGAACCGTGGACCTATCCCCTCCTCCTCTCGCGCAAGCTCGAGGAGCCCGAGGGCGTCAACGTCCTCTACATGGACTCGCTCCCGCTCGTCGCGCTCGCGGCGAAGGCGGTGCGCGGACTCGTGCCCGACGCCGGGCGCACGTTGCTCCTGAACCCGCTCGGCTGGTGGCAGCTCGTGTCGTACGCGCTGCAGGGCGCGTTCGCGGCGCTCGTCGCGCGCTCGCTTCGCGCGAACCTCCGCGCGCAGATCGCGTGCGCCGCCGTCGCGGTGTCGATGCAGATCTTCGTGACGCGCTTCGTCCACACCGCGCTGAATTCGCATTTCCTGATCCTCGCGGCGCTGTGGCTCTACGTGCGCGCGGGCGAGAGGACGGTCCGCGCGCGTGACGGGTTGCGTGTCGCCGCGCGGTGGACGCTGCTGCTCGTCTCTGCGCTGCTCTTGCATCCGTACCTGTTCGCGATGGCCGCGCTCGTCTTCGGGGTCACGCTCGTCCGCTGGATCGGGGCGCGGCGTCCGGCGCTGGCGATGACGTCGGGGGCGCTCGCCGTCGCGTGCGTCGTGGGCGTCATGATCGTGTGCGGGTACTTCGGGCCGCGCCTCACGAGCGGGAGCGACTGGGGCTTCGGCCACAAGTCGACCGATCTGCTCTCGTTCTTCGTGCCGCAGCACAGCCCGTTCGTTCGCACGCGCCCGGAGGGGATGACGATCGACCTCGCGCACGACGAAGGCGCCGAGGGCTACGACTACCTCGGCGGCGGCCTCGTGGCGCTCGCCGTCATCGCCGCGATCCGCGGGCGCGCGAGCGTGGTCACCGCCGTCCGGCGGCACAAGGCGCTCGCGGCGCTGCTCGTCCTCATGACGCTCTTCGCGATCTCGAACCGGGTCGCCGCGGGCGGCCAGGTGTTGCTCGAGCTCCCGGTGCCGCGCGCGCTCTCCTGGATCGTGGGGCAGTTCCGCGCCTCGGGCCGCTTCATCTGGCCGCCCACCTACGCCGGCGCGCTCTACACGGTGGTGCTCGCGTTCCGCCACCTCCGCCTGGGCTGGAGCGCGTTCGTGCCGCCGGTCCTCGTCCTCGTCCAGTTCGTCGACGGGATGGGGAACTTCGCGTGGGTCCGGAGCTACACCGCGCAGGCGGAGCGCCGATGGCTCGACTGGTCGCTGTTCGAGCCGATCGTCGCCGCGCACGAGGGCGTCACGCTCCGCCCCAGCTTCTCGTGCATCGAGCACGGCCACGGCCACGCCGTGATGATGCAGCTCGAGATCGAGACGATGGCGGCGCTCCGCGGCGTCGGGCTCTCCGGCGTCGCGAGCTCGCGGCAGGTCGTGGACTGCGACGCGGAGGCGAAGAGCCTCGGAGCGGCGATCGATCCGCGCCGGCTCTACGTCCTCTTTCCTCCCGAGGTCCATCCGCTCGAGACGCCGCGGTTCGCCGAGGCGGGCGCGCCGTGCGTCACGTTCGGGGCGCCGCCGAGCAACGGGTACCTCTGCTCGGCGAAGATGTCGTCGCCTCCGCGCGATCTCGGACCGGCGCCCGCGAGCGCGCTCCCGCGCTACGAGCTCGGGACGACGATCCGGCTCGGCACCGACGAGGTCGCTCCCTACCTCGGCCGCGGTTGGTCGCACGCGGAGGGCACGTTCCGGTGGACCATGGCCACGCGCGCGACGCTCTTCCTTCCGCTCGAGGAGCCGCTGCCTGCCGGCGCGACGCTTCGATTCACCGCCGGCGCGGCGGTGTTCCCGAACCGACCGCGCGTCGTCGTCGACGTCTCCGTCAACGGCGCGCGCGTCGCGACGATCCCGATGACGACGCTCGACGCCGCCACCTTCGAGGTGCCGATCCCGGCGACGGACGTGGCGAGGCTCGCGATCGTCTTCGAGGTCGACAGCGTCCGCTCGCCGCGCGAGCTCGGCGCGAACGACGACGAGCGGCGGCTGGGGATCCACGTCGGCGACGTGGCGGTCACGCCGCCGCGGTAGCCGCGGCGACGTGCGGCGCGGCGCGGGATCCTCTAGGCGTCCACCGCGCAGCGGCTAATGTGAGGAGCGCATGCAGCTTCGCCTCGCGGGATGGATCGCCGGTGTCGTCTTCGTGTTCGCCGCGGACGTCGCCGCGCAAGAGCCGCCGGCGCCCGCGCCTCCGCCGGCGGCGGCTCCGTCCGCGCCTCCGGCGCCGCCCGCGCCGTCCGCGCCTCCAGCCGACGCGTCGCCGACGCCGCCGGTGCCGCCGAATCCACCGATGCCGCCGATGCCGCCGGCTCCTCCGCGATCTCCGCATCCTCCGCGCTCTCCGCACGGGTGGGGTCCGCAGCGTGCGCCGATGCCGCCGCGTCCGCCGATGATGCCGCCGCAGCGCGACGCGCGCGTGAAGGTCACGGTCGACGCGGGACCGAAGAACGCGATCGTCGAGCGGCTCGTGAAGACGGACGAGTCCCGCGGGCGCGTGCTCTTCCTGGTGCCGAACCGCGCCGAGGTGAAGAGCTGGGAGCAGGTCTGCGTCGCGCCGTGCACGGTGCTCCTCGATCGTTCGTCGACGTACCGCATCGGCGATCAGGACGAGAAGGTCACGCAGTCGGGCACGTTCACGCTGCCGCCCGGCGCCGAGGAGGTGAAGCTCGACGTGCAGCCCGGCGATTTCTGGTGGCACAACGCCGGCACCAACTTGATCGGGCTCGGCACCGCCGCCGCGATCGTGAGCGGCGCGCTCATCACGCTCGCGCCGACGTGGGACAGCAAGGACAGCGAGAAGGACGTCCGCCTCGGCGGCTTCATCACCGGCGCCGCCGCCCTCGTCCTCCTCGGCGCCGGCATCCCCATCGCGATCCTCACCCGCACGCACGTGAAGGCCAACGACACGAAGGTCGCCCGCCCGCAGCTCTCACCGAACGGCTTCGCGTTCTGAAGTCGCCGGCGCTACGACTTCTTACCGTAGTAGGCGACCTGGAAGCGTGCGTGCTCCTCGGTCGCGACCTCGCGGCGCCAGTCGGCGTTCGTGAGGTACCAGCGGACCGTCTCGCGGAGCTGGGCCGCGAGCTGCTTGCTCGGCTTCCAGCCGAGATCGCGCTCCGCCTTCGACGCGTCGATCGCGTAGCGGAAGTCGTGGCCTTTGCGGTCCGGCACGTACGTCATCAGCGCGCGGGACGTGCCCGGCTCGCGGCCGAGGTGCTCGTCGACGGCGTCGGCGATGAGCTCCACCATCGCCTTGTTGTTTCGCTCCTCGCCGCTGCCGAACAGGTAGCTCTGGCCCGGAGCCCCTCGCGTCAGCGCGAGCCACAGGCCCGCCGCGTGGTCGTCGACGTGGAGCCACTCGCGGACCTGCTTGCCCTCGCCGTAGACCGGGAGCGGCTTGTCCTCCGCCGCGTGCACGATCATGAGCGGGATCAGCTTCTCCGGCAGCTGGCGCGGGCCGTAGTTGTTGCAGCAGTTCGTGACGATCGCGGGCAGCTTGTACGTCTGGTGGAAGGAGCGCACGAGGAGGTCGCTCGCCGCCTTCGACGCCGCGTACGGCGAGTTCGGCGCGTACGGCGTCGTCTCCGTGAACACGCCCGTCTCGCCGAGCGCGCCGTAGACCTCGTCGGTCGAGACGTGCACGAAGCGCGCGTTCGCTTCGCGGCCGTCCCACGCGCGGCGAGCGGCGTCGAGGAGCGAGAAGGTGCCGTTCACGTTCGTGCGCACGAACACCTCCGCCGACTCGATGCTGCGATCGACGTGCGACTCCGCCGCGAGGTGCAGCACGGCGTCGAACGCGTGTTTGGTGAAGAGGTCCTCGACGAGGGCACGATCGCAGATGTCGCCGTGCACGAATTCGAAGCGCGCGTCGTTCTCGCACTCGGCGAGGTTCACGCGGTGGCCGGCGTACGTGAGCGCGTCGAGGACGACCACCTTCGCCGGCTCCGCGTGCGCGAGGACCGACCGCACGACGGCGCTGCCGATGAACCCGGCGCCACCCGTGACGAGGAGCCGCGTAGGAACAAACGAGGACATACCGCGCGCACGCTAGAGCGCCTCCCCATGCGCGTCCAGCCACGCGCCCGCGCACACGTGCCCGCGCCCGCGCGACGCCCGCGCTCACGTGCCGCGGCCCGGGGGGGTGAGCTGGGCGATGCGGCGGCCGGAGGCGGAGTCGGTGAGGAGCTGAGCGAAGCGGCGGGCGCGGGTCTCCTCCTTCTTCGCGCTCGTGACCCAGTAGAGCGCGACGCGACGGTACGACGGCGGCTGCGACGAGAAGAACGACCACGCCTTCTCGTTCTTCTCGAAGCGCGCCTGCATCTCCTTCGTGAGCGTCGCGTGCTCGCGTTCGTAGGCGTAGACGGCGCTCTTCTCCTCGGAGCGGCGCGCGAACGCGGCGCGGCCGGCGACGGTCATGCGGCCCTCCGCTTCGAGCGCCGCGACGCGCGCGATGTTGACCTTGCTCCAGATGCTCGTCGGCTTCCGCGGCGTGAAGCGGATGCGGTACGCGTCCTCGTCGATGCTCTGCCGCAAGCCGTCGATCCAGCCGTAACAGAGCGACTCGTCGACGGACTCCGGCCACGTGATGCTCGGCTTGCCGGTCCCCTTCTTGTGGAAGCCGACCCAGAGCTCCGTCGCCTTCGCGTGGTTCTTGGCGAGCCAACGGCGGAAGGCCGCGGGCGTGGCAAAGAAGGTGGCCTGCTTGATCACGCCGCGAGCTTAGCGAGAAATCGAAGACGGATCGTTTGCGCTCGCTCCTCTCGCGGGGGGCGGGAGAGCTCGAGAGGGCAGAGTCCTCTCGAGCTCAATAACTCCCGCTGAAGATGTACGACTCGCACGTCGTCGCGCCGGGCGTGCGGACGCTGACGTAGACGGTGCCGCTGTCCTCGACCGTCGCGCAGTCGAGGTCCCACACCGGCGTGATCTGCGCGGGCGGGCCCGTGTAGCAGCAGCCCTGGCTCCCGTTCGGGCCCGGCTTCAGATCGCTGCAGCCGCCCTTCGGCGTGCTGCCGTCCTCGCACTTGATGTAGATGCACGCCTCCATCGACGGCGCCGTCGACCAGAAGTGCATCCGCAGGATGTCCCGCGTGAAGTCGGCGTCCTTCGCGAAGAAGGTCCACCAGTCGATGTCCGCGCCGTCGGTGTAGCCGCACGCGGGCGAGCCTTGGCGATAGGAGGTCGCGCCCGCGCCGGTGTCGTTCTTCGGCTCGTCGACGCCCTCGCTCTTGCACGCCGCCGGGTTCTTCGGCTTGCACGCGACGCACTGGCCCTTGTAGCAAACCGAGCCGTCGCCGCACTCGGTGCCGTCGGGGACAGCCTGCTTCGCCGGCTCGCCGTTCGGGCCGCACGACGGGATCACGCACCCGTTGCCGGCGTCGGGCTTGTCGTCCGGATCGATCTGCTTCGCCCCCGTCGTCGTCACGCCGTCACACGTGAGCGTCGCGCAGTCGCCCGCCGTCTGGCGCGGCGCGGGACCCGCCGGCGCGATCTCCTGCGAGCACTTGTGCGCCGTGCACGTGTTGATCGCGCAGTCCTTCTTCCCGCCGAGGTAGCGATCGCAGTCGTCGTCGACCGCGCACTGACACGACGTCGTGTTCGTGACCGGCCCCGGCGTGCACTTGTTGCTCTCGCAGCGCACGGTGGTGCACTCGTCGGCGTCGGTGTCGAGGTGCGCGCAGTCCGCGTCGACGCGACACTCCGGCGGCGGCCCCGGGTCGTAGTCGTCCGCGCTCCCGGAGAACAGACACCCCGACACCGTGAGGCCGAGCCCGCACATCCAGCCGACGACGAAGACTGTCCGCATGAAGCCGCCCCTCGCAATCCGTGTTCCGCGACGGAACCTCATGATTGTTCGCATAAGGATAATGTAGGTTGCAAGCGATCGGCGCGCGCCGTTCGCAGCGACGCCGCGCACGCGCGTTCGCGGCAGCGGCGGGCGAGATCAGAAGTCGGGCTTCGCGTTGCAGTCGGCGCCGCGCAGGCAGTCGCGGTACACGACGCAGTCGGGAGCTTTGCTGCAAGCCTCTTCCGCCTTCGGGAAACAGGCTTGCCCCTTCGCGTCGTCCTGCAGGCACGCGGCGCACTCGCTGCTCGCGTCGCCCGCGTCGGCGTCCGTGCTGCACGCGGTCGTGGCGCAGAGGTCCTTGCATGATTCACACATGCAGTCGTTGAACGCGTTCTGGCTCGCTCGATACGACGGCGGCTCGTTGCAGCAGAGCCGGCACTCGATGTACGACGCCGAGCTCGCGCACTGCGCCGCGGTGCCGCCTTCCTCGTCCGGCGTCGTCGCGCCGTCGGCGCCGCCGTCGGCGCTCGGCGTCGGATCGGGATCCGACGAGCACGCCGGAGTCGTCGCGAGGAGGGAGAGAGAGGAGAGGGTGACCGCCAGCGCGAGCCCGGAAGAGAGGCGCATGGCTCGCACGTTAGCGCACACTCACCTGCGTACGAACCGATCATAGGCGATGGAGAGCGCGATCCGGCATCGAGTCCATGGCCCCGGTCCTTCCCTGAAACCTCGAACGAGCACACATCGGCGCCATCTCGCCATCATCCTGATTTCGCCGTTGCGCAGGAAACAACGTAACGCGGGCGAAACAGGCATCCTAGTTGCTCCAATTGCGCAACGAGGGAACGGGCGGCGCACGATGACTTCACCCCACGAACTGCTTCGAGACGGCGAAAGGTACGAGCTCCTGGGAGAGGTCGCGAGCGGCGGTATGGCCACCGTCTACCTCGCGCGCATGCGCCGCCCGATGGGCTTCTCGCGCCTCGTCGCGATCAAGGCGATGCACCCCCAGTTCGCGAAGGACCCGAGCTTCGTCTCGATGTTCATGGACGAGGCCCGCCTGACCGCGCGCCTCCGCCACCCGAACGTGGTCCCGACGATGGACATCGTCGCCGAGGACGGCCACCTCCTCCTCGTCATGGAGTACGTCGAGGGCGCCTCGCTCGCGACGCTGCTCCGCTCGGTGAAGAACGCGGGCACGAAGATCCCGGTGCCGATCGCGTGCGCGATCGTGCACGACATGCTGCTCGGCCTCCACGAGGCGCACCAGACGAAGGACGACGAAGGCCTCCCGCTCTCGATCATCCATCGCGACGTCTCTCCTCACAACGTGCTCGTCGGCGTCGACGGCCTCTCGCGCGTGCTCGACTTCGGCGTCGCGAAGGCGCGCCAGAACACGCACCGCAGCAACGACAACGAGATCAAGGGCAAGATCCCGTACATGCCGCCGGAGCAGCTCTTCGGCGAGGCGCTCGATCACCGCGTCGACGTGTACGCCGCCGGCGTCACGCTCTGGGAGGCGCTCTGCTGCGAGCGGCTCTTCGACGGCCCGAGCGAGACCGCGCTCGTTCGTCAGATCAGCGAGGAGCCGATCAAGAAGCCCTCCGATCGGGTGGAGGGCCTCCCGCCCGCGCTCGACGCGCTCGTGCTGAAGGCGCTCGCGCGCGAAGCGAACGATCGCTTCGAGAGCGCGCTCGCGATGGCGGAGGCGATCGCGAGCATCGTCCCGCTCCCGACCCGGACCGAGGTCTCGAGCTGGGCGCGCCAGTACGTCACGCCGCGCGAGGTCCCCTCCGGCAAGATCCCGACGTCGGAGCAGCAGCTCGCCGATCACATGGCGACCGCGCTCGTCGGCATCCTCGAGCGCAACAGCATGCGGAGCCCGTCGCAGCGCCGCACCGCGCCGGGCACGCTCGCGATGACGCCGGTCCCCTCGCTCCGCCCGGCCGGATCCGCGCGCACGACGCGCGTCGCGATCGGCGTCGCCGCCGCCGCGCTCCTCGTCGCCGGCGCCGCCGTCGCGCAGGTCGCGCGCACCGAGAGCGCCCCGCCCGTGCGCGAGGTCCACGTCGTCGTCCCGCAGCCGACGCAGCTCGCGGAGACCGCGCCCGTCGTGCCGGCGAACGCCGCCCTCGCGACGAAGGAGGCGAAGACGAAGGAGACGAAGGAAGAGACCGTCGCGCCCGCGCCGGTGAAGGCCGCGGTGATGGCGAAGGCGCCGCGCATCGTGGTCGCGGCGAAGCCCGCCGAAGCCCCCAGCAACAACTGCAAGATCCCGTACACGATCGACGCGAACGGCCAGAAGCACTACAAGGTGGAATGCATGTGAGGATCCGATCGGCCGCCAGCGCGGCCGGATTTGCGCTCCTTCTCCTCGCATCCAGCGCCTCGTCTGCCCCGACCAAGCCCGATCCCGCCGCCGCGGCCAAGAAGGCGGAGTGCGTCGCCGCGCTCGACAAGGCGCAAGAGTCCCGCGCCGGCCGCAAGCTCACCGAAGCGCGCGCGAGCTACGTGACGTGCTCGCACGAGCAGTGCCCGGACATGATCCGTGAAGACTGCACGAAAGGCCTGCGCGAGGTCGACGAGGCGCTGCCGTCGATCACGCTCGCCGCGAGCATCGACGGCCACGACGCGCACGACGCGACGGTCTCGCTCGACGGCACCCCGATCGAGGGGGGCCTGGACGGCCGTTCGATCCCGCTCGATCCGGGATCACACTCCGCGCGCTTCGAGCGCCCGGGCTCGCCGCCGATCGAGGTGAAGATCACCGCGCGCGAAGGGCAGAAGAACCAGCTCATCACCGGCACGTTTCCCGGGACGAAAGCGGCCTCCGACAAGGCGGTCGCGACCGAGGGCTCCAAGTTCCCGATCGTGCCGATCGCCTTCGCCGGCACCGGCGTCGTCGCGCTCGGTGCGGCATTCTTCATGCACCTCGACATGACGTCCCGCGCGAACGAGCTCGGAAACACGTGTGCGCCGAGCTGCTCCCAGTCCGATCGCGACTCCCTCAGCGACCGGCTCGTCCTCCGTAACGTCGCGCTCGGCATCGGGATCGGCGCGCTCGTCGTGGCCGCTGTTACGTATGTCGTGACGCTCAAGAGGTAGGGTACCATCGCGGAAGGGGACCCAGAGAGACCAATGACGAAACCTGGAGAGATGGCGACCATTCGCCGGACGCGGTTCTCGCGCCCGCCCGCGGCTGGCTCCGCGTTCGTGATCACGGTGGTGGAGGGACCGGACGCGGGGCTCGTCGCCTCGCTCGACGCGACCGGTCCGACGCGCGCGCTCCTCGGTCAGAGCCCGGTCTGCACGATCCGCCTCACCGATCGCGAGGTCTCGCGCCGTCACGCCGCGCTCACGGTCCAGGACACGAAGCTCATCGTCCTCGACCTCGGCTCCACCAACGGCACGACCGTGAACGGCGTGCTCGTGAAGGAGGCCGCGCTCCAGGGCGGCGAGGCGATCCGCATCGGCTCGTCGGTCCTCTCCGTCCGCCGCGGCGAAGCGCGCGCCGCCGACCTCGGACAGGCGAGCTCGTTCGGTCGCGTCATCGGCGAGTCCCCCGCGATGAAGCGCCTCTACCCCGCGCTCTCGCAGCTCGCGGGCAGCGATCGCCCCGCCCTCCTCGAAGGCGAGGCCGGCACCGGCAAGGAGCTCGTCGCGGAGGAGATCCATCGCGCGAGCGGGCGCGCGGAGGCGCCGTTCATCACCCTCGAGTCGAGCACGATCCCGGCCGCGGAGCTCCACGACGCGCTCTTCGCCGAGGGCGGCCTCTTCCAGCAGGCGCACGGCGGCGTCCTCTTCATCGACGAGATCGGCAACCTCCCGCGCGAGTCGCAGGCGCAGCTCCGCGAGACGATGGGCAAGGTGCGCGACGTCCGCATCATCGCCGCGACGCGCCGCGACCTCGATCGCGACGTGCAGCAAGGTCGCTTCGACGACGACCTCTTCTTCCTCCTCGCCGCGGGCCGCATCGAGCTCCCCGCGCTCCGCGATCGCGAGGGCGACGTGCCGCTCCTCGCGCGCCACTTCTGGACCGAGCTCGGCGGCAACACCAACGCGCCCGCCGCCGGCGCGGGCGAGATGCCGGAGGACTTCCTCCCGCGCTTCGAGCACTACCCGTGGCCCGGCAACGTGCGCGAGCTCCGCAGCGCCGTCCTCGCGCGCATGACGATGGGCGAGCTCGGCCCGGCGTACCGCTCCGACGAGGCGAAGCAGCAGGGGCTCGACTTCCTCTCCGCCGTCATCGAGGAGGACCTCCCCTTCCCGACCGCGCGCGAGCGCGTCGTCTCCGAGTTCGAGCGCCGCTACGTCGAGCGCGTCCTCGCGCGCCACAACGGCAACGTCACCCAGGCGGCCCGCGCGAGCGGCGTCGCGCATCGTTACTTCCAGCTCGTGAAGGCGCGCCTCAAGTGATCCGCCTCGCGCGCTCCTCGTCCGTCGCCGCCCTCGCGCTGCTCGCGGCGTGCACGCCGTCGTCGTTCGACGGGCTGACGGGCGCCGAGACGCAGGACACGCCGATCGCGCCGCTGCACTTCAACAACGCCGACCCGGCCCTCGACGGTAAGGAGCCGCGACCGATCGGCCCCTTCTCGAGCTCGTGGGTCAACACCGCGCGCCCGCGCTTCCGCTGGGAGCTCCAGCCCGGCACCACCGGCGCGAGCCTCGAGCTCTCGCAGACGCGCGACTTCAACGAGGTGAAGAGGAAGATCCCCGTCGCCGGCGCCGAGCACACGGTGGCGGAGGACCTCGACCTCGGCACCTGGTACTGGCGCCTCCAGGGTCGCAACGCGACCGGCCAGGGCACGACCTACAGCGACGTGTGGCAGGTCCTCGTTCGCGGCCCGAGCGAGCGCGGCTCGTCCGAGGCCGCGCACGGCGGCATCCTCGACGTCAACGGCGACGGCATCCCCGACCTCCTCGTCGGGACGACGTCGATCGAGCCGGAGAACGGCACGGCCGCGCCGAAGGAGTACCCGGACATCCTCCAGCTCTTCGGCGCGGAGACGAGCCCGGGGATCGTCCGTTACGACGAGCTCGGCGGATTCGGCGTCATCTGGATCGACGACGAGAACGCGACGATCGGCACCGGCGCCGACATCGACGGCGACGGATTCGCCGATTACGTCATCTCCGAGGTTTTCCCCGCAGAGCCGCCGATGCAGCCGGAGGCCTTCGGCCACATGTTCACCGTCTACGGCGGCGTGATGCCGACCGTGCCCGAGGAAGAGGAGTACGAGAACTACGAGATCGCCACGCCGCACTTCACGACGAACCCCACCCTCGTCGGCGGCGACTTCAACGGCGACGGCTACGGCGACATCTCGGCGATGTTCGCCGACATCGGGATGACGCTCCTCGGCACCCCCGACGGCATCGTCACGATGCAGCCGTTCTCGTTCGCCTCGCCGAAGGCGCCGCCGATGGCGTTCGCGATGGGAGCGACGGACTTCGACGGCGACGGCATCTCCGACCTCGCCATCACGCCGTACGACACGTCGACGCCGGTGCAGCTCCTCCTCGGGCAGCCGTCGCGCTTCGGCGCTCCGAGCAACGTCCTCCGCGGCGGAAACGAGTCGTTCGTCCTCCCCGGCCGCGCGATCGCGACGACGACCGGCGACTTCGACGGCGACGCGATGGAGGAGGTCGCGTACACGACGCTCTTCGCCGACGGCACGCCGGCGGTGTGCATCCACTCGCGCCTCCAGCCCGCGCTCAACGAACACGGCTGCTGGAAGAGCGACGCCCCCGCCGCCGGCTTCGGGCTCACGATCAAGGCGCTCGATCTCGACGGCGACGGTCGCGACGAGCTCATCGTCGGGAGCGCGGGCGGCCTCGTCGCGCTCCACCACGCGGGGAACGACTACGACACGCCCGAGAGCGTGTTCACCGCGACGCCGATCGCCGGCAAGTTCTCGTCGGCCGTCACCGTCCTCCACCCGGGCCGCCCGGGGAAGGCGCGCTGGGCGGTCATCGGCAACGCCGAGGCGAAGGACTCCGTCTTCATCCTCGAAGGCATCGGCGACGGCAGCGTGCAGCAGACGCTCGACTTCTCCAAGATCAACAAGGAGCACTACCCGTACGTGCGACTGCGCAGCGCGATCCGCTAGGATCGAAGGGTCGTGCGTTCTCTCGTCGCGATCGCGATCGGCCTCGGCACCCCGCTCGCGATCGCGGCGTTCATCGCGTGCGGCCCGCCCTCGAGCTTCGACAACATCACCGGCGCGCCCGCCGCCGACGGCGGGCCGGACGACGCTTCGCCGCCGCTGGTCGAGGACAAGCAGCTCGCGCCGCCGCGGCGGGTCGCGCCGCTCTCGCAGAGCTACGTCAACGGCCTGCGCCCGACCCTCCGCTGGGCGCTCACCCCTCCGGCGACCGGCGCGCGCATCACGCTGTGCGGCGATCCGAGGTGCGAGGGCCCGCGGAAGGAGGAGCTCGAGGCGACGGGGACCGAGCTCACGGTGCCGAAGGACCTCGCGCCGGGCCTCTGGTTCTGGCGGCTCGCGAGCACGACCGATCAGTCCTTCGGTCCGGCGCAGGAGACCATGTCCTCGTTCCTGCTCCGCGGCGGCGCCGCCGGCGGCGCGCCGGCGGGCTCGTTCCTCGACATGAACGGCGACGGCAACGTCGACCTCTTGCTCATCGCGATCTACACCGATCCCGAGGGCGTCTTTCACATCCCGGTCCTGGCGCGGGGGACGAACCCGGACGATCCGACCGCGCTGCTCGTCGACGAGGCCGAGCTCGGGTACTTCTTCGAAGCGAGCGCGAACGCGAGCCTCGAGGCGACGGACGTGAACGGCGACGGTCGCTCCGACGCGATCATCGGCGCCGAAGACACGCGCGCAACGCCGCCGTTCACGTACCTCGACATCGTCGCCGGGTCCGCGAACCAGACCGGCGTGAGCCAGGTCCGCCTCGCGCCGCCCGGCCTCCCGCCGTACGACGCGATCCCGTCCATGCACGCGCTCGGCGACATCGACGGCGACGGCTACGGCGACCTGATCGTCGGGACGAAGCGCAGCGTGGTCGCGGCGTACGGCGCCGCGGACGGCTTCGGTCCGCTCGCGTTCATCGATCAGCTCTCCGCCACGCCGCCGCCCGACTCCGGTTTCTTCCCCGCGCCGTCGGTGCCGATCGCGGTCGGCGGTCACGACGTCGACGAGCAGGGCCGCGCCGGCTTCGCGGTCGCGTCGTACTACGGCGGTCCCCCGTTCTACACGCTGCGCGCGGAGGAGCAGCGCTACCTCGACGGCCCGTACCTCGACACCGGCGACGCGGCGGCGCTCACGCCCGCGACCGCCTTCACCTCCGGCGACCTCGACGGCGACGGGAAGGCCGACCTCGTCTTCGCGACGATCGCGGACGGGAAGCCGTCGGTCTGCGTCTTCGACGGCGCGGAGCCGCGCCTCAAGCCGTCGGTCCCGTGCTGGTCGCCGGAGACCGCGCCGGAGGGCTTCGCGACGAGCCTCGCGATCGCGGACCTCGACGGCGACGGGAAGGACGAGGTCCTCGTCAGCGCGACGAGCGGCGGCGTCTTCGTGCTCTCCGCGCCTGCGCCGGGCCAGCTCGCCGGCGAGCCCCTCGCGATCGATCACGGCGCGCGCATCACCGTGCTGTACCCCGGCCGGCCGAAGCCCGCGGTGTGGGCGGCGACGCGCGCGGACGGCGCGTCGGTCGGCGTGTACCGCGGCAAAGAGCGCGTCCGCGTCCTCGAGGCGGCGGCGGTGTTCCCCTCCGATCCGGGCGCGAAATTCGGGGTCCCGATCCGCTAGCGCGCGGCTAGGATGCGCTCGTGTTCGAGGATCTGGAGGAGGAGAGCGTCGACGTCAGCGCGGATTCCCCGGATCGCGCGATCGCGTGGGCGATCCACACGCGCGGTGAGTCGGGCAACGTTACGCCGGAGGAAGGCTGGGCGATCCTCCACGAGCGCTACCCCGACGACGCGCGCTTCCTCCTGTTGAACCTCTACGCCGAGGTGGCGGAGGTGAAGAAGCAGGAGAGCGGCAACAACAAGCCCGCCGACGTCCTCAACGCGGGCTACCTCCTCAAGAAGATCGAGCGCGTCACGGCCGCCGATCCGACCGGCGCGCTCGAGCCGCAGCTCCGCGAGCTCACGACGTTCGGGAGCGCGATCCTCGCCGGCGCGAAGGACGACGAGCTCGCCACCCTGAAGGCGCTCCGCGATCGGCTCGGGATCGAGGGCGAGGCCAAGCGCGACGATCGCGATCGCGCGGGGCTCAAGCTCCGGCGCTTCGAGCGCGAGGTGCTGAAGGAGCTCGACGATCGAACGCAGGACAACAAGCCGCTCGGCGTCGCGCGCGTCACCGCGCCGAAGTCGGATCCCGCGAGCGACTGGGCGAGCGCCGTCGCCGACACGTCGAAGGCGAAGAGCAAGTACGCCCCCGCCGCGAAGCTCGCGGCCGGCGAGCTCGTCGAGCACCCGAAGTTCGGCGTCGGCGTCGTCACCGGCACCGAGCCGGGCAAGGCCGTCATCCTCTTCGAGAGCGGCGTCCGCAAGCTCGTCGCGGGGGCATGAGACGCGCGCTCGTGCTCGTCGCGCTCGCGGCGTGCGCGTCGCCGCCTGCGTTCCCCCGCCGCGCGGCGGTGACGCGCGACACCGACCTCGATCCGGTGAGCGTCGCCTGCGTGAGGCGGCCGAACGACAAGGACCCGAACCACGTCTCGTGCGCGCCGGAGCCGTACGTGTCGCCGCTCGCGTGGGACGCGGCCGACAACACGTTCTTCCGCCCGCTCGCGAAGATCTGGGCGGTCGACGTCGAGAAGGAGGCCCGCAACGTCAACGCGCTCGACGAGGTCCCCGACTCGGCGTGGTTCACGAACCGCCTCGGCGTCAAGCACCCGAGCGAAGAGGAGCTGAAGCGCGGCGCGTGCAAGCCGGAGGACATGCTCGATCCCGACGCCGCGAAAGAAGCGGAGTGGGTGATCGATCAGGGCAAGCCGAACGGCGCGTCGCCCGGCTTCCGCGTGAAGATCGGCGGCAAGAAGAAGTACATGTTCAAGACCGACTTCAAGAAGGAGCCGGAGCGCCCGAGCGCCGCCGCCGCGATCGGGACCGCGGCCTACCACGCGGTCGGCTTCAACACGTCGTGCGAGCAGGTGCTGTTCGTCGATCCGAAGGTCTTCAAGCTGATGCCGGGCCTCAAGGTGACCGCGAACGACGGCGTCACGCGGCCCTTCGACGAGGCCGCGCTCGAGAAGGTGTTCGGCGAGGCGGTGAAGCGCGAGGGACGGTACCGCTTCCAGGCGAGCGCGTGGCTCGGCGGCTACCTCATCGGCCCGTTCAAGTACGAGGGCACGCGGAGCGACGATCCGAACGACGTCATCCCGCACGAGAACCGGCGCGACCTCCGCGGCGGCCGCCTCCTCGCGGCGTGGCTCCATCACTTCGACGCGCGCGAGCAGAACTCGATGGACTCGTGGATGGCGGTCGACAAGGCGAGCCCCGAGTCGTCCCCCGGCTGGGTGAAGCACTACTACCTCGACACGAGCGACTGCCTCGGCAGCGTCTGGGACTGGGACGGCATCTCGCGGCGGATGGGCGACTCGTATCTCCTCGACTGGAAGGACGTCGGCGTCGACTTCATCACCCTCGGCGCGATCGAGCGCCCGTGGGAGCGGAAGTCGATGAAGCCCGGCCAGGAGATGTTCGGGTACTTCCACTGGGACGAGTTCGATCCCGAGCGCTGGCGCAACGAGTACCCGAACCCCGCGTTCAGCCGCGCGACCGAGCGCGACAACGCCTGGATGGCGCGCATCCTCTCGCGCTTCGATCGCAGAGACATCCAGGCGCTCGTGGAGATCGGCCGCTTCTCGAAGCCGGAGGCGGAGGCGTTCGTCACCGAGGTGCTCGAGCAGCGCCTCCGCAAGATCGTCGCCCGCTACCTCACCGTGCTCTCGCCGATCGCGGACCTCCGCGTCGAAGGCGACGCGCTGTGCGGCGTCGACCTCGCGCGCCGCCGCGGCGTTCGACCCGATGCAGATTACACCTATCGCGCGGATCCCTATCCCGTCCGCGCCCTCGCGGCGGGCCGGCTCTGCGTCCCGATCCCGCGCGCGAAGGAGCTCACCGTGCGCATCGCGAGCAACCAGGCGAAGGCGCCGATCGAGGTGCAGCTCTACGACGACGGGAGCGCGATGAGGATCGCGGGGCTCGTCAGAAGGTCTCCATGAACGCGACGATGTCCGCGATCTTGGCCTGATCGAGGCCGCTCAGATCGCCGTGGAGGCCGCCGCCGCACGCGGGGTCGAAGCGCTCGAACATCGTCTTCGCGCAGCCGTCGTGGAGCCACGGGCCGCGCCACGCGACGCCGACGAGGGACGGCACCTGGAAGCGGCCGTGGGTGCCGACGTCGACCGTCTCGTTGTTCGTCAGCATCGAGCTCGCGTGGCAGCTCGCGCACCGCTCGGCCCAGAGCTCCGCGCCGCGCGCCGGCGCCTGCTCGAGGGACCGCATCTTCGGCGGCGGCGGGAGCGCGAACATGTACCTCGCGAGGGCGGACGACTGCTCCGCGGTGAGCTTCGGCCCGCTCATCCGCTTCTGGAAGACGTGCTCGACGATCGCGTCGAGGTCCTTCATGTCGCCGTCCCAGTGGAACGGCTCGGTGTGGAGCGTCGTGCCGAGGAGGGAGGGCGTGCGGCGCGGTCCGATCTCGTCGAAGCTCCACACGTGACCGTCGTCGGCGCCCTCGGCGTGGCACGACGCGCAGGCGATGTTGCCGCCCGCGTTGGCGTGGAACACGGCGTGACCGGTGTCGGCGCGGCTGCCTTTGGCGAGGTCGATCGATCTCACCGACCGCTGGCGATCGTCGGTCATGACGTGGAGCCGCGCCGGCTCGCGCGTCTGCACGATCAGCCGATCGAGCGAGTCGAAGCCGAGCGCGATCGCCTGACCCGCGACGTCGCCGCGCACGGTGTCGACGCACGACTGGTGGCCGCGCGCCTCGATCTTCGCCGGCACGACGAAGACCTGCGAGAGCGCCTCCGTGAACGCGTTTCCTGCCGCGACGACGGCGATCTCGCGGCCGTTGGCGGCGACGTCGACGGGGAGGACGGCGCCGGGGAGGCTGACCGACTGGGAGCAGGCGGAGGCGAGCTGCTTCTCGGCGCAGGACGCGTCGAGGATCCAGAGCCGCGCGCTGACGATGCCGCGCTCGTCCTTGCACTGGAACGATCGCTCGTGGTTGTCGATCGGGCCGTAGCCGCCGGGCGCGGTCGAGACGGAGCCGCGCGAGCTCTCCTGCGTGACGACGACGTCGGGCGAGGCGTCGTCGTCGGGGTCGAGCTTCACCGCGCGCCACGCGACGTTGGTGTTCGTGAGGTCGGTGCTCGCGGTCGGCTTGCCCTCGGCGGAGACGCGGAGGAGCCGCGCGCGCCGGAACTCCGTCACGTGCAGCGCGCCGTCGCGCACGAGGACGTCGCGGAGATCGACGCCGACGCGCGGGAGGAGCGCGCGGCGGTCGGCGCCGGCGGAGGAGAACACCGCGACGTCGCCGCTCGCGCAGGCGACGTAGACGGCGTCGGCGCGGGGATCGTAGGCGACGCCGCGCGGCGCGACGCACGCCGCGCGCAGGGTGAGCGCGCCGGTCGACAGGTCGATCGTCGCGAGCTCGTGCGAGCCGCGGAGCGCGACGTGCGCGCGCCCCTTGCCGTCGAGCGCGACGCGGCCCGGCTCCGCCTTCGGCGCGAGCATGACGGTGTGACGCACCGTGAGCATCGCGAGATCGACGACGTAGACGCGGTCACGATCGGGATCGGCCGCGACCGCGAGCTGCTCGTCGCGCGCGAGCGCGAGGGTCCCGCCGCTGATCGGCGGCGGCGGGCTCTCCTGCGTGACGACGTCGCCGAGCTTCGGCTGCAAGCTCGGATCGATCGCGAGGTCCGACTCCGGCTCGCCGCCGAGGCTCGGGGTGTCGCTGCACGACGCGATGCCGGCGAGGACCAACAGCGCCGTCTGCTTCGTTCGCTTCGGCATGGCTTCTCCTTGGAAGCGAGTGTCGAAGGGCCGCCGTCGCGGCTCAGCATTCGGCGGGCACGGCGCGCCAGGCGCCGCGGTGGCATTCGAGCGCGAAGCCGCGCTTCGTGCGGCACGCGCCGTAGTCGCAGAACGTGGCGCCCTCGCACGCGCTGCCGATGAGCGGTCGCTCGAGCGGGCACTCGCGGAGGAGCGGCGCGGCGCAGACCCAGCGCCGATCGTGGAGGTCGCTGCCGCCCGCGCCGGTGGAGCAGGCGCAGACGCCGTCCGCCACGTTGCAGAGCGCCTCCGCCGCGAGGCTCGGACCGAGGTCGCAAGGTCGGCCGTCGAGCTCCGCCATCGCGGCGCGCGCCGACGGGCAGACGCGCTCGTGACACGCATAGCTCGGGAGCTCGGTCCAGTGCGTGCCGTCGCAGCTGAAGACGCGGTTGCAGTTGCGATCGGCGCTCGTCCCGAGCTCGCACGCGCCTTGGGGCGAGCAGAAGCTGGGGGTGCGAGGCCCGCCGTCCGGCGACGCGTCGGGATCGAAGGTCCCGCCGTCGGGGAGGTGCTGCGGCGTCGGAGGCTCGAGCGGGCACCGGAGCACCGCGGTCGAGGGCGGGAGCGGGCGCGCGGCGAAGCCGGCGCCGAGCGAGGGCGCCACGTCCGACTCCAGATCGGCCGTGATGTCGCCGCACGCGGACGCGACGAGGAGCCCCCCGGCCGTCGCGAGGCCGAGGGTGAGGCGGCGCGCGCTCATGGCAGCTGCACCTCGACGCGCAGCGCGAGCCCGCCGAGCGGCGTGCCCCAGTGCCCGCGCACGACGCCGCGATCGCGCACCGCGAGCCGGCCCGCCGCGGTCCCGACGAGGCCCTCCGCGACGAGGCGCACCGGACCGTAGACGCCGACCGAGAGCCCGGCGGACGCCCAGCCCGCCGGCGCGACGACGGTCGCGCTCGCGCCGGCGATCGATCCATCGCCGTTGGGGAAGGGGTTGGCGGTGCGCGAAGCGTGGAGCCACGCGACGCCGAGGCCGACGCCGAAGCGCGGGATGAAGCGCGACCTCGTCCCGGCGAGCGGCATCTCGGCGCCGAAGCCGGCGATGCCCGGCGCGACGCGGACCTCGGCGCCGGCGGCCTCCTCGAGCAGCGCGCTGCCGGTCGGCGCGTCGACACGCGCGGTGATCGCGAGCGCGCGATGGACGCCGAGCGCGGCGTGGAGCGAGAGACCACGCGACGCGGGCATGGAGCTCACGAGCGTCGAGGCGCCCGCGCTCGCGGTGAACCTCGCGGTGCGCTGCGGGAACGGCGGCGGCACCGGGCGATCGGCGTTCTCGAACTCGTCCCAGTCGCCGGTCGACGGCGGTGGCGAGCTCCGGAGCGGCGCGGGCGGCGGCGGTGGCTCCTCGGGCGGAGCCTCCAGCAGCGCGATGTTCGCGCGCATCACCTCCGCCGCGCGCGTCGCGAGCTGCTCGTGGACGTGCGGCCCCTTCTCCTGCGCCGCGACGACGTCGCGGAGCTCCACCGGCTGGCCTTCGTTCTTCGGGGTCCAGACGCCGATCTGATCGCCGTCCGAGCAGAGCGCGGCGCTCGCGTTCGCGTTCGCGACGGCGTCGATGACCGCGGCGCGCGCGCAGCCTTCGAGCGGACCCGCCGCCACCGGCGTGAAGCCGAGCGCGGTGACCTCCTTCTCGAGGCGGGCCGCGATCGCGTCGCGCTTCGGTCCCGCGATGACGACGCGGACCGTCTCGTCTTCGTCGTCGGCGCGCGCGGCGCCTCCGATCGCCGCCGCGGCGAGGAACGCCGCGACGGCGATCGCGCGTCGTCGCAGCAACGCGCCGGGCGAGCCGGAGCGGCGACGTCTCGTCATCGGCTCCCCTTCTCCCCCGTGAGCTTCCGCGCGAGCGCGGCGTGCGGGCCGTCGGGCCAGCTCGCCAGGTAACGAACCGCGAGGCGCTCGGCGCGATCGTCGTCCCCCGCGCCGTGACGCGCCTCGATCGCGCGTCCCATCGCCTCGCGCGCGAAGCCGCCGTTCGGGCGCTCGCGGAGGTAGACCTCGAAGTGATCGCCGGCCGGACCGAGCTGGCGGCGGACGTCCATCGCGATGCGCCCGAGCTCGAACGCGGCCTGCGCCGCCGCGTCGGTGTCGGGGAAGCGGCGGCGCGCGGTCTCGAGCGCGGCGTTCGCGTGATCGAACTTGCCGGAGTAGCGCGCCGCGTTCGCGATCAGGAGGAGCTCCGGACCGGAGAGCACGCCGAGCGTCGCGTCGTAGCCGTGCTCCTCCGCCGCCGCGATCGCCTCCGCGTTCTCGCCGGCGCGCGCGTGCGCGACGATCGCGCGCGTCGGGTCGGCGGGCTTCGGCTTGGCGGCGGGGGCCGCGGGCGCGGCGGCGGGCTCGTCCGGGACGGCCTCCTCGTCCTGCACTTTTTCTGATTCAGATGATTCGATCGATTTATTTGATTCTGATGATTCGCCGTCCTTGCACGAGACCACGAGCGACTCGCCGGCACCGAGGCGCTGCTCTTCGTCGCCGCAACCCTTCACGACGACGGAGCCCTCTTCCATCCGGACGACGAGGCCGTTCTTGGCCGGGTCCCACGCGACGACGAACTTCGTGCCGGTGACGCGCACCTCGTAGGGCCCGGCTTCGATCGCCCACCGGGTCTGCTCGCGGTGGACGACGGAGACGTGCATCGATCCGGTCTCGACGAGGACGCGCGCGCCGTTGCTCGCCGTCTCGGTCACGCGCACGCGCGCGGCGGGGGCGAGGCGGAGCTCGCTGCCGTCGGAGAACTGCACCGGCGTCTCCGTCGCCGCGGCGATGAAGCTCTTCGCGGGGCCGGTCGAGCCCGCGACGGTGAACGAGATCGGCGGCGCCGGCTCGGGCATGCGGGCGGCGGCGGTCTGGCCGCGGCGCGCGACGCCGAAGCCGATCGCGAGGACGATCGACGCGGCGAGCGCGAGCGAGGTGACCACCGCGGCGGGGCGTACGCGCCTCTTCACCGGCGCGCGGAGCCGCGGCGGGATGTTGGTCGCGATCTTGGCGCGGACACGCGCGGCGGCGCCGCTCGCCTCGCGCGCGCGATCGAGCTCGGAGACGACCTCGCTCCCGAGCTCGGAGAGCGCGGTGTCGTGCGGCGCGTCGACCGGGGCGGCGCGGACGGAGCTCACTCGGTCGTCCATCGGCCTCCCTCCAGCCAGGGACGGAGCGCCTCGTGGTGCTTCGCGCGGTTCACGAACCGCTTGCCGACGTCGGCGAGGCGGCGCTTCACGGTGGCGAGGCTGACGTCGCACGCCCGCGCGACCTCGCTGAGCTCGAGGCCCTCGATGTAGCGGAGGCTGAAGAGGACGCGATCGTCGGCGTTCATCTCGGAGAGGACGGCGTACGTCGCGCGCGTCGCCTCGTTCACCTCTTCGCTCGCGCCGACGTGCGGGGTCTCCGGCACCTCGTCCATGAAGCGGAGCCAGCGCCGGCGCGTCCGGCGCCGGATCCATTCGCGTGCAGTATACACGGTAATGCCGGTCAGCCAGCCCTTGAGCTTCGTCGCGTCCTCGAGCGCGTGGATCCCCTCGAACGCGCGGATGAAGACCTCGTGCATGATGTCCTCGGACTCGGACTCGGGACCGAGGAGGCTCCACACGAGGCGCTCGACGTGCCGCGCGTAGCGATCGAAGAGCACCGTCGTCGCGCCGGGCGCGCCGCGCTGGACCTCCGCGACGAGGACCGCGTCCGGCACCTCCTCCCTCGGGCGCAGCTCGCGCACGATCGACGTGCGCGGCAGCGGCGGCGGAGTCTGCGGGCGGGAGAGCGACATCAAGGCGTTTGGGGAAGGAGTGACGGCCGAGATTACAGGCGGCTCATCTTTTTCCATGACGGGTGTGCGCGTTTCGGCACCTCTCAACTGCGTCTGCTAACCTCCTTTTCTGATGGCGTTTTTTCAGAGTCCCCCCGAGCTCGGAAACACCTACATCAGCGACGATGTGCTTCGTCGCTACTTGCGGAACGCCATGCCGCCGGACGTCCTCGCGCAGATCGAGCCGGAGCTGCTCGCGATGGGGGAGCTCTCGGGCGGGGAGCTGTTCCGCGAGTCGATCGCGACGGGCCGCGAGGAGCCGAAGCTCAATCAATGGAACGCGTGGGGACGGCGCGTCGACGAGATCGAGCTGACGCCGCTCTGGCAGAAGGCGCAGCGCATCACGGCCGAGAAGGGCGTCGTCGCCACCGCGTACGAGCGGAAGACCGGCGCGTGGTCGCGCGTGCATCAGTTCGCGCTCGTGTACCTCATCGAGCCGTCGTGGCACGTCTACTCGTGCCCGCTCGCGATGACGGACGGCGCGGCGAAGACGCTCATGGTGTCGAAGAACCAGGCGCTCATCGATCGCGCGCTGCCGCGGCTCACGAGCCGCGATCCGAAGACGAGCTGGACGAGCGGGCAGTGGATGACGGAGCGCACCGGCGGCAGCGACGTGGCGATCTGCGAGACGATCGCGAAGCCGCTGCCCGAGGCGGGGGCGTACGCGCTCTCCGGCACGAAGTGGTTCTCGTCCGCGACGACGTCGCAGATGGCGCTGACGCTGGGGCGACCGGAGGGCAACCCGCCGGGCGGGAGCGGCCTCGCGCTCTTCTACCTCGAGGTTCGCAACCCCGACGGCACGATGAACGGCATCTCCGTCAACCGCCTGAAGGACAAGCTCGGCACGCGGATGGTGCCGACCGCGGAGCTCACGCTCGACGGCGCGCGCGCGGTCGCGGTGAGGGGCCTCGACTCGGGCATCAAGAACATCACGCCGATGCTCCACGTCACGCGCACGTGGAACGCGGTCTGCGCGGTCGCCGGCATGCGGCGCGGCCTCATGCTCGCGAAGGACTACGCGCGCCGCCGCGTCGCGTTCGGCGCGACGCTCGATCAGAAGCCGCTCCACCTCGACACCCTCGCGACGATCGAGGCGGAGGCGCAGGGCGGCATGTTGATCGCGTTCCGCGCCGTCGAGCTGCTCGGCAAGGAGGAGGTGGGCGAGCTCACCGAGGAGGACGCCGCGCTCCTCCGCATCCTCAACCCGATCGTGAAGCTCGTCACCGCGAAGCAGGCGGTCCTCGTCGCGAGCGAGACGCTCGAGGCCTTCGGCGGCGCGGGCTACATCGAGGACACGGGCTTCCCGCGCCTCCTCCGCGACGCGCAGGTGCTCCCGATCTGGGAGGGCACCACCAACGTGCTCTCGCTCGATCTCCTGCGCGTCCTCGCGAAGGGCGGGAGCATCGAGCCGATCGCCCGCGAGGTCCACGCCTGCATCGAGGGCGCGGACGCGTCGTTGAAGGAGCCGGCCGAGGCGGCGGTGAAGGCGGTCGAGCACGCGGGCGCGTGGCTGATGCGCACGCTCGAAGCGGGCGGCCCGGCCGCGGTCGAGGCCGGCGCGCGCCGCCTCGCGCTGACGCTAGGCCGCGCGATGGAGCTCGCGCTCCTCGTCCGCGAAGCGACGCGCTCGAAGAAGCACGGCGACCACGACAAGGCCGCCGCCGCCGCGCGCCGCTACTGGCGCAGCGGCGTCGACCTCATCCTCGACGCCTCCCTCGACGCCGACGCGCGCGCGCTCTTCGCGTAGTCGCTCGCCACGCCGGGCGTGCGCGAGTAATTCTAGAGGGTGGCTTCTCTTCTCCGTCCTGTTCGTCCTGCGCTCGTCACCCTCACCGCCCTCACCGCTCTCGCCGCTCTCGCCGCGTGCAGCTCCGGAGACCCGAGCGCGCCGCCGGGCCAGGAGCCTCTCGACGGCGGAGCCGAGACGCCCGACGCGGGCGGGCCGATCGACGATCCGACCGACGCGGGCGTCCCCGGGCCCGTCGTCACGCTCGGCCCGCCCGACTACATCGACCTCGGCGCGGTCCCCGCGACGTTCGACCTGGAGGTCCCCGCCGGCACGCTCGGGTTCTCCTTCGACACGAACGGCGTCGCCGTGAACAGGGTCACCGACGCGGCGGGCACGAGCTACGTCCCGGGCGATCGACCCGCGGAGCTGCGCGAGGAGTACCGTCGCCTCACGCGTTTCCCGGCGTCGAGCACGATGCTCGCGATCCCGTCCGGCACGTGGACGATCGAGCTCGCGGGCCCTGCGAACGTGAAGGTCGCGCGGCAGCGCACGAACGACGGGCAGTTCCACGGCGGGACGCTCGATCTCCACGTCCACCTCCCGGTCGGGCTGCACGTCGGCGACTTCATCACCGGCGAGGCGCCTCCGGACGCGGTCACGCCCGCCAACGCGGCAGCGAACCCCGTCGTGACGAAGTTCCTCGACGCGTTCTTCGTCCAGTTGAAGCGCGTCGTCGGGATCGATCGCGGCGCGGTCACCTTCGTCGAGGCGGACGCGAAGTTCGTCACGATGGACAGCGAAGACGAGGTGAAGGAGGCCTACCGGGTCGCGGGGACGCTCAGCAAGGACGAGCAGTTCGGTCTACACATGATCTTCACCGAGCTGATCCAGACTCCGGACGTCCTCGGTCTCGCTCCGATCACCGGCGGCATCGGTTACGACCGTCCGTTCGCCACGGCGATCGTGAAGATGAAGGATCAGAAGCCGCCCGGAACGGATCCCGCGCCTCACATCGCGGAGGGGCACGGGCCCGGTGACCTGTCGGCCGGCATCGCGCTCCACGAGACGTTCCACCTCTGGGGGATCCCGCACACGTCGGAGGAGGGGAGCGCGACCTACGACGACGGCTTCACCGACACGGCGTCCTGCACGACGGTCACGACGAACCCGTTCACGTGCCCCGACAACACCAACGTCGTGTTCCCGCGACCGGTCCGCGCGATCGGAAAGGCGTCGCTCTCCCCGCACCAACTCGCGGTCATCCGCGGCGCGGCGGTGTACCGACCGAAGCTCGCGCCGTAGCCACGCGGGCTGCGGGCTGCGCGTGGCTGCGGGCTGCGCTCGGCGATCAGCGGACGACGTTGTCGGTCGTCGCGCTGCAGATGACGGTCGGGTGGCGGAGGCCGTAGACCCACTTCGAGGCGTCATCGAGCTTCTTCATCGGGATCTCGTAGTACTTGCCCCACGACATCACGATGACCTTCTCGTTGCTGCCGCTGCCGCGAATGCCGACGGCCACGACCCAGTGGGAGGTCAGCGCGCCGTCGGTGTTGTACCAGACCATGACGGGGCGCCCGGCGGCGATCTCGTTGCGAAGCGCCTTCGCGCCGTTCCACGGATAGGAGGTACGGCAGCCGAGCTCGCGATGGTTCCGCTTCAGGTACGAGTCGATCTGCCACTGCAGGGTGCCGACGACCCAGCGGACGCCGGCCTTGTCGGCCTCCTCGGGCGAGAGCTCGATGTCGTGGAGGCGGAGCATGTTCGCGAGCGCGGTCGGCCCGCACTTGCCGCCCTGCTCGAAGCGCCCCGTCGACTTCGGCTGTTTCCAGGCGTCGGGCATTCCCTCCGGCTTCGGGATCTCGACCATGTCTTTGTCGTCGAGCGGCGAGCTCCGCAGCTCGTCGTCGGTCGTCCCAACCGACTCGCCGTCGTCGACGTCTTCGTCCGGAACCTCCGTCGCGCACCCCACCAGCGCGAACGCCGCGAACACCCCAACGACGAGACCCTTCCAGAGCGAAGCTGCCATGCAGTGACACCTTGAGCAACACGTAGGCCAATCACCTACACGCACAATTGCCGATAAATTGCGGGGTCACATGAGCTGTATTTCTCCCACCCTGGACCGAACCCATCGCAACCCACCGACGTCTTTGCGCAATTCGCGCGCACTTGGAACACATCCTCGAGCGCCGATTGCGACACCATGCCGCTCCAGCAGCGTCCTCGGGAGGCGTGAGCCGGCCGTCTTGGCGGGCGCGCCCGGGTGCGCAACGGTCAGGCCTTCACGACGACGAGCGCACGAGTGGTCGGCGCGAGAGGCGCGTCCGAGTGCGCAACGATCAGGCCTTCACGACGACGAGCGCACTCGAGAGGTACGCACGCGAGTGGGCGATGCTCAGGCCTTTCGCGACGCGCGCGGCGCCCGAGTGGTCCGCACGAGAGGTACGTGCCCAAGTCAGGTCTTCGCGACAACGAGCGCACGAGTGCTTCGCGCGAGTGCGCCCGAGGCAGGTCTTCGCGACGACGTGGGCGATGGTCAGGCCTTCGCGACGACGAGCGCGGCGAGGAATGCGAAGCCTAGGATCGCGACGAGCAGGGCGACGACGACTCCGCCGCCGGGTGGCTTCGCTGTGACGCGCTCCGGTGCGTCGCTCTCCGCTTGCGCGAGGACCAACTTCGCTTCGCGCGCCGCGGCGGTGAGGAGCAATACCTCGAGGAGCGCCGCGGCTCCGAGCGCAAAGAGCCCGATGAAGAGACCTCGGCGATGACGAGCGCGGTTCTGCGCCCCGCGCGTCGCGATGCCGTCAATCGCGAGCCAGCGCGGAAACCCCACGACACCGCGACGCGCAGCGACATCGGCATCACACCCCAACCCGCCCACCGCATCCGAACGCGTCGCCGAAGCGTCCGCCCCCGACCGCTCCGCAGCGCCCGCCACCGCCGGAGCCCCCGCGTCCGCCCCCAAACGCTCCGCAGCACCGCGCGCATCCGACCGCACTGCCGGAGCGCCCAACCGCTCCGCAGCACCCGAGTCCACACCCGCAGCGCCCAACCGCTCCGCAGCACCCGCGTCCGCAGCGCCCGCAGCTCCCGCGTCCGCCCCCGACCGCTCCGCAGCACCCGCGCCCGCGTCCGCGCCCAACCGCTCCGCAGCACCCGCGTCCGCGTCGTCCTTCACCATGAATGCCTTTGCGATCGTCGCGCCGGACATGTACTCGGCGCCGCGGGGATCGCCGGAGGCGACGAGCCAGTGGATGCCCGGGGCGAGCTCCGGCAGGTCGAGGCGCGCGCGTGGGAGTGGGTCGCCCGGCTCTACCCGGAGCGGCAAGACCGCGCCGAGCTCGCGGCCCTCCTCTCCGTCGACCTCGACGTAGACGTGCTCGCGTGCGTTCGGAGCGACCAAGATGGCCTGCGCGCGCGACGGCGCGACGATGACACGCGGAACGTCGATCGCGAACGCGCCCGGCGCCGTCGGCAACGTCCCAAACCACGTGCCCTTCGCGCCACCCTCGCCCGTCACCTCGACGAGCGCGCTCGCCGCTTGCCCGAGCGCCACCGCCTCGAGCACCGCGACGCCGCCACACCCCGCCCCCGACCGCACCTCATCCCTCTCGAAACGCACCCCGATCTCCGGCGTCGCGCGGACCACCCACGGGGCACGACGTTGTCGAGCGACATGCACGAAGAGCAACGTCGTCGCGCCGACCACGAGGCGGTCGCCGTCGATGAAGACGTCGATGCCGAGGTCGCCCTCGCGCTTCGAGGGACGCACCGGCTTCGCGGCGGCCGCCGGCGCATGCGCGATGCGCGGCGCTTGGCTCATCTCGACGACACCGGCCGCGAGCGGCTCGCGCTCGTCCGGGACCTCCACCCGAAGCGCGATCCTCGCGACGTCGCCCCGGAACGCGAGCAGGACCTCCGCGATCCCGTCGACGTTGCTGTCGCCCGTCCAGCGCGACTCCTGCCCGTCGTCCGAGAGCGCGGTCACGACGAGCCCCCTCATCGCGACGACCTCGCGCACGCCGCGGTCCTCGAGGTACGTCGTGAGCTGGAACGCGTACGGGCGCGGCCGGTCCGGCGCGACCGCGCGGCCCGGCGGCGCCGCGTAGACCAGCGCGGCGCGGAACGCAGAGCCCGCGCCGATGCGCAGACCCACCGCGAGCGTGGCGACGGCGACGAGCGGCGCCGCGACGATCAGCGACGTGCGCGTCTTCGCGTTCACGGCTTCATCCAGCGCACCGGCACCGGCACCGGAGCGGGACCGGGACCAGGAACGATCGGCTCCTCTCCCTTCGCGCCGAGCGCGCCCGGCGCGAGCCGGATCTCCGTGACGCCCTCCGCCGCGAGCACGTGCACGCCGTCGTCCTTGCGCTCGACGTCGACGAAGGCATCGCGCGTCGCCGACGCGCGCACGAGCGTGACGCCGTACGCCGACGTGTCGGCGGGGCGGATGCTCCGGAACGAGACGCGCGCGGGATGGAGCGGCGCGGCCGCGAGCGCCGCGCGATCGACGACGCGGCGGATGTACTTCACGACGAGCGGCCCCTCGTGCGCCATCCCCGGCACGCGCTCGAATTCGACCGCGAAGCCGGCCTTCTTCATCGCGTCGTAGAGCATCGTGCTCTGGCGGATCGGTGAGGTGTGGTCGGCTTCGCCGTGGACGAGGAACACCGGCAAGTGGCGCGCGTTCTCGAGGTGGTCGAGCGCGTTCACCTTGCGCGCCCCCGCCTCGCCGCCGAGCACGCCGGCGACGTAGGTGGTGAGATCGTACTTGCTGTCGCCGAAGTAGCTCGCGACGAAGGCGAAGCGATCGGGACGATGGAACGAGATCGTCGTCGCGCCCGCGCCGCCCATCGACGCTCCCCAGATCGACACGCGCTGCGGATCGATCCGAATTTGCGCCGACACGGCGTCGATCGCGCGCATCACCTCGTCCTCCGCGTCGGCGGTGTAGAGCGAGTTGCCGAGACCGCTCGGCATCAGCAGCACGACGTCCTTCTTCCCCGCCTCGTCGATGAGCTCCTCGTACGCCGCGTACGTCCACGGATCGCTGTTCCACGGATGCACGCCGACGAGGAGCGCGCTCGGCTTCGTCCAGTCATGACCGCCCGGCACGAAGAGCACCGCCTCGCCGGCCTTGCCCTGCCCCGTGCTCGGCGCGACGTGCGGGCTCGCGAACGCGATCGTCTGGAGGCCGTCCCTCGTGTCCACGATCGCTCCGACGCGCGGCGCGTGACTGCACGCGATCCGCTTCTCGTACGTGCTGACCTTCACCTCCACCGTGACGTCGTGCGGCTTCGTCTCGTCCCCCAGCCGCACGACGAGCGGCCCCTTCGAGCCGGCGTCTTTCACCACACCGTCGACGAGCACGCGCCCGCGGCCGTTGCAGTGCGGGACGAGGACCGCCTCGCCTTCCGCCGCGAAGGTCCAGCCGCGCTCGGTCTTTTTCGGCGTGACCGCGACGCCGGAGACCGTCTCGTGCGCGGCCGCGCTCTCGGCCGCAAAGACGACGGCGAGGGCCACGAGCCGGCGCATGCCCCCACCGTAGCCGGAAAGACTTGTCAGCGCGGGCCTTTGTCCCCTAAACCTGGGCGCGAAATGTCGTCGTCCGCCGCGAGCACCAACCGTCCGATCGACTGGGCCTTCGTCCGCGCGCGGCTCGGCTCGTTCCTCGCCGTCGTGCCGCTCGGCATCTGGACCGCGAACCACCTCTGGAACAACCTCTCCGCCTTCCGCGGCGCGGACGCGTGGACGCAGGACGTCACCACCTACTCGCATCCGGCCGCGTTCTTCGCGTCGTCCGCGATCGCGCTCCTCCCCCTCGCGCTCCACACGGTCTGGGGCGTCGGGCGTCTCTTCTCGACGCGCCCGAACGTCGTGCGCTTCTCCTACTTCTCGAACGTCCGCTACATCCTCCAGCGCCTCTCCGCCATCGGCGTGCTCCTCTTCCTCGGCGCGCACCTCTGGCTCGCGACGCTGCACCCGCGCCTCACGACCGGCCGCCCCGAGCCCTTCAGCGACATCTCGCACGAGATGCATCACCACGGGCCGACCCTCATGGTCTACGTGCTCGGCACCCTCGGCGTCGCCTACCACCTCGCGAACGGCATCGGCACGTTCGCGATGGGCTGGGGCGTCGTGTCGAGCCGCCGCGGCCTGAAGCAGGTGGACTACGTCGTCTGGTTCGTGTTCCTCTCGCTCCTGGCGATGGGATGGGGCGCGATTTACGCGATCTGGGACGCAGGGCGTTAGTCGGAGCTCTGCTCGTTGCGACGGCGGGGCTGTTGTCCTGCTCGCGGGCGCACGAGGACGAGATACCGATCGGGGCGTTCCTCTCCCTCTCGGGGCCGGACTCGACGTTCGGCTCCGACACGCGCAAAGGGATCGACCTCGCGGTGCAGGAGATCAACGCCGCCGGCGGCCTCAAGGGCAAGAAGGTCCGCGTCATCTACGAGGACGACAAGTCGACGACGTTCGAGGCGACGCAGAAGGTCCGCCAGCTCATCGATCGCGACAAGGTCGTCGCCCTCATCGGCGAGGTCGCGTCGAGCCGCTCCCTCGTCGGCGGCCTCATCGCGACGAAGGGCAAGACGCCGATGATCACGCCGTCGTCGACCGCGGTCGAGGTGACGCAGAACCGCGAGTGGGTCTTCCGCACGTGTTTCACCGACGAGCAGCAAGGCAAGGTCGCGGCGCGCTTCATCACGAACGAGCTCCACAAGACGCGGGCGGCCGTGTTCTTCACCGCGCAGGACACCTATTCGTCCGGCCTCGCGAAGAGCTTCGCGGCGGAGATGCGCAGGCTCGGCGGCGCCATCGTCGCGGAGAAGGGCTACCCGAAAGGCGAGACGAGCTTCCGCACGTTCCTCTCCGAGATCAAGGCGGCGAGCCCCGAGATCATCTTCGTGCCGAACTACTACAACGAGATGGTCTTCGTCGGCCGGCACGCGAGCGAGCTCGGCATCCCGGGCTCGATGTTCTTCGGCGGCGACGGCTGGGACTCGGCCACGCTCACCGACGGCGCGGGGAAGGAGCTCGAGGGCGCGCACTTCACGAACCACTACGCCCCCGACGTGCCGTGGGAGAACTCGAAGCGCTTCTACGCCGCGTTCAATGCAAAATACAATCATCCCCCGACCAGCCTCGCGGCGCAGGGCTACGACAGCGCGCGCGTCCTCTTCGACGCGATCGACCGCGCGCCCGCCGTCACACGCGAGGACATTCGCAGAGCGCTCGGCGAGACGAAGGACTTCCACGGCGCGACGGGGACGATGAACTTCGACGAGGACCGCAACGCGAACAAGCCGATCGTGATCGTGAAGATCCAGGACCGGAAGTTCGTGTACGCGGGCACGCTCGAGGCCGAGTAGCGGTGAAGGTCCTCGAGGCGCTGCTCACCGGGGTCATGCAGGGCGCGATGATCGCGCTCGTCTCGCTCGGCTACACGATGGTGTACGGCGTCCTCCGGCTCATCAACTTCGCGCACAGCGAGGTCTTCATGATGGGCGCCTACTTCGGGCTCATCCTGCTCGCGGTGCTGATGGGGACGCCGCACCTCGTCGACGGGATGCTCGTTCGCCCCGGGACGCTCGGCTTCCTCGGCGACCACCCGGTCGTCGCCGTGATGTTCGCGACGGTGCTCGCGATGATGGCGGCCGCGGCCCTCGGCGTCGTCGTCGAGCGCGTCGCGTACCGCCCGCTCCGCCATCGCGGCCGGGGCGCGCTCGCGCGGATCACGCCGCTCGTGACCGCGCTCGGGACGTCGGTGCTGCTCCAGAACGTCGCGCAGCTGCTCTTCAGCCCGCAGGTGCGGCCCTACCCGCAGGTCCTCGCGAGCATCCCGCCGATCGGCGGCATCTCGAGCTCGCGCATCCTCATCCTCGTCGTCTCGATCGTCGTGATGGTCGCGCTCGAGCTGATCGTGAAGCGCACGTGGTTCGGCAAGGCGATGCGCGCGCTCAGCGCGAACGAGGAGGCGGCGCGCTTGATGGGGATCCGCACGTCGCGCGTCATCTCGATGACGTTCGCGCTCGGCTCCGGGCTCGCCGCGCTCGGCGCGGTGCTCTTCTGCCTCGATCAGTCGCAGGTGTATCCGACGATGGGCATCATCATCGGCACGCGCGCGTTCGCGGCCGCGGTCCTCGGCGGCATCGGGAGCATCACCGGCGCGATGCTCGGCGGCCTCCTCATCGGCGTCATCGGCGAGCTCGTGAAGCTCACCGACTACTCCGGCGGCGCCGACGTCCTCGTCTTCGCCGTCCTCATCGGCGTGCTCCTCGCCCGCCCCGCCGGCCTCCTCGGCTCGACCCGCGCCGAGAAGGTCTGATCGCGACCGGCGCGATCTTCGCGACGCTGTCGTAGCCCGCGGTTCACGCGCGCTCGCTCCCACGCGGGACGAGCGACGTGCGCCGGCGGCACGGCGATTGCTGTCGAAGACGGGATGCCGACGCGCTCTCTCCTCCTCCTCGCCGCGGTTGCGCTGACCGCCTGCGCGACGAAGCCGATCTCTCCCGCCGGCGCCCGCGTCACCGCGAGCGAGATGCCGCCGCCGCCGAGCTGCACCGCGCTCGGCGAGGTGAAAGGACGCGCCGGCGGCCAGGTCACGGGCCAGTTCGTCGACGGCGACGCCCTCGTCGGCGCCGCGCTGGACGACGTGCGGAACGAAGCGGGCGCCTTGGGCGCAGACTACGTCTACGTCGGCAAGCCGCAGTACGGCGTGTACTTCGGGTCCGTCCGCTCGGCGTCCTTCGGCGGCCGCGCCTACCGCTGCTCGGACCCCGCCGTCGCTACGGACGCTCGAGCTCGATCGTCAGATCGACGATCTTTCGCGACGGATCCATCGTCGGCTCGATGGTGAGCGACTCGCTCCGACCGCGGGCGCGGAACGTGTCCTTGACGCGCTCGATGCCGGCGCGGATGCGCGCGCGCTCGGCCACGTCGCCGCTCTTCATCTGGAGGGCCTTCGCGAGATCGCGATCGAGCGCGGGATCGACGGCGATCGCCACCTTCCCGACGCGGAAAGGTCCTCGCGCGTCGATCGTCAGCGTCAGCGGCGCCGATCCGTCCGGCCCGCGCGCTCCACGTTCGAGGTCGATGCGGCCGTAGTACGCGCGATCCGCGAAGAGCTGCTCCACCCGCTGGTAGGCCTCGCCGAGCGGCTTCGCTCCGAGCGGCGCGCCGGACGCGAGCTCGGGGAGCTTCCGGATGGCGGCCTCGAACGCCGGCGACGCACCCGCGATCGCGAGCGCGCCGACGGTCGTACGCGTGCCCTCCTTCACCGTGACGTGGACGTCGACACCCGCCGGCGTCTCGGGCGAGACGGTCGTCTCCACCGCCGCCTCGTCGAAGCCTTCGGCGACGTAGCGCTCGCGCAACGCGCGCGCGCTCGCCGTCATGGTCGCCTTCGAGTAGAAGGCGCCCACCTTCGCGATCGGCTGCTCCGGATCGGGCGCGATGCGGTCGGCGCCTTCGATCGTCGCGGCGCGGATGACGGGGCGGGGCGTGAGCTCGAAGTGGAGATCGAGGCCGGTGCCCGCGGGGGCGGCGGTGACGGTCACCCAGCGGAAGAAGCCGCTGTCGTAGAGCGCGCGGACGTCGCTCGAGAGGTTGCTCGCGCGGTAGAGATGGCCCGGCTTCTCGCGGAGATACGCGAGGACGTCCTGCTTCATCGTCGCGGGGACACCGTGGATGCAGATCGCACGGATCGGTCGGTCCGTCGCGTCCTCCGGCGCGAGCGCCTCCGCCTCGTTGGGAAGCGCGCACGGCCCGGGGACGGTCGGGGCGGGGCCGTTCGCGACCGCGCCGACGGGGACGGCCGACGCGCGCACCGGCGTCGCGGCCTCCTTGCAGCCGCCGAGCGCGACGAGCGAGAGCGCGAACGCGCCGAGCGCACGGTTCACTTCCGCACCTCGACGTCGACGTCGGCGCGGAGCTGCTCGAGGCGAGACTTGCGCGCTTCGGCTTGGGTCACCGAGCCGGTCATCGCCGGGACGAGGCGGCGCTGCGTCCACTTCTGTTCGAGGATCTGACGCCGGATCTCGTCACGGTAGTCCTGCTGGGAGAGGCCGCGTTTCGCGAGCTCCTGCGCGAGCTCCGCGTCGGTGAGGTGGTTGTCCTGCCGGATCCGCGCGAGGCCGTCGTCGACCTCGTGGGGCTCGATCGTGATGCGCAAGAGCGCGGCGTCGACCTCGATCAGCCGCTCCTCGATCAGCCGCTCGAGCGACTGCGCGAGGATCCGGTCCCTCGCCGCCGCGCGCTTGTCGGGCGACAGCTCCTGCAAGGACGGGAGCGCACGACCGAGCACCTCCGACCAGAGGATCGGCCGTTGACCGACCGACGCGACGACCGCGTCGAGGACCTTGGGGCCGGGATGCCCGGCGGCTTGCCCCGCAACGAGCAAGGCCGCGACGGCGACGAGTCGGACGAGCGATGGACGCATCCACCCACGTTATCGCAACGCCGCCGCCGACCGAGGGAAGGAAGAGCGAAGACGCGCGCGGCGTTGTATGAAACCTCGGATGCGAGCGGCAGGCCTCTTCGCGATCGCAGCGCTCGCGTCGTGCCGCGCGGCGCCGCTTGCGCCGACGCCGGCGGAGCCTCCTCCCCCGGCCCCGATCGCGCCGCAGCCGAAGGCCGCCGATCCCGAAGCGCGGCTCCGCGAGCTCTGCGCCGCCGACGCGAAGGCGTTCCCGCCGACGGAGTCGTCGTTCCCGCGCGAGGACCGCCTCGAGCCCGAGGTCGCCGAGGCCTTCGCCAAGCGCGTGCGGCCGCTCGTTCCGGCGCGGCTGCGCGGCGAGCGGCTGGAGGTCCATCACGTGGATCCCGTCCGCGGCGGTCACCTCGTCGAGGCGTGGGCGGAAGATCCCAAGGACGTCCAGTCGGGCTCGGTCGGCTTCCTCGCCTTCGTCCCGACCGCGGGAGCTCCGCGCGTCGTACGTGAGGAGAGCGTGATGGAACGCGCCGACTTCGACGGCGACGGGAAGCCGGAGCCGCTGACACGGCGCTGCACGACGAGGCCGCTGTACGCGCGCGAGTGCACCTGGACGGCGTGGTTCCCCGAGCGCGAGGTCTCGTTCACGCGCACGCTCATGCGCGGCTCGGACCTCCAGGTCAGGACGGAAGGAGGACGCTCGTTGCTGCGCGTCGTCCCGGCCGACGGGGTCGAGCCGGACTTCTTCCCGTCCGAGGACCTCACCGTCGTCCGCCTCGCTCCGTCCGGACCGGTCGCGGAGGAGGCGCCGAAGCTCGAGGCGCGGGAGCTCGCGTTCGCGAAGCACCGCTACGCGAGCGAGGCGTGCGACGAAGACCTCCGCGAGCTCGACGCCGCTCGATGGGAGCGAAGGATCAGGCTCCTCGGCGCGACGGACGCGGAGGCGCCGGCGCTCGCCGCGCACGTCCTCGCGAAGCGGAGGGCGTCGACGAAGGCGTCGTGGCGCGACCCGAAGGCGCCGATCACGCCGCGCGGGTTCCTCGACGCGACGTTCCCGGAGTCGACGGAAGACGATCCGATCTGGGACGCGCTCCCGCGCCCGCGCGCGGGCTCGTGTCCGGCGTTGCCGGCGGAGACGCGCGACGCGTGGAAGCGCGAGCGCGAGGCGGCGGTCCAGGCGCGAGCGGACGCGCGCTTCGCGGACATGGTCGTGCCCGTCGCCGTGACGTACGGCTGCATGACCGGCGAGGGCACCCTCGCGCTCGTGACGTGGGCGGAAGAGGCGTACTTCGAGCCGATGGCGACGACGGAGCTCTACGTCCTTCGCCCCAACGCGCCGGCGACCTCGATCGCGAGCACGCGCTCGCAGTGGGTCGCCGAGTACCACCACATCTACGACCTCGAGCTCGGGCCGAACGTCGATCTCGACGGAGACGGCGAAGAGGAGACGGTCATCGTCGGCACCGAATACGAGGTGGGGACGTGGGGCCGCACGCACGTCGCCGCGATCTGGAAGCGCGGCGCGCTCCGGCAGGTTCCGATGACGACGTTCGGTCGCGTCCGCGTCGCCGCGCTCGACGCGACGCGCGCGGCGATCGTCCTCACGCGCGGTGACGACGGCAAGCCGTGGCCGCCGCCCGTCTTCATCCTCACGAACGAAGGCCTCCGCCGCGCCCCCGCCCCGGCGGGGTGGACGACGGCGACGAAGCGCGCGCGCGACGCCTACGCAGCGGCGCGCGACTGAGAGGCCACGCGAAATCGCTGACTTACGGAGTTTTTATTGCCCATAGATCAACATTATTCATCGTCGCTTTGACTTTGTTCAAGCTCGGATTAGAAAGCCGGCATGCCTCGGCTGGTCGTTCGATGCCCTAGCTGCGAAGGGGATCTCCTCGCGACGCGGCTCACCTGCCGGTCGTGCGGGACCGCGCTCGAGGGCAAGTTCGAGATCCCGGCGCTCCTCCAGCTCGCGGCCGACGACCTCGCGTTCGTCACCGCGTTCGTGCGGGCGAGCGGGAGCCTCAAGGCGATCGCGCAGCAGCTCGGCGTCAGCTACCCCACGGTGCGGAACCGCCTCGACGACATCCTCGCGAAGCTCGAGAGGCTCGAGAAGGGCGTCGACGCCAAGCGCCACGCGATCCTCGACGCGCTCGAGAACGGGAAGCTGACCGCCGAAGCGGCGGCCGAGGAGCTGAAGAAGGTCGGGCTATGAGCACGCCCGAAGAGCGCATCAAGGAGCTCGCGCGCAAGAACGCGATCGGTGAGGCCGACGCGGAGCGCCTCCTCGCGAGCGTGAAGCCGCCGCCGCTCGTCGGGACCGGCGGGTTCGATCCCTTCGTCCGCTGGAGCGCAGGTGCCCTCGCCGTCGCCGGCCTCCTCGCGAGCGCCGGCGCCGCAGCGATGATGGGGCTCGGCGTCCGCTTCCCGGGCGTCCTCGACGTCGTCTCGGCGAAGAACGGCCTCGACGTGCGCACCGTCGTCGTCGATCAGCTCGCGGCCTTCCCGCTCACCGCGGCCGTCTTCTGGATCGCGGGTCGCGTCCTGTCGCGCGGCGTCCGCCCCATCGACATGCTCGCCACCGTCGGGCTCGCGCGCGTGCCGTCGGTCGTCTGCGCGATCCCGGTCGCCCTCCTCGACACCTCGACGCTCGTCGGCAAAGCCGCGATCTCCCTCGTCCTCGTCGGGCTCGCGGCGCAAGTCTATTTGCTCGTCATCGGATTTCGCACGGCGACCGGCGCCTCGGGTGGCCGCCTCGCGGCCGGCTTCGTCGGCGCCATCGTCGGCGCCGAGGTCCTCGCCAAAATCGTCATTTCGTTCGCTCACTAACGCCCATTCAGGCCCTTTCCATATTCGGCTTAGAGCAGCCGCACAGGAGACCTTTGTCATGAAATCGATTGCTGCGATCGCCTCCGTCGTTCTCCTCGTTACCGGCTGCACGGCCGCCTCCTCCGACGTCGCGACGGACACGAACGCGATCGAAGCGGAGGACGCCTGCGCGGCCGAGGAAGCGCGCTTTGGCGCCGCGCTCTCGCAGATCCCGCACGAGAGCTGGGACCTCGTCATGCAGACGAAGACGGCGTGCGGCTCGACGTTCCACACCGTCGGTCCGTCGCAGCTCGACGAGCATCGCCTCGTGCGCATCGGCAGCGTGACGAAGTCCTATGTCTCCGTCGTCGTGCTCCGCCTCGTCGACGAAGGCAAGATCGAGCTCGACGCGCGCCTCGACACCTATCTCCCCGACGCGCCGGCCTTCGCCGCGAGCGCGACCGTGCGCCAGCTCCTCCAGCACACGAGCGGGATTCCCAATTACACGGCCACGACCGCGTTCTGGCATTCGCTGGCGACGAGCCCCGGACATGCCTATACGGAGCAGGAGCTGCTCGCCTTCGTCGCGACGCAGCCGGCTGATTTCGCTCCCGGCACCGGCTGGAGGTACTCGAATACCAACTACCTCCTCGCCGGGATGCTCATCGAGAAGGTCGACGGTCAGCCCATCGCGGCCTCGATCCGCGAGCGCATCCTCGTCCCCAACGGCTTGAACGAGACCTTCTTCGACGGCGAAGAGAACGTGACCGGCCTCCTCGCGCCGGGCTTCAACAAGCACGGCGTCGACGTCACGGCGCACCACGACCCGTCGTGGGCGTGGGCGGCGGGGGCGATGGTCGCGTCGCCGCCGGACATGGCGCGCTTCGTCGAGCTCCTCGGCTCCGGCGCGCTCCTCTCGCCGAAGCTGCAAGCGGAGCTCACGAAGCCGGTCGCGACGCCGCAGCCCGGCCTCTCCTACGGCCTCGGCGTGTTCCTCACCGCGGGCGAGCTCACCGGCGGCCTCGGCCCCGCGATCGGCCACGGCGGCGACATCATGGGCTACCACTCGTGGGGCCTCTACTTCCCCGAGCGCAAGGCGACCGTCTTCGGCACGGTCATGAGCGATCGCGGCAACGGCAACTCGATCCTCGTCGCCGCGATCACCGCGCTCACCGCGAGCTGAGCGATGCCGCTTGGTGTATGCAGTCTACATCGAGCGGATCTGCCAGCGCTCGCGCGCGCTCCGCGACGGCACGACGCGATCGTCGACGCGGCGCTCGGCGGCGTGCCCGGCGCAGACTGTGCCACGCGCGATCGCGGCGCCCCGGAACGCGGGGAAGAACCCCTCGAGAAAGCCCGTGTCTGCGTGGTGGCACGTCGGGTGCGATGCGTCTCGCGATGCGTCCGACCCTGCTCTTCTTCGTCCTCGCCGGCGTCCCTCTCGCGCTCGCCCTCCCGGCGCGGGACGCCCGCGCATGCAGCCTCGCCCAGTGCCGCTCCGCCGTCGCGACCGGCCTCGGCGGGCGCACGATCCCGAGCGGCGTCCGCCAGATCCCCGCGATGGGCAAGGACGACGAGCCCGCGCAGCTCTTCCTCGGCTCCACGCGCGTGACCGCGACCGGACGCAACGTCGGCGACGGGAGCGAGGGCGTCCTCGAGACCGAGGCGCCGCTCGCGCCCGGCGAGTACCTGCTCCGCACGCAGACGGACTGCAGTCTGGTCATGGACGGGACGTGGAGCGAGGTCCGCTTCACCGTCGGGACCGCGGCGTTCACGGCGCCGGCGAAGCTCGGCACGCTCTCGGTCACCAAGCAGCTGCGCGCGCCGGACCACGGCGGCGACACGTGCGGCGACAACTACAGCGTGGAGACCGTCGCCGTCACGATCTCGCTCGATCTCGATCCCGCGCTCGACGCGGTGCTTCCGCTCGTCCGCCTCGAAGAGACGCTGACGCACGCGAGCGGCCATAAGGAGGTCGAGGCGCTGCGCGCAGGCGACGTCGTCGCGGAGCAGGTTCCAATCCGCTCCTTCCGCGTTCCGTGCAACGCCAAGGGCCGCTTCCGGTTCGACGTCGGCGGCGCGGTCGTCGGCACCGACGTCACGTTGCCCTCGGAGTCGCTCGAGGTCGACGTCGACTGCGAGAGCCTGCGCCCCACCGCGACGCCCCCGCCCGCGACGACGACGACGCCCGACGCGAAGACGACGCCGACCACCTCGGAAGAAGACGCGGGCTGCTCCACGACGCGCGCGCGCACCGACGGCGGGCTCCCCCTCCTCGCGCTCGGCGCCCTCGCGCTCCTCGGCGCACACCGCCGCTCTCGACGCGCCGAAGCGTAGACCCGACGCGGTCGCCCGAAGCGAGAGCATCGCGAGCGACGACACCGATTCGTTCGCAGCCACGTCGCGGTCGTTCGCGACGACGTCGGGTCGTTCGCAGCGGCGCGAGCGCGGGCTCGTGCGCGGGGCTCATGGGGAGCTTCCCGGGGCGCGGCGCGGGGTGAAGCTCCGGACGAGGTGGTCGCGGAAGGCCTCGACGCGGCGCGGGACGGCGCGATGCGACGGCACGACGAGGTAGACGTGCGCCGCCGCCGGCGTGGTCTCCGCCTCGAGCACGCGCACGATCGAGCCGTCGCGCACGAGTGGGTCGGCGAAGACGTCCGCGAGTGGGCCGACGCCGACGCGCGGCGCACGAGCTCGCGGAGGACGATGTAGTCGTCGACCATGACGCGGTACCTCGCGCCGCGCTTGGTCGTGCGCTCGCGGGCCTCGCGCGGCGCGAACGCGAGCCAATCGTGCCCCTCCTCACCGCGTACGCGTGGCTCGCCGCGACGCGCGACGTAGTCCGGCGAAGCGTAGAAGCCGGCGCCCACCGCTCCGAGCCGGCGCGCGACGAGGCCCGAGTCGCGGAGGCGTCCACCCGCGACGCGGACCGCGACGTCGACGCCGTGCGCGACGAGGTCGAGGTGCTCGTTGGAGAGCCGGAGGTCGAAGCTCACCGCAGGATGGCGCCGGCAGAACTGCTCGACGGCGTCGGCGAGGACCGTCACCCCGAGCGCGACCGGCGCGGTGACGCGGACGACGCCCGAGAGCTCCGCGTCGCGGTTGGGCAGCTCGCCGAGGATCGCTCCGAGCGCGCGCAGCGGCGCGCCGGCTCGCTCGTGAAGCTCGCGACCGGTGGCGGTGAGCACGACGTGGTGGGTCGTGCGACGGACGAGCTCGACACCGGCGACCTCCTCGAGGCGCGCGATCTTCCGGCTCACCGTCCCCTTCGAGACGCCGAGGCGGCGCGCGGCCCGCGAGAAGCTGAGGGCATCGGCGACGGCGACGAAGGCGACGAGGAGGTCCGGCGCGACGCTCGGTGTTGCGTGCATGAAACAACCTGTATCGAACTAAGCAACACCACACCAGCCGCGCACGGGTCATGCTGGACGGATGAAGTGGAGCGTCCTCATCCTCTCCTTGAGCGGCCTCGCCGGCTGCTACCCAAAGACGACCGCCGCGCCCCCGACCTTGACCGCCGCCCAGCTCGAGGTCCCGGCGCTCGCGCGCGGCCGCGAGGTCTTTGCGGCCAAGTGCAACGGATGTCACGGTTACCCCGATCTCGGCGCGGTCGGCGCGGCGAAGTGGCCGGCGGTGATGGACGACATGGGACGAAAAGCATCGCTGACGCCGGCGGATACGGACGCCGCGCTCCAATACGTGCTCGCGGCGCGAGGGCGGTAAACCGGCGACCGCGCGCGCTCCAGCCGCCGGCGCGCTCAAGCGGCCGGCACGCTCCTGCCGCCGCCTACTGCAAGACCTCGACGCGCACGTTCGCGACGCCCTGGCTGGTCGGGGCGATGCGCGTGAAGGCGCCGCGCGCGAGATCGATGCAGCGGCCGCCGGCGTACGGGCCGCGATCGTTGATCCGAACGTCGACGCTCGCGCCCGTGGCGGTGTTCGTGACGCGGACCTTCGTGTTGAAGGGGAGCGTCTTGTGCGCCGCGGTCAGGCCGTTGGGATCGAAGCGCTCGCCGTTCGCAGTCCGCGAGCCCGACGCGTAGTACGAAGCCTTGCATGTCTCGACGCGTCCCGTCGGCTTCGGCTCGGGCTCCGCCGGCACCTCGCTCTCCGGCACCGCCGTCGACGACTGGACGTAGTTGCCGTGGACCCAGCCCTCCTCGCCGTCGACACGCACGCGATAAAACCCGTTGTCGGGCGCGCTCTCGATCACGGTCACGAGCGTGCCGATCGGGAGCGTGCGGATGATCCGCGCGTCGGTCGAAGGTCCCTCACGGAAGTTGAGGCGCGCGGTCGTACGCAGCGTCGTTCCGACGGGGAGGCTCCCTTCTTCGTCTTCGGCCTGCGGCTCGCTCGCGCCGGCGTCGTCGGCAGCGGCCGGCGTCTCGCCGCCGGACTCGTCGACCACGCCGTCGCTCGTCGCCGCCGGATCGTCACCACAGGCGGAGACGAGCGGCACGAGCGCGAGGGCAAGCACGGCGGCGAGGCGGACGGACGACGAGCGGCTCACTGTACTTTGCGTAGCAGCTTCCGCCGCCGCAGCCCATCGTCCGCAGGCGGTCAGAACATGAAGCCGACGCGGAGGAGGTCGATGGTCGGCGTCGTCTTGTTGCCGAGGACGTTCGCCACCGTCGCGAGCGCCTTGTCCGCGCCCGTGTCGACGCCGTAGCTCGAGCCGGAGATCTGACGCTCGTAGCTCGGGCCGATCGGGATCTGCACGCCGGCGTCGATGCCCACCGTGATGCCGTTGTCCCACGTCTTGAGGTAGCCGACGCGCGGATTCACGAACCACGTGCTCGCGGCCGCACCTTCGGTGTAGGTGCCGAGCGCGCCGCGGTTGATCGTGAGCGTCGTCTTCGCCTCGAGCCACTGCTTGCCGCCGCGGACGCCGACGAAGAAGCCGCCCTTGAAAGGGAAGAGGCGGAGATCGGCCGCCACACCGCGGAACTTCACGTCGGTGCCCATGATCGTGGCGTCGGGCATGAAACTGTATTCTGCACCCACCCCGACAACCCGCTTGTACTTCGCGAACGCCTCGACCGCGAACGGACGCGGGAAGCCGACGCCCATCATGCCTCCGATGCGGAGCGTCTCGCTCTTCGGCGCGTCCGACGACGGCGCCGCAGAGGCGCGATCCTTCTGCGGCGCGAGCCCGAGCGACGGCACCTCGAACCCCGCCATCGCCGCGAACGCCGACGTCGCGGGCGCGGGTGCGGGTGCGGGTGCCTGCGCCGGCGCGACCGCCGATTCGACCGGCGACGCGACCTGCTCGAGCGTCGAACCAGACGTCACCGGAGCAGGCGCCACCGGAGGCTCGACCGGCGACGCAGCATCAGCCTGCTCGAGCGTCGGAGCCTCGACCGGAGCGGGCGGGCTATTCGACGCGGCGGCAGGGGCTTCGACGGGGGTGCTCGGGGTCTCGTCGGCGAGGGCGTGGGTCGTGAGGCAGAACGCGGTCGCGGCGGCCGCGAGGGAGAGCACCTGTCGCATCCCGAGAGAGAACGGACGGTTCGAGGGAGTCTTCATGGCAGCCACGGTTGCGTGGGTCGTGCCAGCCACCTCATCCATCACATCTCGCTGAAATCACATCAAAACATCGTACGCCCCGCGGAGGTGTATCGGCGATACGGCGATACACCAAAGGCCGGCCGTTCAACGCAGCGGCGTCAATGGTGCGACGGCGGAGATCAGCGCGAGCCGCCGGCGCACGGCAAGGTCGGCATCGAGCTAGACCCAGAGCTGTTCGTGCGACGGCGGCGATCAGCGCGAGCCGCCGGCGCGGGGGCGGGGAGCGGCGGCGCGGGGGGCCTCCGCCTTGGCGGGCTCGGGCTTCGGGGCGGGGGCGGGGAGCATGCTCGGCGACGGCATGCCTCCGAACGGGTCCTCCTCGATGAGGTCGTCCGTGTCGATCTCCAGCGCTTGCTCCTTCTCCTCGTCTTCGAGGCGCATCGCCTCGAGCACGAGCGCGCCGATCGACGCGCGCGCGGCCGGGAGCGCGCCGCTCTCCTTCGTCGCGAACGAGAAGCGGCCCGCGCGCCACGAGAGGACCTCGCGCAGCGTCTCGAGCGCCGGGCGCTGCTGGCCGCCGATCTCCGTGCTCGCGAAGAGGCCACCGTTCATCGTGATCGTCGCGCGCTTGCCGTTCTGCGCGGTGACCTCGATCTGGCCGCTCCGCCGCTCCATCTCGAACATCATGAGCATGCTCGCGAGCGGGAAGGCCGAGAGGTCGCCGCGGATCGCGGCCGCGGTCGACGGCGCCTGGCCCTCCGCTTCGCCGCCGCCGCCGCCGTGGCGCCGCGCCATCGCGAGGAGCGCGCCGACCTGCGCGATCACCTCGTCGTTCGAGATCGGACGGGAGAGGAAGACGTCCGCGCCGACGTTGAGCGTCTGGGTGCGGAGCGTCGGCTCCGTGAGCTCACCCACGAAGAGGATGGGCACCCGCGAGATGGGGCCCGACTCCGTGCGCACCCGGCGCGCGACCCACGCGCCGTCGATGTCCGGAAGCTCAGGCGCGAGGACGATGCAGTCCGGGATCGTCTCGCACGCCTTCCGGAAGCCCGGCATGGCTTCGGTGCACGAGTCGACGGTGTAGCCCTTCTCGCGTAAACCGCGCACGAGAAGTTGGCTGGTCCACTCGTCTCCGTCGATGACGAGGACGCGCCCAGAGATCACGAAAACGACATTAGCATGTGGGGCCTTCAGCCGCGAAAACCTGGACAAAAGTCCGGGGCGCTCGCTTCCGGCGCCGGCACGCTGTGCGTCCGTCCATGTAGCAGACCGAGAGGGCTCGCCGCGGGTGTCCCGGCGTCGTCCGGCCCGATCGATGCCAGACATGATTGTGGATGAGGAGGACCTCGCCGGCCTCGGTCGGGATCGGCAACGCCTTGTATTCTGCACCAAATGCGTCGAGCTTCTCGGCCGGGACCACCCCGCCGAGCGGCGTCGCGAGACCCGCGAGGTGGCTCCGCGGCGCGACCTCGACGCAGCCTCCCCCCTCCGGCGCGTCGTCGAGGCCGGTCCATATCTGCAGCGTTGGATCGCGGTCGAGGCCCCAGAACGAGCCGCCGTCCTGATGCCACGGGAGGTTCGAGCCGCCGCCCGCGTGCTTGTTCATGAGGAAGGCGCGGTAGAGCGAGACGTCCTGCCCGGGGTACACCCGTGCCGCAACGCGTCGAAACTCGTCGTTCCGGATCCACGCCCAGAACAGCGGATCGAGCTCGAGCTTCTCCACCTTCCGATACGCGAGGGACGGACCCTTCCAGCCCTTGCCGTACTCGAGGTCCTCGTAGCGGCCGCTCTCGGAGTCGTGCTGGAAGAAGAGGCCCGGATACGTGACCTCGCCGAGCATGATCGCGTCGGCGCGCGCGCGGAGCTGCGTGAGGCGCTCCCCGTCGACGAGCTTCCCGAGGCGCGCCCAACCATGCTCGCGGTAGTGCGCCACCGCGGCGTCGATCGCGTCGTCGGTGAGCGCGAGGGTCATCGAACGTAGTGCGCGTCGGTGCCCATCCAGGCGCGATGGAGCGCGTCGACGATGCCGCGCACCTCCGGCGAGAGCCCGCGCCGGCACGCCTGGAGGCCCTCGTCGAGCTGCTGCACCGAGCCGGGGCCGAGCAGGATCGAGTCGACGCCGGGCGCGCCCGCGAGCCACGCGTACGAGAGCTCGAGCACGCTCATGCCCTCCGCCTTCGCGACGTCGGCGAGCGCGTCGACGCGATCGAACATCGCGTCGGTGAAGTAGCGCCCTTGGTAGAGCTTGTTCTTGTCGAAGCGCGAGCCCTTCTGCGTGGAGCCGTCGCGAAGGTGCTTGCCCGCGAGGAGACCGCCCGCGAGCGGGTTGTACACCGTGGTGTGGACCTCGTACTTGCGCGCGAACGAGAACCACTCGACGTCGAGCTCGCGAATGAGGACGTTGTAGAGGTGCTGCGCGATCGCGGGCTTGGGGAGGCCCGCGCGCGCGGGCCGGATCATCTCGAGCACCTGCCACGCGGCGTAGTTCGAGATCCCCCACGCGAGGATCTTCTTCTTGTCGATCAGCTCAAGGACCGCGTCGAGCGTCTCCTCGATCGGCGTCGCGTGATCGGGGACGTGCAGGTAGTAGACGTCGACGTAGTCGGTCCCGAGCCGCTTCAAGCTCTCGTCGATCGCGGCGAAGAGCCGCTCGCGCGAGAGGCCCTCCGGCTTGCCGTCGACGCGGCCGAAGCCGCACTTCGTCGCGAGCACGACCTCCTCGCGCTTGCCGGCGAGCGCCTCGCCGACGATGCGCTCGGAGGCGCCGTCGACGTACGCGTTCGCGGTGTCGAAGTGACGGACGCCGAGCTCGAGCGCGCGCGCGATGATGCGCTTCGACTCCGCCTCGTCGGTGCGGCGTCCGAAGTTCATCGCGCCGAGACACGCCGGCGCGTTCTTCCCAGCCTCACGTCGCTTCGACACCTCTTCGAGCACCGTCTTCACGGCGCGGAACGGTAGCCATGGAGCCATGCCTAGTCACGCGTTACGATGGCGCCCGCTCATGACAGACGACAAGCTCGCCATCCTCGTCGGGGGTGGTCCCGCGCCCGGCATCAACAGCGTGATCGGCGCCGCGACGATCCGCGCCGTCCTCTCCGGCGTCGAGGTCCTCGGGATCATGGACGGCTACAAGTGGCTCATGGAAGGCGACACCTCGCGCGTGGTCCCGCTGTCGATCGCGGACACGAGCCGGATCCACTTCCGCGGCGGCTCGATGCTCGGCATCGCGCGCGCGAACCCGACCAAGAACCCGAAGAACATGCAGAACGCGCTCGACGCGCTCGATCGACTCGGCGTCGGCATGCTCGTCTCGATCGGCGGCGACGACACCTGCTTCAGCGCGTCCCAGCTCGCGAAGGCGTCGAAGGGCAAGCTCCGCGTCGTCCACGTCCCGAAGACGATCGACAACGACCTCGATCTGCCGCAGGACGTCTACACCTTCGGGTTCCAGACCGCGCGCCACATCGGCGCCGAGATCGTGAAGAACCTGATGGTCGACGCGAAGACGACCTCGCGCTGGTACTTCGTCATCGCGATGGGCCGGAAGGCGGGCCACCTCGCGCTCGGCATCGGCAAGGCCGCCGGCGCGACGCTCTCGCTCGTGCCGGAGGAGTTCACCCCCCACGCGGGAAAGAACGGGGTGCGGCTCTCCGAGGTCGTCGACACGCTGTGCGGCGCCATCATCAAGCGCATCTCGCACGGCCGCCCCGACGGCGTCGCGGTCCTCGCGGAGGGCCTCGTCGAGGTCATCGATCCGGCCGACCTCGAGGGCATGGAGGGAGTCGAGCGCGACGAGCACGGGCACATCCGCATCGCGGAGGTCGACTTCGGCAACATCGTGAAGCTCGCGGTGCAGAAGGAGCTCAAGAAGCTCGCGATCAAGACCACGATCGTGCCGAAGAACATCGGCTACGAGCTCCGCTGCGCGGACCCCATCCCATTCGATGCAGAATACACGCGTGACCTCGGCTACTGCGCCGCGCGCTACGTGATCGAAGGCGGCGACCGCGCCCTCATCAGCATGCAGCGCGGCCGCTTCGTGCCGGTGCCGTTCGATCAGATCATGGACCCGACCACGGGCCGCATGCGCGTCCGCATGGTCGACATCGAGTCCGACCGCTACAAGATCGCGCGGAGCTACATGCTGCGCCTGAAGGAGGCGGACTTCGCCGACACGGTGGAGCTCTCGCGCCTCGCGCAGGCGGCGAACATGAAGCCGGTGGACTTCACCGCGCGCTTCGGCCACCTCGGCGCGGCGGAGGTGCAGAAGCCGAGCCTCTCGCCGATGCGCGCGGCGCGCCCTACTTCTTGAACAGCTTGCCGAGGAAGCCGCCGATCTTCTCGGCCGGCGCGGCGGCGGGCGCGGCGCTGGGACGGCCGGGGCCGGACACGGCGCCTTTGTTCTGACCGCCGCGCATGTTGTGGAGGCGGACCTCGCGCATCGCGTCGAGGTTGCGCGGGTTGAGCTCCGCCGCCTTCTTGAAGTCCTTGAGCGCCTTGCTGAACTCCTCGGCGCGCTTGTAGAGCATGCCGCGGTAGAAGTAGGCGCGCTCGCAGTTCGGGTTCTTCTGGATGCAGCGATCGAGGATGATCGCCTTCTCGAGCGTCTTCTCGCGGCTGAGCCACTCCGGCTTCTGCGCGTCGAGCCACGCGAGCGTCGCGAGGTAGTCGACCTGCTCGTCGTCGAGCTGGACGCAGCGGCGCACGAGCTCGTGCGCCTGCGGATCGGTGGGGTTTCGCTTGAGGAGGAACTCGACCTTCTGGAACTCCTGCGCCGCCTCGAGGATCGCCTGGATCTTCTGCTGGTCCTCCGGCGTCGCGCCGCCCTCCTTGAGGAGCTTCAGGTAGTCCTGGCGCTTGCCAGGATCGCTCAGGGTCTGGTTCGCCTCGGTGAGGTGGGTGAAGACCTTGCTGCACGCGTCCTTCACGTCGATGAGCGCGGGCGGGAGACGATCGGGGTGCCACACCTTCGCGAGGCCGAAGAAGGCCTTCTGGATCTGCTCCGTCGACGCGTCGCGATCGACGCCGAGCATCTGGAAGTAGTCCTGCCCCGTGATCGTCGCCGCGCGGTCGAGGATCTTCTGCTTGAGCGATCGCTGCTCGGCGGTGAGGTTCTTGTCGTTCGCGGACGTGTCGGCGACGGGCTCCACGGCCGGCATCTCGACGCTCGGCACCTTTGCGGCGGCGGGGACCGCCGGGGCGGAGGCCGGCGCCGGCGCGGCGCTGGGCATCGCCGGCGGCGCGTTCGACTGCTGGATCGTCTGGACGATCATCGATCCGATGTCGAGCGGACCCGCCGGCACGGCCGGCGCGGAGATGACGGGGGCCGGCGCCGGGCTCATCGCCTGCGGGGGCGTGGGCGGCCTGAACGCGCCGCCGCCGCTGCTCGGTGGTGCTGCGCCGAACGCGCTCGCGCCGAACGCGCCGCTCGTCGGTGGCGCGCCGCTCGGTGGGGCGGCGCGATCGTCACGCGCCGACGGCGTCGCGACCTCTTCGACGACCATCGGCCCGCGGCCGGGCGCGGCCTGACGCTGGAGCTGGACGCGCGCGATCTGCTGCTGGGGCGGCGCCGCGGCGGCGGGGGCGGCGGCGGCGATCTGGCGCGCGCTGCCGGGCGCCGAAGGCGGCGGACCCGCGGGGGCCGGAGCGGGGGCGGCCTGAGCGGGCGCCATCGGCTGCGTCCCGTCGATCAGATCGACCTGCTTCATGATCATCAGGAAGTAGACGAGGGTCTGACCGAGGCGCGGGCCGAGCATGCCCGCGACGTCCACCGCGCGCGCGGGGCGGTGGCGCAGCATCTCGACCGCCTCGCGCTCTTGCGGCGTGAAGGCGAACCGCTCGATCTGCGCGGTCGGCGCGACGCGGAGGAGCGCGGCGCCGGCGCGGCGATACGTGGCGTCGACGTGCTCGAACGCAGGCTGCTCGCGGCAGCCGCGCCACAGGACGGGGAACGGATCGATCGGGGTCGGCGGGCCGCCGTACTGCTGGAGCAGATCGACGTTGTCGTAATAGGCGAACGTCGTGTCGGTCGAGAGGCCGAAGAGGTGCTCGACCTTGCGCTCGACCTGCGAGCGGAGGCCCGCGTCGAGGCGCGCCGCGTCGATCGCGTTCATCTGGAGGAGGACCTGGCCCTGGAGCCTCCCCTGCATCTGCGCGAGGGACGCCTGGAGGTGGGCCGGCGTGATCATCCCGAGCTCGAGGAGCACGTTCCCGAGGAAGTGCACCGGATCGCTCGTGCGGATCTTCGCGGGGCAGCCGCCCATCACGAGGATCGTCGCCATCGAGATCGCGCCGCGCGACAGCTCGAAGGTCCCCGTCAGCCTCCGTTCGAGGGCGTAGACCATCAGATGGGGGAACGGGGTCTTGACGAACGACCCCGTTGCCGTCGGTGCGGGCAGCGGACCTTGCATCGCGCTCGACCCCGAAGTCTACACGGCCTCTCCCAGGCGAATGCGAACTTTCCTGACGAATCCTCTCTACAATGGGACGACGTGGGGAGGCCGACACGAGTAACCGTGACCGTGCACGTGGCGGCGTCGCTGGACGGTCGCATTGCCATCGACCGCGCGCCGACATCGCTGAGCACGCCCGAAGGTCGGAGATCGGCCCACTCGGCCCGCGCGGAGCACGACGCGGTCCTCGTCGGGAGCGACACCGTGCGGATCGACGATCCGCGCCTCACGCTGCGGACCGCCGACGACGCGCCCGCGCCGACCCAGCCGCTCCGCGTCGTCCTCGCGTCGGCGCTCGAGGTCCCCGCGCGCGCGCGGCTCTTCGACGAGCGAGGGCCCGTGCTCGTGTTCGGCGCCGAAGGTCGGGCGTCGAGCGGCGCCGAGCAGGCGCTCCGCGCGCGCGGCGCCGAGGTCGCGCTCGTCCCCGCCGACGAGAGCGGCATGGTCGCGCTCGCGCCGGTCCTCGATCGCCTCGCCGCGCGCGGCGTGCGGCGGCTCCTCGTCGAAGGAGGCTCGCGCGTGCTCACGTCCTTCTTCCGCGCGCGCCTCGTCGACGTGCTCGAGGTCGAGCTCGCGATGTCGCTCCTCGGCGCGCCGGGCGTCCCGCTCGTCGGCGCGCTCGAACGACCGCCGCGCCTCACCGACGTCGAGGTCGTCCGCCTCGGCGCGAACGTCCTCGTCCGCGGGCGCGTGGTGAACGAATGAAGACGCGGGCGCTCTTCTTCGAAGGAGCAAGGGCGGTCACCGTGCGCGAGATCGAGCTCCCGGAGCCGGGCCCCGGCGAGGTGCGCGTGCGGGGCCTCGCGTCCGCGATCAGCCAGGGCACCGAGCTCCTCCTCTACCTCGACGAGGGGCCGGCCGTGTTCGATCCGTCGCTCGGCGCCGCGAGCTATCCGAGCCGCTACGGCTACGCGTGGATCGGCGAGCGCGAGGACACCGGCGCCCGCGTGTTCGGGCTCCTCCCGCACGGCGACGCGCACGTCGTCGCGCTCGATCGTCTTCGCGCGATGCGCGCGGACGTCCCCGCGACGCGCGCCGCGCTCGCGGCGAACCTCGAGACCGCGATCACGTGCGTGTGGGACGCGGAGCCGGTGCTCGGCGAGCGCGCGGTCGTGCTCGGCGGCGGCGTCGTCGGGGCGCTCACGGCGTGGCTCCTCGCGCGGAGCGGGGTCGACGTCGAGCTCGTGGAGCCTCGCGCGGGGCGGCGCGCGGCGGCGGCGGCGCTCGTGCGGGCGGTCGCGTCCAGATCGGACGCGGCGGACCTCGTCGTGGAGGCGACCGGCGATCCGGCGGCGCTCGACGCCGCGATCGCGATCGCGGCGCCCGAGGCGCGCGTCGTCGTGGCGTCGTTCTACGGACGGCGCCGCGCGGCGATCGACCTCGGCGACGCGTTCCATCGCCGCCGCCTGCGGCTCGTCGCGAGCCAGGTGTCTTCGATCCCGCCGCGGCTCCGCGCAGGCTGGACGTTCGACCGCCGCTTCGATCTCGTGTCCTCGCTCCTGGGCGATCCCGCGCTCGACGCGCTCGTCGCGCCGCCGGTTCGGTTCGGGACGGAGGAGGCGAGCGCGGTCTACGCGGAGCTCGCGGCGGGCGCGGACGACGCACCGCCGTGCCGCGTCTTCGAGTATTGAGGAGCGATGTTCACCGTCGGCGTCTCGGACCACGTGATGATCGCGCACAGCTTCGCGGACCCGACCTTCGGCCCGGCGCAGCGGCTCCACGGCGCGACGTACGCGGTCGAGGCGGAGGTCCACGCGCCCGCGCTGAACGAGCATCACGTCGTGATGGACATCGGCGCGCTCCGCACGATCCTCCGCGCGGTGCTCGCGTCGTTCGACTACACGAACCTCGACGATCATCCCGCGTTCCCGGGTCGAACGTCGACGACGGAGCGCGTGGCGGAGCACGTGGCGAGCGAGCTCGCGAAGGAGATCGGGAAGCTCCCCGCTGACGGCAAACCGGCCGGCGCCGCGCGCCTCCGCGTGCTCTTGCGCGAGTCGCCGGTCGCGTGGGCGAGCTTCGAGCGCGCGCTGTGACGCGCATCGCGTGGATCGTCTACGGCGGCCTCGACGCGCGCACCGGCGGGACGATCTACGACGCGATCGTCGCCCGTGGACTGGACTGCGTCGACGTCGTCGCGATCGCGCCGGGCGAGTCGATCGACGCGCTCGCGGCGCGCGTCGCGGGCGCGGACGTGCTCGTCGGCGACGAGCTCTGCTTCCGCGAGCTCGCGGTGGTCTTTCTTCAACGTCGGGGGCTTTGCCCCCGACACCCCCACCCCAGACACGGCCCTCGCGCTTCGCGCTCGGGGCGCTTCGCGCCCGCTTGCGCGGCCGCTTCTGGGGCCGGTTGTCAACGTCGGGGCTTTGCCCCGACACCCCACCCCAGACACGGCCCTCGCGCTTCGCGCTCGGGGCGCTTCGCGCCCGCTTGCGCGGCCGCTTCTGGGGCCGCTTGTCAACGTCGGGGCTTTGCCCCGACACCCCACCCCAGACACGGCCCTCGCGCTTCGCGCTCGGGGCGCTTCGCGCCCGCTTTCGCGGCCGCTTCTGGGGCCCTTTTTCTACGTTGGGGGTTCGCGCTGACGGGTCAACCCAGATATGGCCCTCGTGCGGGGCGCTCGGGGGGGTTCGCGTCCGCTTGCGCGGCCGCTTCTGGGGGCCCTTTTTCGCGGCTGGGGGGGCGCGCGCGAAACGGGGGGCGGCGGGTGTTGGTCGTGCATCATTTGTCGTGTTGGGAGGAGGAGCTGCCTGCGGTGGAGCGGGCGCGGGTGCGGGTGATCGAGCTCGCGGCGGTGCGGGCGGCGGATGTGGTGGTGACGACGAGCGTGACGACGGCGGAGCGACTGCGCGGCGAGGGCATCGAAGCGGCGATCGACGTGATCGTGCCCGGCAGCGATCGGCTCCCGCGGCTTCCGCGTGCGCCGGCCGAGCGGGTCACCTTCCTCTTCGTCGGCTCCGTCGTCCCGCGCAAGCGCGTGCTCGAGTTGGTGCATGCATTCTGCATGCTTCCTCCGGGCGCTGCGCTGCGTGTCGCCGGAAGCCGCGCGCGCGACGTGGAGTATGCGGCGGCCGTCACCGCAGCCGCGTCCGGCGACGTGACGTTCCTCGACGAGATCGACGACGCGACGCTCGCGCGCGAGCTCGCGTCTGCGCACGCGCTGGTGATGCCTTCCTCCCTCGAGGGCTACGGCATCGCCGCGACCGAGGCGATCGCGGCCGGCCTCCCCGTCGTCGCCGCGCGATCGCCCGGCCTGACCGAAGCGCTCGCGCCGTGCGCCGACGCGGTGCTCTTCGTGGCCAGCTCCGGCACCGACGACCTGACGAACGCGCTCGCCGGCGCGCTCGCGCAGCTCGCCTCCGATCCGCCCCTCCGCGCGCGGCTCGCGACGGCCGCCGCGTCCGCGCGGATGCCTCGCTGGTCGACGACGATCGCCGCCTTCCGCCGCCTGTGCGAGGGTTGACATGGACGGCGCTCACCCCGCTATCGTGTCCGCTCCGGGGATGAAACAGCACAATCAGGGGAGTAGCTCTATTCGTGTCGCCGCCGTCGCGCTCATCCTCGTGATGTCCGGGACCGCCGTCGTCGTGGCGTGCGGGGACGACGACTGCGAACGGACCGCGACGTGCGGGTCCGCGCCGGCGGGCCCCGACGGCTCGAGCGGCTCGAACGACTTGGATGGCTCGGACGACGTCACGAGCCCCGGCGACGCGACTCAGGATGCCCCCACCAAGCCGTTCCTCCGGATCCAGGCGCCGAGCGAGCGCACCTTCGTCATCCAGGGTGAAAAGACGGAGATCCCGGTGCAGATCGAGCGCGTCGGCGTCGCCGGCGAGGTGGTCCTTCGCTTCGACGGCGTCCCCGCGAAGACGACCATCGCGCCGGTCATCATCCCGGCCGATCGAACGAACGGGACGATCGTCGTCGACGTCACGGCCGACGCGCCGCAAGGCAAGGTCGACACGATCACGATCGGCGCCGGCGAGCTCGTGACCGAGCCCGTCCGCCTTCCCGTCTAGGTGCGTGGACCCTCCGGCTCGATCGACATGTCCTTCGGCGGCGGCGTCGTCAAGGGGGCGGTGAACGCCGCGTTCGACACCGCGATCGCGCAGCCGGACCGCAAGGTCCTCGCGGTGGCGACCGCGGCGGACGGCGCGTGCCGCCTCGCCCGCTTCGACGAGGACGGAACGCTCGAGCCGGCGTTCGGCGTGAACGGGATCGTCACCTTCGTCGACTGCACGGCCACGCCGCATCTCCTCGTCGACACTTCGGGCCGGATCCTCTTCCAGGGGACCTCGATCGTCCGGCTCCTGGCCGACGGCAAGCACGATCCGTCGTGGGCTGGAGACGCCGGCGTGCTCCCCAGCGCCGGCGGTGGAAGCGCCGACGGCCGCTTCGCCGAGATCGCAGCGGGACCGTCGAACACCTTCTTCGCGGCGTACACCTGCGCCAGCGCCGCGTGCACGCGCGAGATCCGGCTCTTGCGTCTGACGTCGGAGGGCACGCTCGACAGCACGTACAACGCGCCGAACGGCGTCCGCTCCATAGCGCAGAACCCAACCGGCGCGGCGTTCTCGATCGGATCCCGCCTCGTCGTCGCGCCCGACGGCAGGGTCGGGTACGCGTACCGCCGGGTCGGTGGAACCGATCAGCCGATCGCGATCGCCGTCGTCGCGCCCGACGGCACGTTGCATACGAACAGCGGCGACCTCAACGCAACGACGGGGCCGAGCTCGCTCGCGATGAACGACGGCGTCGACGGGGGCTTCATCCTCGGCTTCGATTCGACCCCGCTCGGCGTCGTCGAGCGCATCGACTCCGCGCTCGCCCGCGACCCGGCGTACGGGAGCGACGGCGGCTCGTCGGTGGCGTCGTTCCGCGGCAAAGTCACGACCGTCCACACGCGCGCCGACGGAACGGTCATCGCGGCGGGCGCGTCCGAGGACCGAAGCAGCGGCGTCGTCATGCGGCTCATGCCCAGCGGCGCGCGCGACGTGACGTTTGGGACCGGCGGCCTCCTTACGGTGGACATCGCCGCCGCCGACGAGGTCGCCACCGTGACGGGCTCCTTCGTTCAACGCGATGAGAGCGTCATCATCGTCGGCTCGCTCCGCCCCAGCGCCGGCGGGGACGCGAAGAGCTTCGTCGTTCGCCTCTGGCAGTGAGCAGTGAGCAGTGAGCTCCGCTCAACGAGCGACCGGCGCGAGCGCGTGGACGCGGGCGTGGAGGAGGGCGGTGCGGGCCTCGTGCGCGCCGCGCGCGGGAGGGACGTCGAGCGTGAGCGGCGCGCCGAAGTGGAGCGTGACCTCGACGTCGCGGAAGCCGGGCACCGTCGCCTGAATGAGAGGACCGATCGTGCTGATGCCGCGCGCCTCCGCCCAGCGCACGATCGCGAGGCGCTTCGCCCGCGGAGAGTGGACGCCCGCGACGAACGCCGGGATCACCGCCGCGCCCGCGCGCCCCGCGCGCTCCGCGAGGAGGCCGCTCCCCGGCGGCCACGACGCCGACGCCGCGGCGCGCTCGAAGCGCGCGTCCGGCTCGATCGCCCCCGCGCCGAGCTGCACGACGACGCCGCCGCGCGCGAAAGAGCGCACGGCGGCCTTCAGTCCGGCCGCGCCGCCGACGAACGCGAGGTGGGCGCGCAGGTTCGGGAGCGCGCGGAGGAACGGCCGCTCCTTCGCGAGGAAGACGACGTCGTCGCGCCCGAGCGCCGCCATCGTCGCGAGCGCGTCGTACGCGCCGGGGTGGTTCATCACGACGAGCGCCGCGCCGCGCGGCGGAGCGCCGAGCACCGTGACGCGCGCGCCCATCGCGTCGAGGAACGATCGCGCCGCCGCGGCGAGGCCGCGCGCGGCGATCGCGGCGTCGAACGCGCGCAAGCGCCGCGCGAGCCGCGCGCTCGCGGGGGCGGCGCCGAGGGCGATCGCGCGGCGGAGCCACCACGGCGCGTCGGTCGCCGCGAGCGCCGCGACGATCTCCTTCGTGGAGTGGCGCGCGATCTCCCCCGCCGGCACGTTTACTTCGCGGCGGGGACGGCGACGAGCTCGTCGATGTTCGGCTGGAGCGTGATCTCGATCCGGCGGTTCTTCTGGCGCGAAGCGTCGTCCGTGTTCGGGCTCACCGCGTCGAACTCGCCGTAGCCGGCGGCGGAGAGCACCTCCGCCCGCATCCCCTCCTTCACGAGGAGGTGGACGACCTCGACCGCGCGCGCGGTCGACAGCTCCCAGTTCGACGGGAAGCGCGGCGTCTTGATCGGCACGTTGTCGGTGTGGCCGGCGATCTGGAAGCGCCGATCGTTCAGCGTCTTGAGCACGCCCGCGATCTGCTTGAGCGCGCCGGCGCCGGCGGGCTTGATGTCCGTCTTCGCGGTGTCGAAGAGGACGTCGTTCGCGAGGCGGATCACCATCCGTCCGTCGCGGAGGACGATCTGGAGCTGCCCCGCGTCGATCATCTTCTGCAGCTTGAGCGCGAGATCGTGGAAGAGCGCCGCGCGCGCGTCGGCCGCGGCCTGCGCCTTCCGCAGCTCTTCGAGCCGCGCCTTCGCCTCGTTGAGCGCGCTCGAGAGGGTGCCCTTCTCCTGGAGGAGCTTGTCGGCGTTCTTCCCGAGACGCTCGAGCTCTTTGCGGAGCTGCGCGTTCTCGGCGGTGGAGGCGTCGAGCTGACGCTGGAGCGCCTGCGCGCCCTGCTTCTCGTCCGCGAGCTGCTTCTCCTGCGCGTCGAAGCGCGCCTGGAGCGCCTTCACGTCCGCGTCGAGCTGCGCGATCGCGGCGTCGCGCGCGGCGATCGTGCGCGCGGCCTCGGCCGCCTGCTTCTCGTGCGTCACGCGGGCCTGCTCCGCGCGGCTCAGCGCGTCGTCGTACTTCCCTTTCGGGACGCAGGCGCCGAGCGCAGCAAGGATCACGAAGAGGGACAGCGCGTTCGTGGTTCGCATGACCGCCCTCTCTACTACGAGACGTCGAGGTTGGTACATGGTGGTATCCTGAGGCCCGTGACCGTCGCGCGGAGCCAGCCATACGTGCCGCTCGAGGACTTCCTCGAGATGGAGCCCGAGCCGGGAACGTGGCGCGAGTGGTGCGCCGGGATCGTCTACTCGATGGGCGGCGGCGGCCCCGAGCACTCGCGTCTCGGCGCGCGGCTCGGCTCGCTGCTCATGCTCCGGCTCGGCGCGGACGTCTTCGGCTCGAACGCCGACATCTGGGTCGATGCGGCTCAGTTCTATGGCCAGGCCGACGCGAGCGTCGTCTGCGGGGCGCTTCGCACGTACACAGTGAAGCGGAGGAACAAGATCCTCGGTGAGGCGATCACGAACCCCGAGATCATCGTCGAGGTGCTCTCGCCTTCGACGGCGACGCGCGACCTGGGCGTGAAGTTCGAGGCCTACAAGCAGCTCACGTCGCTTCGAGAGTACGTCCTCGTCTCGCAAGACGAGCGCCGCATCGAGATCCGACGGCGCGACAAGCGCGGGTGGAGCATCGAGACCGCGGGCCCGGGCGAGACGATCGTCCTCCACGGTATCGAGCTCGCGGTCGACGAGATCTACGGCTGACCCTTCCGAATGCCCAGCGCCGCGCCGATCCCTCATCAGATCGCCCAGTACGAGATCGTGCGCCGGCTCGGATCCGGCGGGATGGCGGAGGTGTTCCTCGCGAAGAAGCGCGGCGCCGAGGGCACGTACAAGATCGTCGTCGTCAAGCGGATCCTCCCCGGATACACGACGTCGCGGCGCTTCCGCTCGATGTTCATCGACGAGGCGCAGCTCGCGACGCGGCTCAACCATCCCAACGTCGTCCAGGTCTACGAGTTCTCGAACGAGGGCGACGAAGGCCACATCCTCGCGATGGAGTACGTCGAGGGCTGCGACCTCGGCCACCTCATGAGCGCGGCGAAGCAGGCCGCGACGCGCCTCCCGCCGTGGGACGCGGCGTGGATCATCGCCGAGGCCGCGAAGGGCCTCCACTACGCGCACGAGAAGCGCGACGAGGGCGGGACCCCGCTCGAGATCGTCCACCGCGACGTCTCTCCCCAGAACGTCCTCCTCTCGTTCGAGGGCGTCGTGAAGATCGCCGACTTCGGCATCGCGAGCGCGCGGCTCGTCGACGACGAGGCCGGCGTGCTCAAGGGCAAGTTCGGGTACATGTCGCCCGAGCAGGCGCGCGCGGAGAAGGTCGATCGCCGGAGCGATCTCTACTCGCTCGGCGTGATCCTGTGGGAGTGCCTCGCGGGGCGCCCGCTCCACGGCGGGCTCGGCGGCGAGGCGCTGCTCGACATCGTGCGATCGGGGGAGGTCGAGGCGCCGAGCGTCTACCGCACCGACATCCCGCCCGAGCTCGAGACGATCGTGATGAAGCTCCTCGCGCCGAAGCCCGAGGACCGCTTCACGACCGGACGCGACGTCGCGGCCGCGATCATGCGCGCGATGCTCGTGCGGCAGGTCCTCGTCGACGCGTCCGCGCTCGAGCACACGATCGCCGAGCTCGTCCCGCGCCAGACGCGCCACTTCGACACGATCGAGAGCTTCGCCCCCGCGCCGCTCAACGAGCACCACACCCAGGCGGCCGCGCCGGCCGCGCTCTCGCAAGGCGACGGCGCGCGCGACTCGAACCGGCCCGGCAGCCGCTCGTCGCCGCCGAGCGGCGGCACGTCGAAGAGCTCGCCGCCGGGGCCGCTCTCGCGCAAGACCGAGGCGCGCGAGGTGCGCCACGTCGCGATCGTGACGCTGCGGCTCGTGCCCGGCGCCAACCGCGAGGTCCTCGACGAGACGGAGAAGCGCGCGCTCGGTCGCGCGCTCGAGCGGTCGCGCTCGATGCTCGGCGACATGGCCTACAAGCGCGGGATGCGCTGGGTCTGGTCCGGCGACTTCGAGGCGCGCGCGATCGCCGGCCTCGGCGCGAAGCCCGCGAAGGCCGCGTCCGACGCGGCGTGGCTCGCGGTCGAAACGCACGAGGCGCTCCAAGGCATCGCCGACGACCTCCCCTCCCCCGTCGGCGCGTCGCTCTCGATCGTCCGCGGCATCGCGTCGGGCACGCGCGATCCGGAGGGGAACCTCGTCCGCTACGTGCTGCACGATCCGGTGACGTACCTCGCCGACGTGCTCGCGCGCGCGACGCCGATCGACACGACCTGGGTCGCGGGCGGCGTCTACCGGCAGGTGCGCCGCGGCTTCCGCTGGCGCGACGCGCCGACCCTCGACCTTCACCGCGGCGACGCGGCGCCGGTGCAGAACCTGCCGCCGACGATGCGGATCTACATGCTCGAGCGCTCGCTCTCGCGCGAGGAGAAGGCGCAAGAGCAGGCCGCGGCGCAGAACGACCTCATCGGCCGCGACGCGGAGAAGGCCGAGCTCCACGCCGCGTACCACCACGCGGTGCGTAAGCGCTCGGTACCTCGAGCGCGTCAAGAACAGCGCGGCGTCGTCACCGCGCGCGCGGTCGTCGGCGAGCTCGGGATCGGCAAGACCGCGCTCGTCGCGACGTTCCTCGCGGAGCTGCCGCCGAACGCGCGGCTCGTGCGCACCGAGTGCTCCCCCGTCCGGATCGAGGTCCCCTACAGCACCGTCGCCGATCTCGTGCGCGACGCGGTCGGGGCGAGCGGCGACGAGTCGTTCGACGACATGGCGTACCTCATCGCGCGCGCGGGCGGCAACGCCGACGCCGACGCGTCGAACCCGATGATCACGCGCCTCGCCGAGATCGCGTCGAACCAGGAGCGCGCCGGCGGCGAGGACGAGGACGCGCACTACCGGAAGAAGCTCCTCTTGAGCGGCGTGCGCCACCTCGTCGGCGCGGTCGCACTGCAAGAGCCGCTCGTCATCGTCATCGAGGGCCTGCAGTGGGCCGACAAACCGTCGCTCGATCTCCTCGTCGAGCTGCTCAAGCAGGGCGATCCCGTCCCCGTCCTCGTCGTCCTCGTCACGCGCAACGACGAGCGCGTGCTCCACCTCCTCGAGGGAAAGGTCCGCATCGAGCTGCAGGGGCTCTCGAGCGAAGAGCAGATCCGCCTCGTCGAGGCGCGCCTCAACGTGAAGACGGGCGTGCGTCAGATCTGCGCGGAGCTGATGCCGCGCGTCGGCGGCAATCCGTTCTACCTCCTCGAGATGATCGACGCGCTGCTCGAGCGCGGCGTGCTCGAGATCAAGGACGACGCGCTCGTGCGCGAGGGCGTCGGCGATCTCGACGCGATGGGCCTGCCGTCGACGCTCGAGCAGCTCCTCGCCGACCGCATCGCGGAGCTCCCCGGCTCCGAGCGCGTCATCGTCGACTGGCTCGCGATCGCGGGCGGCCCGCTCGGGCTCGCCGATCTCGCGAAGCTCAACACGCGCTCGTCGCTCCGCGCGAGCGAGGACGCGATCATGCGGCTCTGCGCGCGCGGCCTCTGCGATCGCAAGGGCGACGTCCTCGACTTCCGCCACCCGCTCACGCGCGACGTCGCCTACGCGAACCTCGACTCCACCACCCGCGCGCGGATGCACCGCGCGCTCGGACAGCACCTCGCCGAGACGTCGCTCGCGCGCGGCGTGTCGGCCGCGATCGTCGCGCGCCACCTCGTGAAGGGCGAGGCGCCGGAGCGCGCGGCGGTGTTCTACCTCGAGGCCGCGAACGCCGCGCGGAACGCCTACCAGACCCAGCTCGCGATCCGTTACTACCTCCGCGCCGCGCAGTTCTTGCCCGAGAACGGGCTCCAGAAGCTCGGCGTCTACGAGGCGCTCGAGGGCACGTTCCGCATGCTCGGCCGCAAGGCGGACCGCGTCCGGCACCTCGACTCGCTGCGGCGCGCGGCGAAGGCGATCGGCCACCCGCGCGCGGCCGTGCTCGCGCTCCTGCGCACCGCGCGCTTCGACCTCGACGAGGGCCGCCTCGCGCACGGGCTCCCGGTCGCGAAGCAGGCGGCGAGCCTCGCCCACGGCGCCGGGATCCCGACCTTCGAGATCGAGGCGGAGCTCTTCGTGAGCGAGCTCTCGCGCGAGATCGGCGACGTGCAGGGCGCGCTCGCCGCGTCCGATCGCGCGCTCGCGGCGTGCAACCCGACCGTGAACCCCGGCGTCCCCGCGCGGACGCGCGCCGAGGTCCTGCGCACGCGCGGCGTCCTCCTCCGCCGCGTCGGTCGCGTGCGCGAGGCGGTCGACGCGTACGTCGAGGCGATCGCGGTGTTCCGCAAGGTGGGGGCGCGCCGGCAGGAGGCGCGCGCCAAGAACGCGCTCGCGTACGCGATGTTCGTGCAAGGCCGCTACGAAGACGCGATCGCGCTCGCGCTCGAGTCGATCCGGATCGACCTCTCGATCGGCGGCCGCTTCCAGCTCGCGAAGACGCTCACGAACATCGGCCACTCCTACGCCCGCCTCGGCGACATGCCGCGCGCGCTCGCGTACCTCAAGCGCGCGCGCGAGGCGCACGAGCGCTACGGCGATCAGGACGGCCGCGCCGACACGCTCCTCGTCTCGGCCGAGGTGCTGCTCGAGCTCGGCGACGTCGACGGCGCGGAGGCGTGGATCAAAGAGGCCGCCGCGCTCACGGAGTCGACCGGCAACGCGTACGACGTCACCCACGCCGCGGTGGTGGGCGCCGCGCTCGCGCGCTACCGCCGCGACGCGCCGATGGCGATCCACAACGCGCTCGTCGCGCGCCGCTCCGCGGAGCACCAGGCCCTCGTCGCGTACCACTTCTACGCGATGGCCTGCGAGGCGGCGGCGCGCGTCGACGCGGGCGAGGTCCACGCCGCGACGCTCCTCGCGACGACGGCGCTCGGCGCGGTCGAGGCGCTCCAGGGCTGCGAGTACGGCCTCGAGATCCGCGTCCTCTGCGCCGACGCGCTGAAGCGCGCGGCGTCTCCGCAGGCGCCGCAAGCGCGCCAGCGCGCGGTCGACTACGCGGCCGCGCTCGTCGGCACGATCCGCGACACGCGCCTCAAGCGCCGCTTCGCCGAGCGCCCGCTCGTCGCGACGCTCTTCGACGACACGCCGATGCCCGAGCGCGCGCGCGACGAATCGACCGCATCTCTTAGCAGCCGCAAGTAAAAGCCGGTTATCATCTCGACTGGCTCGGGGGCGCGCGAGACCCTCCCGATTTCCATGACTCAGCAGGCAACGACTCGGCCGAGCCGCCGCACAGCGATGATCCTCTCCGGAGGTGGTGCGCGCGGCGCCTACGAGGTCGGGGTCCTCTGGTACATCTTCGACGACCTCTCGCGCATCCGGCGCTCGCCGCCGCGGGTCGACATCCTCTGCGGGACGAGCGTCGGCGCGATCAACGCGTGTTACCTCGCGGCGCACCTCACCGATCCCGTCCTCGGCATGCGCCGCCTCGTGCACCTCTGGAGCGAGCTCCAGATCACGCGCGTGCTCGGGTTCGGTGTGCGGCAGTTCGCGGGGATCCCGCGCCTCCTCCTCGGCGGCGGCGAGGCGGGGACCGGGCTCTTCGACGTCACGCCGATGGCGGAGCTCGTGCAGCGCGAGATCAGCTGGCGCGCCCTCGCCCGCGCGCTCCGGCGGAAGCAGCTCCGCGCGCTCACCGTCTCCACGACCGAGGTCTCGAACGGCCGCACGGTGGTCTTCATGCAGACCGCGCCCGACGTCGACATCCCGAAGACGTCGCCGCCGCGCACGCTCTTCCGCGCCGACCACATCGGCCCGCACCACGCGCTCGCGAGCGCCGCGATCCCGCTCCTCTTCCCGCCGGTGAAGATCGACGACGAGCTCTACCTCGACGGCGGTCTCCGCCAGAACACGCCGATCTCGCCGGCGCTGCGCCTCGGCGCGACGCACATCTTCGCGATCGGCAGCTCGCGCGAGTTCAAGGGCGTCGGCGCGCACGAGGCGGGGCGGGACGTGAAGGCGCCCGGCGCGGCCTTCCTCCTCGGCAAGGTCCTCAACGCGTTCCTCCTCGATCACGTCGACGTCGACCTCGAGCTCCTCGAGCGCATGAACAACGTGCTCGAAGACGGGACCTACCAGTTCGGTCCCGGGTTCACGGAGGCGATGTCGCGCGAGGCCGAGAAGCGGAACCAGCCAGCCTATCGCAAGGTGGTCCCGTTCACGCTGCGCCCGAGCGAGGACATGGGCAAGCTCGCGAGCGAGCACGTCCGGAGCGGCAAGCTGATCGGCAACCCGTTCCTCACGCGGCGCCTCCTCAACGCGCTCGACATGGGCGTCGGCGACGAGGCGGACCTCGCGAGCTACCTCCTCTTCGACGGGCACTTCTGCCGCCAGCTCATCGAGATGGGCCGCGCCGACGCGCACGCGCGCCGCGACGAGATCCTCACCTTCTTCGAGGACGCCGGCGACGAGAGCGGCGGCATGCACGAGCCGGACGACTCCGGCATCTGGGACAAGCCGTCTCTTACCCTACCGATCGGTACGTAATGCGAATCCTCTTTGCGATCGCGCTCTTGGCCGCCTGCGAGAAGGACAAGCCGCCCGCGCCCGCGCCTGCTCCGGCGCCCTCCGCGGCGGCGTCGCTCGCGGTCGCCGCCGACGCCGGACCGGCGAAGCTCGAGAAGCTCGAGATGGAGGAGATCCGCGTCCAGCCCGACGTCGTGACGCAGGTGAAGCTGAAGTGGCTCGCGCCGAAGGGCACGGAGATCAACGACGAGGCGCCGTTCCGCGTGCGCTGGAACCGGAGCGACGGCCTCGCGGAGGCGCCGGCGGACGCGAAGACGACGGGCAGCGCGGTGAAGCAAGGGTACACGATGAAGGTGCAGCCGCTGCCGAAGACGCCGAACGCGACGCTCACCGGCGAGATCGACATCGTCGTGTGCGACGCGGTCAATCACTCGGTGTGTCTGCCCGTGCGCCGCCACCTCGACCTCGGCTTCATCATCGTGAAGGACGCGCCGAGCGAGGTCTCGCTCGAGGTCCCGCTCCCGAGCGCGAAGTGACCCCTCGGCGCCGGCGGCGGTCATGAGAGCCGGAGGGCGAGCGCCCTCCGCGACGACGTGCTCGTCTTGCGAAGGAGGTGCGCGACCTGGTTCGCGATCGTCCGGACCGATCGCCGGCGGATCCGCGCGATGTCGCGGTTCGAGAGGCCCTGCGCGAGCAAGGCGAGGACGTCGCGCTCCGCCGTCGTGAGCGCCATCCGTTCGAACCGCGCGCGCGGGTCCCGCGTGAGCATCGCCGCGAGGCGCACGAGCTCGATGCGCGTCGCGAGGCCCACCTTCGCGGCGGCGCTCGCCAGGCGCGAGGAGACGGTCGGCTCCGAGACGCCGAGCGAGTATCCGATGAGCTTCGAGGAGAGCCCCCGCGCCGCGAACGAGAGCGCGTCGAGCTCCCCGTGCGTGAGCGCGCGAAGCGGCTGCGTCGCCGGCGCGTTGTCGACGACGAGGTAGTGACGACGGGAGCCCTCACTCCGCGGCACGAGCGTCGCGCGCCCGTCCACGAGCGCGCTCCAGAGGTCGAGCGCCTCGGTGGTCCGCCGGCGGCTCCTCGTCCGCGCGCGCTCGATCCGAGCGACGTGCGCCGACATCGACGACGCCCGCGGCGCGTCGTCTCCGCGGTGGAGCAGCCGTCCGTCGGCGCCGATCACGGCCGTGACGACGTCGGGGCGGCGCCGGAGACGACAGCTCGTCTCGACGTGCAGCGCGAGCTGCGTGAGGAGCCGCCGCTCGCGCGCCGAGAGAGACAGCTCGCGGTCGAAGCCGGCGTAGAACACGAGCGCGAGGCCGGGGTCCGGGTGAACGCACAGGCCGAGACCGTCCACGCATCCCCAGCTCGCGCGGAGCGCCGCGGCTCGCTCGCGCGCTTCCCGCTGCATCCGCACCCCCACCTCGAGGTGGGTCGTGACGAGGGACGGCGGATAGAAATGCTCGCGGACGAAGGCCATGCCGAGCTGACGCGTCGCCGCGAGGACGTCACGCGAGATCGCGGGTGGTCCGAGCCCGAGCACGATCTCGGCGGACGAGCAGGACGCGTCGTGCGCCAGCATCGTCACCCCGAGGAGCTGCGCGTCGCGGAAGACGCGGGCTCCGACGTCGAGCAGGCGCCTGCCCCACGCCGTGTCGTCCTCCGCGGCGTCGTACGCGGCGTCCAGCACCTCCACCCAATCCGCCTTCGAACGAACCGTCCTCACCGCCACCCCCTGTCGTAAAGAGAGAATAACCGCTCGCCTCGTGAGCTCCTCTCTCATGACGCCGAACGAGTTGCTCAATTGACGCCGCCGCGGCAAAGAAATGACCAAAGCGACGACGGCGGGTCGCACGGTATGAAGACGAATCATGCGTATCGCACAGCGCGTGGCCGCTGCCGTCGGTGCCATCGGCATCCTCCTCGTGGCGTGCTCGTCCGGCTCTTCGGGCACGAGCGCGCCGGCCGCGAAGATCTACTGCGCGAAGTCCTCGCTCGGCTGCCGCTGCTCGACCGAGACGTTCTCGCTCGGACAGGACGAGTCGCCCGTCGACTCCTGCGGCGCGGGCGATTGGCAGTGCTGCTTCGATCTCGACGCCGCCGGCGAGTCGACGACGTGCGAGTGCTCGACGTACGTGTGCGCGCACATCGACAGCAGCGACGAGTGCAACTGCGATTTCGTCCCGGGCGCGTCGCAGCTCGAGAGCGCGGACGTCCGCCGGAGCAACTGCGTCAAGACGGAGAAGGACAGCCTGTGCTGCGAGTCGACGAGCCCGGTCACCGGCCACCCGTGCTCGTGCAACGGCCACTACGGCACGTGCGAAGGACGCCCGGGCTACGGCGAGCACACCGAGGTGAGCGCGTGCATGTCGTCCGCGCGCGTGAAGCGAGCGTGCTCGGAGAAGGGCCCGGCGTCGTCGTGCGCGGGGCTGAAGTGGAAGGCGCCTGCGTCGCCGTCGAGCAGCGGCGGCGGAGGCTCGTCGGGCAGCAGCAGCGAGTGCACCTCGGACAGCAGCTGCAGCTCGAAGTGCTCGTCGGACTGCTACAGCTGTCGCTCGGGAAGCTGCAAGTGCGGCCGCCGCGGCGTCTCGGGAGGGTGCCTCTACTGAAGTGACCCGTTGGGAACGCAGGACGAGTAGATTCACGCGGTGAGCGCGCGTGTCGTTGCGGTCTTGCTCGTCGGCACCTCGTTCGGCGTTGCGTGTGGAGCACCTTCGCCGCCGCCGGCAGCGGCGCCGGCGCCCGCGGCGGTGGAGCCTGTCGAGGTCGAAGCGGGCGCGCCGGCCCTCGCGTCCTCCACGCTCCCTGCGGTGAGCGCTCCGGACGCCGAGCCGCCACCGCCGCCGCCGCCGCGAACGGACCTGCCGCGATGCAGAGACGACGTCAGGAACGAGCCATGCTTCATCTTCGACGGCCCAGCACGACGGTGCTTCCTCCACGAGAGCGCGACGTCCGGCGATACGCCGATCGACTGCCCGCCCAACGCCGGCGCGACGCTGCCTCCGAACGCGTGCGGGCGCGCCGTCGACTGCGTGGGCGTCAGCGACGAAGGCTGCTGCGTCGGGTGCACCAATCCCTTCCGCACCCGCATCTCACCGGCCTGCGCGAAGGAGATCGAGGCGGCGAAGGACTGCAACGCCGTGAAGAAGGCGATGGAGAGGCCCGGCTGCCGCAAGTGATCATCGACCGCGCGAGGGGCCCGCTTCCAAGCGCGAGAGGAGCCGCTCCACGCGGAGCATGCCGTGCATGTCCGACGTGCGATGGGCGTGGTCCATCGCGGCGAAGAGGTGCGTCTGCTCGGCGTCGATCCGCTCCGGCTCGTTTTCCAGCAAATCCATGTAATACACGAATGTCCGCGCCGCGTCGGCGGTCGTGCGCTTCTGCAGCGCGTAGCGGACGACGGCGTGGAGCGCGAAGCGGCGCGGCATCGACTCCTGCACGAGGTGCCAGCGCTCGAGCGGCGCGATCGCGTCCTCGTCGCAGTCGGCGAGCGTCGCGAGCGAGCGCGCGTCGACGTGGTCGCCGAACGCGTGCGCGAGGACGGCGAGCACGCGCCGGCTCGCAGCAGGCAGCCGCTCCCACGCCCAGTCGACGAGGAGCGAGACCTCGGGCAGGTCGTCCTCGTGATCGATGACGCGCACGCGGCCGATGCCCTGCGCGTCGAGGAAGCGCGCGAGCGCGGCGACGCTCACCGCGCGCGAGCCGACGATCGCGTCGGCGATGTCGAGCGCGAGCGGGTTCCAGCGCAACGTGCGCGTGAGCGCGGCGACGCGAGGGAACGCGGTCTTGCCCGCGGTGACGAGCGGCGCGGTGACGGGGAAAATGAGGACGCCGGCGAGGAGGCAGCGGCGCGCGGTGACGAGGAACGTCGCCTTCGTCCCGGCGAGGGTGTCGAGCAGGCGCGCGGTCGCGGCGTCGTCCTCGTGGTTGTCGAGCACGACGAGCCGCTCTTCACGCGCGAGGAAGCGCCGGAGCGCGCCTTCGATCGCGCGGCGGTCGCGCGTCGTGCCCCAGCGCAGCGCGAGCATCTCGAGGAGCGTGCGGTAGTCCCACGCGCCGATGCGGAACCAGTCGCGCGGCATCGGGAGCCGGTACGCGAGCGCGGCGGCGAGCATGGACTTGCCGCTCCCGCCCGCGCCGACGAGCGCGAGGCGCGCGGGCTTCGTCTGCTCGATCGTGCGCGCGAGGACGGTGAGCTCGGTCGCGCGCCCTTTCAATCCGCGCGGACGCGGCGGGAAGAGGAGGGTAGCGGCGCTCAACGCGCTCGCAGGCAGAGCGCGTTGCCGTCGGCGTCCGCGAAGCGGCCGTCCTCGTCGAAGACGACGCCGCGGTTCTCGTAGATCGCGATCGCCTCCGCGAGCGGGACCTTCGGGTAGAAGGTGACGAGCGGCACCGGCGCTTCGCCGCGGGGAGATGGTGTTCCGTCTTCGGAGCGCGTCTTGGCCAGCGCGCCGTTCTGGAGCTCGACGAGGAAGCCGTCGCCGGCGTCGAGCGTCGCCGCGCCGTCGCGCTCGGCGACGAGCTTCATGCCGAGCGTCTCGACGTAGAAGCGGACGGCGACCTTCGCGTCACGCACGAACAGCGTGACCATGCCGCCGGCGATCATCTACGACGCCTGACCGTGACCGAGCTTCTTCTTCCCTTCCTGGAAGAGGATCTCGACCCGCGACGTGTCGGCGTCGACGACGACGCCTTTGCCGAACTTGGTGTGCAGCAAGAGCTGCCCCTTGGTGTACTTGTCCGCGAGGCGGTAGGGGACGAAGCTCTCGTCCTCCTTGCCTTCGACTTGCTCCTCCCAGCTCTTCTCGGGTTGGGTGGGTTTGGCCCAGAAGTCGGTCTCGATGTCCTTCTCGCGACCGCCCGTCCGCTGCTTGGCACGCTTCATCGACATGCGATTTGTCACCCTTCTAGCAGACGGCGCGCGGCGCTGCATCCTGTAGCATCGAGTCCATGGCCGTACTGCTCGTCATCGGCGGGATCCTGTTCCTCATCGGCGCCATCGTCACGGTGGTGAACATCAAGAACTTCCAGCGGCGCCAGCGCATCATCGCGACGCCGACGTCGCCGATCGCGCAGGCACCGGGCAACAACGTCGTCGAGATCAAGGGGCGTATCCAGCCGAGCGAGCAGGGGGTGCTCCAGACGCCGTTCAGCGGGCGCCACGCGGTATGGTGCCGGGTCACGGTGCAGGAGCTTCGGTCGTCCGGCCGAAATACCTACTGGCACACCATCCTCACGGAGATCGACCAGCGGCCGTTCATGGTCGACGACGGCTCCGGTCAGATGGCGCGCATCCTCCCGAACGGCGCGAACGTGATGCTCGACAAGCAGAACATCGCGTCGAGCGGCACGTTCAACGACGCCGCCCCCCACCTCGAGGGGTTCCTCCAGTCGCGCGGGCTGAAGAGCACGTCGTGGCTCGGCTTCAACAAGAGCATGCGCTACGAGGAGGAGGTCCTCTCGCCGAACGATCCGCTCTACGCGCTCGGTCCGTCACGCCGCGACGCGGGCCCGCCGGTGCACGACGGGTACCGCATGGTGCCGGGCAGCCAGCTCGTGATGTTCCACGGCATGGGCACGCACGGCGAGCTCATCCTCACGAACAAGACGGAGGAGCAGCTCACGAGCAAGCTCCTCACCGGCTTCATCGTCGGCGTGGTAATGGCCGGCCTCGGGATCCTCGGCGGCCTCGTCGGCGCCGTCGGCGCCGTGCTCGGGATGTAGCTCCTCGGGGTTCGCTTTCGCTCAGCGGCGGCGGCGGCGATCGAGCTCGGGCAGCACGCCTTTGCCCGCCTGGACCGTCTCCTCCGGGTTGAACGGCGGCTCCTGCCGCCGCGACGACGCGGGGCGGTCCGGGATCGTGGTCGGCATCTCGTCGAAGTAGGGGCCGCTCGTCTCGACGATCGGCGGCGGCGGCGGCTCGCGGTCGCGATCGCGCGGGCGGCTCGAACGCGCGGGGGCGGTCGGCGCGGTGGGCGCGGTGGGCGCGGACGGCGCGGTCGGCGCGGTGAGGTGCGTCTGCGGCTCGGTCCAGCGCGGGGTCGTGCGCGGGCGCGAAGGCGCGGGCGGCGGCGCGTGGCGCGGCTGATAGATCTCGGTGTTGTCCTCCTCGTCGACGACGATCGGGATGTCGATCGAGTCGCTGTGCGGGCGCGACGGCGCGGCGGGACGCGAGGGCGGCGGCTCGGGGACGCGCCGAGATCGGGGCGGCTCGAAGATCGGGCCCGTCTCGCGGCGGGACCGCGGCGCGCTCGCCTGGCCGCCGAGGACGGGCGCGCGACGGCGCTCTTCCGGGGTGGGCGGCGGCGGGAGGCGGCTCGCGCTCGGCTCCGCGGCCGGCACCGGCGAGAGGTCGCGCAGGAACGCCTTCGCCGACTCGTAGCGATCGGCGCGGCTCTTCGCCATCGCGCGCGCGATGATGATCTCGAGCTCGGGCGGGATGTTCGGCCGGTAGTCGCGCAGCGGGCGCGGTGAGTTGTTGATGATCGCGAGGAGGAGCGCGTTGTAGTTCGGCGCGAGGAAGGGCCGCTTGCCGGCGATCGCCTCGTAGAGGACGACGCCGCACGCGTAGACGTCGACGCGGCCGTCGAGGTTGCGCTCGCCGCGCGCTTGCTCGGGCGACATGTAATAGGGCGTGCCCATCACCATGCCGGTGCGCGTGAGGTCGAGCGCGTCCTCGCTCGTCTGGAACTCGGGCAGCATCTTCGAGACGCCGAAGTCGAGCAGCTTGATGATCGGCTGCGCCCCCACGCGCCGCGCGAGGAAGATGTTCTCGGGCTTGATGTCGCGATGGATGATGCCCTTCTCGTGCGCGGCGACGAGGCCGGAGAGCACCTGCGACATGATCTCGACGACGTCGCCGTACGGAAGCCCGCCTTCCTTGCCGATGCGATCGGCGAGGGTCTGCCCGCCGAGGCGCTCCATCACGAGGAAGGGGCTGCCGTCCTCGAGCTGGCCGAGGTCGTAGACCTCGCAGATGTTGGGGTGACCGATGCCGCCCGCCGCGCGCGCCTCCTGTTGGAAGCGCTTCACCGCGACGCGCTTCTTCGCCTGCGACGGGCTCAGCACCTTCACCGCGACCTGCCGGCTGAGGCCGAGGTGCTCGGCGTCGTAGACGGTGCCCATCCCGCCTTCGCCGAGGATGCCCTTGATCTGGTAGCGACCGTTGATCGTCTTGCCGATCAGCTCTTCTTGCTCGCGGGTGGGCTCGCGGCCGGGAGACGGGGCGTCGGCGACGCGGGGCTTCGACGCGGCGGGCGGGGGCACGACGGGAGGGGCGCCGGCGCGGGCGGAGGCGTCCCGCGACTCGCGCGCTTCACGCGGATCGGCGGTCTGCCGGCGCGGCTCGAGGCGGAGCCCGGTGTTCGGGCACAACCGCTCCGACGCTGCATGCGGCATGCGGCAGTGTGGGCACCGGTAAAAACGCTGACTCATGAACGACGCGGCCGTCTCACAGGGTATCGACAGACCCGCCTTCGCCGCAACGCTCTCCAACTGGCCCCTGGCCTGGCCCCGGCCGGCCCGGGCCATATGGTCACGCACGCCAACCACCGAGAACGACTCGAGCGCGACGTTGGCGCGCTCGCTGCAACCGGCGCACGCGTGAAGGACGCCGTGCTCTGGCTCGGGCTCGCGCTGTGTGGAGGGGCGCTCGGCCTGGTCGCGCCGCTCGAGACGGCGTGCGCGGCGCTCGCGATCGCGATCCTGCTGCGGCGACGGAGGTGGCTCGTCGCGCTCGCCGCCGTCGCGCTCGCGATCGGCTACGGCCGCGCGGCGCTCACGCTACGCCGCTTCGAAGCCGCGCGCGCCGACGTCGTCGCGGAGGGCGGCTGGCCGACGCGCTGCACCTTCGCAGGCCACGTCGCGCGCTCCCCCGCCCTCATCGGCGGCGGCTACCGCATCATCGTCGACGCCGACCGCCTCGACTGCCACGGCGAGAAGCGCCCCGCCGCCAGCGCCCCCGAGCGCCCCGCCCGCCGGCTCGCGCCTCACGACGCTGGCGCGACGGGAGACGGTGCCGAACTCCAGCTCGCGCCTCACGACGCCGCCGCGGCGGGCGACGGTGCCGGGCGACGCGATACGCGGCTTGCGCTTCATGTCGATGCGGACGCGATGGTCGTGCCTGGACGTGGCGATCGGGTCGAGGGGATCGCGTCGCTTGCGCCGCCGTATCGGTTCTGGAACGACGGGGTCGGCGATCCGCGGCCTGCGTCGGCGCGGCGGGGTGTGTTGCTCTCCGGCGGCGCGGAGGACCTCGTCGTCGCGACGCGAGGCTTCGGCGCCGGCGCGCTGGTCGATCGCGCCCGCGTGCGGCTTCGCGCACGCATCGTCGCGACGTTCCCCGCCGACACCGCGCCGATGGCGCGCGCGCTCGTGCTCGGGGAGGACGACCTCGCCGACGTCGACGCGCGCGCGTTTCGCCGGAGCGGGCTCGCGCATCTGCTCGCGGTGTCGGGGATGCACCTCGTGCTCGTCGTCATGGGGTTCGTCGCGTTGCTGCGCGCGGCGCTCTTGCGCGTGCCGGCGATCGCGGAGCGCGGCGACGTCATGCGCGTCGCCGCGGCGGTGGGGATCCCCTGCGCCTGGCTCTACGCCGACCTCGCCGGCGGCAGCGGCTCCGCCATCCGCGCCGCGTGGATGTGCACCGTCGTGCTCCTCGCGCGCGCGCTCGGCCGGCGCACCGAGCCATGGCGCGCGCTCGGCCTCTCCCTCGTCGCGATGAGCATCGCCGATCCCCTCGCCGCCTTCGACGTCTCGTTCGTCCTCTCCGCCCTCGCCACCGGAGGCCTCCTCGCCCTCGCACGCCCGATCGAAGCGTGTATTGCTCAACGTCGGGGGCTTTGCCCCCGACACCCCCACCCCAGACACGGCCCTCGCGCGGAGCGCGAGGGTCGCTTCGCGACCGCTTTCGCGGCCGCTTCTGGGGCCCGGCTTGGGGAGGGAACCGGGGATGGGGGCGCCAGGGGCGGCGACACATGGGGCGACACATGGGGCGGCGACGCACGGGGCGACACATGGGGCGGCGACGCACGGAGCGGCGACGCACGGAGCGGCGACGCACGGGGCGACACATGGGGCGGCGACGCACGGAGCGGCGACGCACGGGGCGACACATGGGGCGGCGATGCGTCGGAGCGTGGGGCGTGGGGGGCGCGCGTTCTTGGGCGCGTTCTTGGGATCGTCGCGAAGCCGTTGGCGGCGACGGTGGGGGCGACCGTTGCGTGTGCGCCGGTGCTTGCGACGATTGCGCCGGAGTTGGCGCTTGGGGGGCTCGTCGCGAACCTCGTCGCGGTGCCGATCGGGGAGGCCGCGGCGCTGCCGCTCTGCCTCCTCCATGCGCTGCTCGGTGGCTGGGCGGACGCGGAGCGTGGATGCGCGCTCGCGGCGTCCGGCGCGCTCGTGCTCGTCCGTCTCGTCGCGCATTGCTTCACGTGGGCCACGGTCCCGATCCCCGCCCCGACCGCAGCGCAGCTCGCGGTGTGCGCCGTCGCCGCCGCCGCCGCCGCGCTCGCCGCTCGCCCGCGGCGCTGGCTCGGCGCCGCCGCCGTCTCCCTCGTCGCGCTCGAGCTGCTCGTCCGCGCGCGCGGCGCGCCGATCGGCGTATTGCGTGCAACTTACATCGACGTGGGGCAGGGCGACGCCGCGCTCGTCGACCTGCCCGACGGCTCCGCGCTGCTCATCGACGGCGGCGGCTTGGTGGGGAGCCCGATCGACGTGGGCGAGCGCGCGGTCGGGGCGCTCCTCGAAGCGCGGCGGCGGCGACGGCTCGCGGCCGTGATCCTCTCCCATCCCCATCCCGACCACTTCCTCGGCCTCACCGCCGCCCTCGCGCACGCGACGCCGGAGACGTTCTGGGACACGGGGCAGGGCGAGGACGAAGGGACCGGCGGCGCGTACGCCGAGCTGCTCCGCGAGCTCCGCGCGCGCGGCGTGCCCGTGCTCGGACCACGCGCGCTCTGCGGCGTGCGGCGGCTCGGCGGAGCGGTCGTCGAGGTGCTCGCGCCGTGCCCGTCCCTGGCGCCGGACCGCGGCGCGAACGACAACTCGTTCGTCGTGCGCATCCGCTACGGCGAGCGGGCGCTGCTCTTCGCCGGCGACGCGGAGCACACGGAAGAAGAGGAGCTCGTCCGCGGCGGCGTCGATCTCCGCGCCGACGTGCTGAAGGTCGGGCATCACGGCTCGCGCACGTCGTCGACGCCCGCGTTCCTCGCCCGCGTCGCGCCGGAGGTCGCGATCGTGTCGTGCGGCGTGCGGAACCGCTTCGGCCACCCCCACGGAGAGGCCCTCACGAACCTCGACGCCGCGCGGATACGTGTATTACGCACGGACCAGGAAGGCTCCGTCGTCGTGACGACCGACGGGCGCTCGCTCGACGTGCGCGCTCAGTTCCGCTCGACGACGCCGATGAACGGGAGGTTGCGATAGCGCTCCGCGAAGTCGAGCCCGTAGCCGACGACGAACTTGTCTTCGATCGTGAAGCCCAGGTAGTCGATCTGGACCTGCACCCGCGCGCGCGCGGGCTTGTGGAGGAGCGCGCAGACCTTCACGCTCCGCGGCTGGCGCGTGCGGAACAGGTCCATCAGGTGCGCGATCGTGAGGCCCGTGTCGACGATGTCCTCGACGATGAGGACGTCCTCGTCCGCGATCGGCTTCGAGAGGTCCTGCGTGATCTGCACGACGCCGCTCGACTCCGTGCCCTCGCCGTAGGACCGGACGCCGAGGAAATCGATCCGCACGTTGTGCATGTCGATCGCGCGGCAGAGGTCGGCGGCGAAGAGGAAGCTGCCCTTCAGGACGACCACGAGGACGAGGCTCCGGTCCTTGTAGTCCTTCGTGATCGTCGCGCCGAGCTCCTTCACCCGCGCGGCGATCTCCTGGTCGGACAGCATCGTGACGATACGTTCGCTCATGCTGCTGCCCCTTTCGGACAGGTGCGCGCGGAAGTAAAGAGGCAGACGCCATGATCGCTGCGAACAACGCGAGCAAACGCCTCGCCTTCCTCGAGAAGACCACCGCCGAGGGGTCGACCGATCCGCTCGCCTGGTACGGCCTCGCGATGGAGTACCGCAAGCTCGAACGCTGGGACGAGGCGCTCCAGACGTTCACCCAGCTCCGCGCGATGAAGCCCGACTACGTCGCGATGTACCTGATGTGCGGGCAGATGCTGGAGGGCATCGCGCGCGCGGACGAGGCGCGATCGTGGCTCGAGGCCGGGATCGAAGAGGCGAAGAAGAAGGGCGACAGCCACGCGCTCGGCGAGCTAGAGGCGGCGCTCGACCTGCTCGAGTGAAGCCCGGGAGCGGAGCGCGCGGCTCAGTTGCAGTACTGCGTGCACTTCAGCGTGCGGCCCGGGGGCCCCGACATCACGAGCTTCGTCTTGAGGGACGTCAGACACTCGGCCGCCGGCCCCCCGCGCGAGGGAGTCGTGCCGGCGACGCCGTCGAGCGCCCCGCGTCCGTCGAACGTCAGCGTGAGCTGGAGCTGGTTCGCCGCGGAGCCGCTCGAGGGACACCGCGCCGCCTCGTCGAGGAGCGGCATGAGACCATTTTCGATCTGACGCTGGTCCGCTGCCGAGAGGTTGGTCGCTCCGCTGTCCGTGACCTGCATGCAGACGAGCGAGCACCGGACCGCATGCTCTCCGCCGCCACGCGAGCGCGGCGCGATAGGCGCCGCGGACGCGCTCGGAGCGACGGGCGCGGCCGGCGCGGGCAGCGGCGTGACCGATGCCGCCGGCGTGGCGGACGCCGCCGGCGTGACGGACGCGGGCGCGGACGCGGCAGGCGCGGTCTCCGCCGCGCTCCCGACGGTGACGGAGCACACCTTGGCGAAGTGGCCCAGCACGCCGACCTCGGAGCGGTCCACGACGGCCACGCGCTTCAGGCGCGTCTGCTGCGCTGCCTTGTACGCCGACCCGTCACCGAACGAGAAGGAGACCGGATAGAACAACGCGAAACCGGCCGCGCAGCTCTCCGCGCTCCGCGTCTCGGGCTCATCGAGCGCGTTCTCGGTGACGGACTGGCTCGACTTCGTCGTGTTGATGAGCGTCCCGTTCAGCGGAGCGCGGTATGGATAAAGCCGGCCACATCCGGACGCGACGAACGCGATGGCCGCCATCTTCGCCATCGTGAGAAGCCGGCGTTGAAGCGCGTGATCGGAGGATCTCATCGCGCGCCCTTACTCGCCGTGGACGACCGTGCAGTGGCTGCCGTAGATGCCGAGGATCCCCATCATGTCGCTGTCGACGAGGCCGATCTTCGTGATGCCGCCGTTCTTCGCGGCCGTCGCCGCGCTGGCGTCGCCGATCGCGATGATCCCGAGGATGGAGAACGCGCAGGCCTCGCCGCGCTTTCCGCCGACGGGATTCGACGTCGCCGACTGATGTCCCTCGACACCGGTGTAGATGAGCCCTTGCACCGGCGCCTGGGTGGGCATGGCGCAACCAACCAACAGCGCAAACAACGGCGCGACGATGAGACCCCGCATGGTGAATGCAGGTATCATGTTCCTATCGTCGCGAGCAAGGGACCCCCGTCTGCTAAAGGAAGGGGCCGTGCGCGCCCTCGCCCCGTCTGCACGATGGCCCACGCGAAGCGCCTGCGTCTTCGCGCTCGGCCTCGCGAGCTCCGCGAGCGTCGCGCGCGCGGCGGAGGGCGAGCCTCCCGCGCCGCTCCGCTTCGCTCATCATGCGCGTGAGACGCGCGTCAGCGCCGGGTTGACGGCTTCGCGGAGCAACGACACACGCGACGTCTCGCGAACCGGCCTCCAGCTCGGGTTGGTGTTCGGCGCGTTTCCGCAGCTCCGCTGGTGGCGCGCGGGTGGCGCGTCCGGCGCCATGCTGCGCGCGGACGACAAGAGCCTCCTGCTGACGCTGCCGTACGTGGAGCTGACCGGCGGGGTGAGGCTCTCGGTCCTCGAGGCGTATGCATTCGTCGGCGTCTCGTGGCTCACGGCCGGCGTCGCGCGCGCCCGGTTCGCGATCGGCGGCGCCGCGCCGCGAGCCGGCGTCGCGTGCGGTGTGCAGACGAGCGCCGTCGCCGTGCACGCCTTCGCGGCGACCGAGTATCACCCTTTCGTGCTCGGGTCGGACGACGTCCGCTCGCTCGTCTTCGGCCTGTCGGCGGCGCTGATCGAGCGCCCCAGCCTCAGACCACGCTCGAGGTGATCGCGTTGACGAGCTCCTCGAAGTCGACGGGCTTGTAGAGGTAGCGCGCGAACCCCGCCGCGAGCGCGCGGTCGCGATCGGACTTCGCGACGTAGGCCGAGAGCGCGATGACGGGCTTCGCCCCGCCGAGCGAAGCCGGCAGCGCGCGGATGCGCTTCAGCAACCCGAAGCCGTCCTCCTCCGGCATCGCGATGTCGGAGATGACGACGTCGGGCTTCACGTCCTCGAAGAGCTCGAGCGCGAGCGCGACCGAGTCCGCCGTATGGACGGCGGCGCCACGCTGCTCGAGAACAGCTTGCATCAGCTCTCGAGCATCAGGGTCGTCTTCGACGACGAGGATGACGAAACGTGCCAGTTCCATCGCGGAGTACCGCGTCGCTGGGACAGTGTTGCAGGATCCCCGCCACGAAGCCCATGGACTGTAACCCTTCTGTTTGTCACGACAAACAAGCTGAAGGGATGAACCTCGTTGCCGCACGAGGCAGAGTGCCCCGATGTTCACGAGCCGGCGTGGTGCGACAGCCAGCGCGCAGCGTCGCGCACCATTTCCGCGAGGCGGCTCCGGCTGATGTGTCGCGTCATGTCGACGAGCCGTTCACGCACGCTCCGCTTCGGGAAGGTCAAGAGATCGAGCGCCTTCACGCCGAGCCCGTCGGCGATCTGCTTCAGTGTGTGGATGTTCGGGCGAACGAGGCCACGCTCGATGTTGGAGAGGTGGCCCTTGGAGCCCGTGTTGCTCTCCGCCGCGAGCTGCTCGATCGTCATTCCTTCTTCGAGCCGAAGTTTCCTGATCCGCTCACCCACGGCGAGAGACAGGCTGTCGGGCGCTTCCCTTCGAGGCATGATGCTGAGTTACGGAGCAACGCCCACGCCACCATGAGCGCGCCGTAGCGTCCCGGAACCGCGCGCGCGGTGCGCCAAGCGTGTCTCACGGTTGCCCCGCCGTGACAGGTTGACCCAACGCCGGCGCGGAGCCTCAGTCGCGCTTGCGGAGCGCGGCGAGGCGGGCGCGGATGCGCGCTTCCTCGCCGTGCTCGGTCGGCTCGTAGAGCGGGCCCTCTCCCGCGAGCTCGTCAGGGAGGTACGTCTCGCCGGGGACGACGCCTTCGTCGTAGTCGTGCGCGTACTTGTAGCCGGCGCCGTAGCCCTCTTGTTTCATCAGCTTCGTCACCGCGTTCCGGAGCTTCCGCGGGACCGGCAGCGCGCCGTGCTGCTCGATCAACGCGCGCGCCCGCTGCCACGCGTTCTTCACCGCGTTCGATTTGGGCGTGCACGCGAGGTAGATCGCGGCGTGCGTCAGCGGGTACATGCCCTCCGGCATGCCCATCCGCCGGAACGCCTCGTCCGCCGCGGTCACGACCATGAGCGCGCGCGGATCGGCGTTGCCGACGTCCTCGCTCGCGAAGATGAGCATCCGCCGGAGCACGAAGAGCGGGTCGTCGCCGGCGTCGAGCATCCGCATCATCCAGTACACCGCGGCGTCGGGATCGGAGCCGCGCATCGACTTGATGAACGCGCTGACGACGTTGTAGTGCTCCTCGCCCGCCTTGTCGTAGAGGAGCGGCGCCTTCTCCTCCGAGGCGGCGAGCGTCTCCACCGTCAGCGCGGTCTCTCCACGCGCGGCCGCGAAGGCCGCCGCCGACTCGAGGACGGTGAGCGCACGCCGGGCGTCTCCGCGCGCGAGCCGCGCGATCGCGCGGAGCGTCTCGTCCGCGACCGCGAGCGTCTGCGCGCCGAGCCCGTTCTCCGCGTCGCCGAGCGCGCGCCGCAGGATCGCGACGAGGTCGTCCTCGCGCAGCGACTCCAACCGGAAGACCTTGCACCGCGACAGGAGCGCGGCGTTCACCGCGAAGGAGGGGTTCTCCGTCGTCGCGCCGATGAGCGTGATCGTGCCCGCCTCGACGTGGGGGAGGAACGCGTCCTGCTGCGCTTTGTTGAAGCGGTGGATCTCGTCGACGAAGACGATCGTGCGCTCGCCCTTGAAGTCGCGCCGCTCCTTCGCCGCGGCGACGATCTCGCGGAGCTCCGCGATGCTGCCGAGCACGGCCGAGAACATGACGAACACGGACCTCGTCCGCTCCGCGATCACGCGGCCGAGCGTCGTCTTCCCGACCCCGGGCGGCCCCCAGAGGACGAGCGACGGGACGCGGTCCTTCTCGATCGCGCTCGCGAGGAGCTTGCCCGCCCCGACCACGTGCGCCTGGCCGACGTAGTCGTCCATCCGCGCGGGCCGCATGCGCTCGGCGAGCGGGACCGCGCCGCTCGCCGCCGCCTCCCGGCGCGCCGCCGCCGCGAACAAAGTCGGTGATTGTACCGCGGAGGGCGTGCGCGGACGTGCCACGCGCGAGAACGTAGCCAATGCGCGGCAGCGCCGCGAGGGGATGGTATTCTGGAGCGCTTTGCGTTCGTGCGTCCTCATGCTCCTCGCGATCGGCTGCGGCGCCGGCGCCTCGACCAACGAGGCGATGGAGCCCGCGACACCGCTCGCTGCCGATCTGCCCGAGCTCGAGATCCGAGCGGAGGGCGTCGATCGCTTCATGACCTGCCCGCCGCCGGGTGAGCTCGGCCAGCACTGGATCCCGCCCATCCCCCCGTGGTCCCCCCCGCCCGTCCCGGCCGACGCGGGCACGCGCCCCGTCGATCCCGACGTCCTGGCGCGGACGAGGGACCGCACGATGACGGAGATCGCGGTCGAGGCGACGTACAAGGACTTCCGCAGCTGCTACCGGAAAGGCCTCATTCGCCACCCGACGCAGGACGGCCGCGTCGCGATCGTCCTGCGCATCGACGGCGCCGGCAACGTCGCGAAGGTGGAGTCGTACGGCGCGTGCGAGCTCGCGCCCGAGTCGCTCACCTGCATGGTCGACGTCGCGCGGCGCCTCCGCCTCCCGCCTCCCGCGACCGGCTCCGAGACGGTGACGGTCCCGGCGACCTTCACCTCGCGCGACGGCGTGCGCCGCACGGTGCCGACCGCGAACGACGCGTACACCGCCGACGCGTACGTCGTGCTCGACTCCGCGCGCGCGAAGCTCCACGCCTGCGACGAGAGCGCGCGGCGCGCGGGCCGCGCCGTGGAAGCGACGGGGACGTTCTCGATGGACGTCGCGGTGGACGGACGCGTGACGAAGGCGCACGTCGATCCATGGACGGGAGACCAGTCGCTCCTCCAGTGCGCCGCGCGCGTGCTCGAAGGTCTGAAGTTCCGTCCCGCGACCGGTCAGAACGCAGGGCAGACGACGAAAGTGATCGCGAGACTCAATTTCAACCCTCGTCAAGGAAGTCGTTGAATTAAGACGACTGGTCACTCTGCTCCCAGATGACTGTCGTCCGCACGCGATCGCCCAGCTTGTGATCTCGAGCGAGAGCGGGCAGAACCAAAGGGCATGGCGAGCCCGAGAGCCGTCGTAATTCCTTTCGGAGTCCCCGACGACGGTCGCGGTCTCGGGTTGGGTCTCGCCGCGCTCGTGCACTGCTTCGCGTCGATCGACGGCGAGAGCGTCGCGCTCGCGCAGCTCCTCGCGCGGAAGCGCCGCGACTCCCTCACCGACGACGACGGCGACGACCGCGACGACACGAAGAGCGAGACCGCGCCGGTCGAGGCCTTCGTCCCGCCGCACGCGTGGAAGGACCTCACCGGCTCCTCCGCCGCGCCGCCGGGCGTGAGCTTCGTCGTCACCGGCGCGTTCGAGCCGCCGATCGACGGACGCGGCCTCATCCAGCTCCTCGTGTTCGACACGAAGGACGGCAAGACGCGCGCGAAGGTCGAGGCGCCGGTCGACGGCGAGAGCGCGGGCAAGACGCTCGCGGCCGCGTTCGAAGAGGCGTTCGCGCAGCTCGGCGGCGAGCTCGGCACCGTGCGCGACATCGACGATCTCTCGTGGGAGGCGCTCGAGAGCGTGCTCCGCGCGGAGCGTTGCGCGCTCCACGATCCGCTCCGCGGCGGTCCGCACGATCGGCTCGCGGCGATGGTCCACCTCGGCCGCGCGATCGGCGACGCGCCCGACGGCCGCTTCCCCGCGACGCGCCTCGCCGCGCTCGCCCTCGACGTCGCGGTCGGCGGGCCGACCGACACGAAGCTCGCGCAGGCCGCGCGCCGCGCGCTCGACCGCGCGCGCGAAGACGCGCCGAAGAACGCCGACCTCGTCGAGGCGCTCGCGGCGTTGAGCCTCCGCCTCGGCGACGCGGAGGAGGCCGAGAGCTACGCCCGCGACGCGCTCGCGATCGCGCCGGGGCGCCCGCGCATCTACGCGCTCCTCAGCGAGGCGCGCCGTTCGCGCGGCGATCTCGAAGGCGCGCTCGCCGCGATCGAGGACGGCCTCCTCCACGGCGCGAACGATCCGCTCTTGAACACGGAGCGCGGCATCGTCCTCGCCGAGCGCGGCAACGTCGAGCCGGCCGAGCGCGCGTGGCGCATGGTCCTCGACGAGCGCCCGCTCTATCCGCCCGCGTACACGAACCTCGCCGGCAGCCTCACCGAGCGGAAGGACGTCGTCGCCGCGACCGGCCTCGTCGACGACGCGCTCCGTCACGTCGCGGGCGCGCACCCCGACGTGCTGCGCCGCGCGATCCAGGTCTCGCTCGCGGTCGAGCCCGACGGCATCGCGCGCGCGGCCCGCGTCGCGACGCTCGCGAAGGTGCTCGTCGATCGCGCGCCGAACGATCCGTGGGCGCGGCTCACGCTCGGCCGCGCGCTCGCGCTCGGCGGCGACAAGGCCGGCGCGGTGCAGCGGCTCGGCGAGGTCGAGGCGCTCGCGGAGAACACGTCGCTCTCGGCGGAGGCGCAGCGCGGTCGCCTCGCGCTCGAGGACCCGCAGGTCTCGCTCGAGATCGACGCCGTCCTCCGCGCGGCCTACGCGGCCGCGAGCGAGGACCTCGAGACGATCGCGGCCCGCGCGCGCGGCCTCGCGATGCGGAGCAACGCGTGGCACGCGTGGTTCGCGGTCGGCATCGCGGAGCGCCGCCGCGAGCGCTGGCGCCCCGCGCGCGACGCGTTCCTCGAGGCGCTCAAGGTCGCGCCGGGCTGCACGCCGGCGCACATGGAGATCGTCGCCGCGCACGTCGCGCTCGGCGAGGCGGACGCGGCGCTCGAGCACGCGCGGCGCGCCTGCGAGCTCGAGGGCGAGTCGGCGCGCACGCTCGCCGTCCTCGCGACCGCGCTCCTCGCCGCCGGCAAGCGCGACGAAGCCGCGACCGCGATCGACCGCGCCCTCGCGCTCGACGCGACCGACGAAGCCAACCGCGCCCTCGCCGAACGCATCCGCACCCGCGGCCCGCGCGAGAGCTCGCTCCCCCGCCTCCGCGACATCTTCACCCGCTTCCGCCGGAAGTAGCGCCCACCTCACCGCGCGCCGAAGATCGCGGTGCCCACCCGCACGATCGTCGCGCCGCACGCGATCGCGACCTCGAGGTCGTCGCTCATGCCCATCGAGAGCTCGGGCAGCCGCGCGGCGCCGCCGTGGCGATCGCGCAGCGCGACGAGGGCCTCGAAGGCGCGGCGCGCGGCGTCGAGGTCGTGCGGCGGCATCGTCATGAGGCCGCCGAGGACGAGGCTCGGCTCCGCCGCGATCGCGTCGAGGAGCGCGCCCGCGTCCGCCGGCGCGACGCCGTGCTTCTCCGCTTCGCCGCCGGTGTTCACCTCGACGAGGACGCGAAGCGGCGGCGCGCCGGGAGGGACGCGCTTCGCGAGGGCGTGCGCGAGCGCGGCGGAGTCCACCGCGTGCACGAGGTGCGCGACCGGCGCGACGAGCTTCGCCTTGTTCGACTGGAGGTGCCCGATGAAGTGCCACCGAACGTCGGGCAGCTCTTCGCAGAGCTCGGCCGCCTTCTCCGCCAGCTCCTGCGCGTAGTTCTCCCCGAAGTCGCGCTGCCCCGCCGCGTACGCTTCGCGGATCGCCGCCGCAGGTTTGGTCTTCGACACCGCGACGAGCCGCACGCTCGCCGGATCGCGCCCCACCGCCCGCGCGGCGCGCTCGATCCGCGCGCGGACGTCGGCGAGCTGGGACGCGATGCTCATGCGAGCTCGTTGTCGCACGCTGCCGAGCGCGGGGCTAGGCTGTCCGTATGCGATCGGCGGCGAAGCAGCTGATTGTGGACCCGACGTTCTACCCAGAGACGGACGACATGGGTGTGGGCGAGCTCCAGCAGCTGATGAGGGAAATGCTTCGCCCGATGCTCGCGCGGTTCCTCGCCGAGCGCGGGATCGTCGCGCACGTCGGATCGAACCAGTTCATCTACTGGCAGCAGTTTGCTCCCACGCGCTCGATCGCGCCCGATATCTACGTCCTGCCGGGCGTTCCGCAGTCGCGTGTCGAGAAGATCTGGAAGCTCTGGGAGGAGTCCGTGGTCCCGAGCTTCTGCCTCGAGATCGCCTCGAACGACTTCCATACGGACTACGTCGCGATCCCGAACGCCTGCGACGAGATCGGCGTGAGCGAGCTCATCGTCTACGACCCCGAGCCCGGCGGCGACGACGAACGCATCACGTGGCAGGTCTTCCGCCGCGGCTCGAAGCGCGCCCGCCTCGAGCAGGTCCTCCGGACCGACGCCGCGAGCGTTCGCTCGACCCAGCTCGGTTGCTGGTTGACGGTCGTGGGCAAGGGAGACGAGCGCCGACTCCGCGTCGCCCGCGACGCCGCGGGCAGGGACCTCTACCCGACCGCAGCGGAGGTGGCCGCTGCCGCGCGCGACGCGGAGAACGCCGCGCGCGATGCTCTCCGGCGCGAGACGGCCACGCGCGAGTCCCTCGAAGTCGAGGTGGAGCGACTGCGGGCCGAGCTCGCGGTCGCGCAGGGTCGGAAGCGCAAGCCGACACGGCGCTGAGGCGTCAGCGCGAGTGTCGCGCGCGCGGGCGGGCGTGGAAGACCATCACGTCGGAGCGCTGCGTGAGCGGGCCGTGGGTGAAGTCGCCGTGGAGGGCGGTGACGTCGAAGCCGTTGTAGTGGAGGAGCGCCTCCATCTCGCGGGGGAAGAACTGGCGATGCGCGAGGGGCGTCATGCGCTCTTCACCTCGCTTCGGCTCGAACACCATCGAGACGAAGAGGACCTGACGGACGCGGTCGTAGTCGAAGTGCTCGCGGTAGCGGACGTGGCCGAGCGTGGGGTGCTCGAACGGCGGGATGCGGTACGGCGCGGCCGGGTCGCGCGCGAGGTCCTCCGGCATCGGCATCGCGACGTCGAAGACGAGCTCGCCGCGCGGCGCGAGGTGCTCCCTCACGCGCGCGAGCCACTGCTCGACGTCGGCGCGATCGTAGAGATGGAGCGCGGTGTTGAACGGGCAGATGACGAGCGGGAAGCGACGGCCGAGCTTCACCTTCCGGAGGTCGCCGTGCTTCGCCGTCACGCGCCGCCGCACCGCGACGGGCTCGCGCCGGAGCCGCGCGCGCAGGTCCGCGAGCATCGGGCGCGACGCGTCGACGCCGACGACCTCCACCCCCGCCTGCGCGATCGGGATCGCGATGCGGCCGTTGCCGATGCCGTGCTCGAGCACCGCGCCGTGCTCCTCCGCGAGCGCGCGGTAGTACACGACGTCGTCACGACGACGCGCGTAGGCCTGCGCGTAGTACGCGGGATCCTCGAAGTGCGCCGCGGCGCCGGCTTCGAGCTCGCGGTCTCTCACTCTCTATTAATAGAGGCCGGACTTCGCCATCGTCTCGATCCAATCCTCGACCGCCGAGTTGCTCGTGCGATCGAAGTGGACCTTGCCCGCGGCGATCTCGCGGAGGGCGGTGACGGCGGCCTTGTTCTTGGAGTGAACGAGCGCGCCCGAGCCCTTCATGAGCTGGCGGGTCCGGCGGGCGGCCAGAATCACGAGCGCGAAACGGTTCTCTTCACGCTCCAGGCAATCTTCGACGGTGACGCGCGCCATGGTTCTTCTCCGGGGGAGGACGGAAACTAGTCGTCCCGGCCGAAGGTCGCAAGCTTTTCCAAAGCGGCTAACCTCCCGGAATGGCTCTGCTCATTCAGCTGGCCCGCCACGGCGAGACCGCGGACAACGCGCGGCGGGTCTTCCAGGGCCAGGGCGGCAGCGGCCTCAACCGCCTCGGACGCGCGCAGGCGCAGCGCCTCGCGGAGCGCCTCCGGCACGCGCCGCCGGAGGCGATCTACGCGAGCGACCTCGAGCGCGCGGCCGACACCGCGCGCTATGTCGCCGAGGCGTGCGGGATGACGGTCACGCTCGACGAGGACCTCCGCGAGGTCGACGTCGGCCTCTGGACCGGAAAGGGCTACGACGAGATCGCGCGCCTCTACCCCGAGGAGTGGGCGGCGTGGGAGCACGGCCTCGACGTGCGCCGCGGCGGCGGCGAGACCTACGCGGAGCTCGCGGCGCGGGTGGAGCGCGCGGTCTCGCGCATCGCCGCGCGGCACGCCGACGGCTCACGCGTCCTGCTCGTCTCGCACGGCGGCTCGATCAAGAGCTGGGTCGCGCGCCTCCTCGGCGTGAACGCCGAGGGCCTCCGCGCCCTCGCCGGCGTCGCGAACACGGGGCTCACGCTCGTGGAGCGCGACGGCCGCGGTCGCCACCGCCTCCACTCCTGGAACGACGTCGCCCACCTCGACGGCCTCGTCGCCGCCGAGCACTCCGATTGAGCGCGCCGGGCGCTCCGCTACGGATCCAGGACGAGGCGGCCGAACGCGCTCGGGACGTGGAAGTTCGGCTTCGGCGTGCGCGTCGGGCTCCACGCGAGGTACCTCCGCGGCGCCTTGCCTTCCATGCGGTAGAGCGCGAGCGGCAAGGTCGCGCCCGCCGAGAGCGCGCCCACGATCTCGGGCGCGCGCAGCGTCGCCTCGATCGTCGCCGTGCGGGCCGCCTCGTCGACCTTCGTCGTGATGGTGGGCTTGCTCGACCACGCGATCTGCTGCTCGACGGAGAGCTTCTTCCCGCGGTCGATCTCGAGATCGAAGAAGTGCCCGCGCGGTCCGAGCTCGATCTCGAAGTAGCGATCGAGGTTGGTCGCGTCCGGCCCGACGAAGAGCTCGACGCAGTCCTCCTCGTAGAGCTTCGTCCGCTCCGTCTCGATCGGGCGCGTCGTGTCCACGTCGAGGCCGGCGCCCTCGAGCTTCCATTGCGTGTAGAGCGCATCTTTGTTCCACGCGAACCGCACCTCCGTGCGGATGCCCGCCTCCGCGCCGGACCAGTCCGTCGTGAACGCGACCGGCGGCGCCGTCTTCCACGCCTCCTCCACCGCGCCGGTCACGTGGACGGCGTGCGCGACCGGACGCGGGCTCGGGTCGGAGTGCAGCTCGAAGCCGTTCATCGAGACGAAGTGGACGGGCCGCTTCTTGCCCGCGTCGAGCAGCGCCGCGCCGTCGCCCTCGATCTTCACCGCCTCGAGATCGACCTCGAACCGCTTCGCCGCGGCGGTGATGAGCGGCGACGTGCGGTGCCCGCCGAGCTTCGCGGCGAGGTCGGCGTTGTCCCAGAGGCCGAGGAGCTGCGCGCCGACGCGATCGACGAGGATCGGGTTCGTCCCGCCGATCGCGACGTTCTCGGCGGAGGGCCAGCGCTTGCCGAAGCCGTCGCCGCCCATCGCCGGCGCGCCCTCGGCGAGCACGACGTCGGGGGCCTCGATCTCGAGGACGTCGACCATCCGCTCGGCGAACACCTCGAGCGACGAGAGGTAGGCCTTCTGGCCTTCGACGCGATCGGTGGCGAGGAGCTGGAGCGCGGCGGAGATCTCCTTGTGCATCACCTTCTTCTGATGCATCGCCGGCCTGCCGTCGGAGGTCATGACCGTTCCTTGCATCCCCTTGATCGCGAGCGAGACGACGCCGAAGCGATGCGCCTTCACCTTCGGCGCGGAGATGAAGAGGCCGCCGCGGAGGTGCTCCGCGACGACGCGCGGGACGAGGAGGGTCGGGACGTTCGTGCCCTCCATGCCGCCGATCCGCATCGGCTCGGCGGGCTTGTCGCCCTGCTTGTCGAAGACGCCGTCGTCGTCGAGCGCGACGAGCGGCACCTTCTCCTCCTCCGCCATCTTCGCGTAGCCGGACACCTTCGCGAGCTTGTTCCAGTTGGCGTTCGTGCCGTCCCAACCCTCCGCGATCGTGATCTTCGTGTGACCGCGCTCCTTCAAGCAGCGGACGATCCCGCGCACGAACTCGGGATCGGTCGTGCGCCCGCGCACGCCGTCGTCGCCGTCGTGCGTGGCGGGGTCCTTGAACCAGTCGAAGCCGCCGAGGTTCGGCTTGATCAGGACCGGCGTCTCCTTCGGACGCGCGGGGACGACCTTCGCGCAGAGGCGCTGCCCGAGCTCGCGCGGCGCCCCTCCTTCGAGGAGGACCACCGCGCTCGTGTCCGCTTTGATCCGAGCGCGATGCGCCGCCCGCAGCGCCGCGCCGTCGACGACGTCGGCCGCGACCGCAGGCGCGCCCGCCTCCGCCGCGCTCTCCATCCCGCCCGGCGACGCGCTCGACACGACGTCGACGACGGCGGACGGAAGCGCGGGAGCGGCGTCGACGGGCGTCGCCTTGGGCCGCTCACGACAGCCGGCGACGGCGAGGGCGAGGAGGAGGAGCGAGTGGACGCCGTGACCACGACGAATCCGCAGCAAACGCATGCGCGTGGGGACTATACTGCCGGCACATTGGGGAGTCGCGTCGGACAGGTCCTCGCCTCCAAGTATCGCCTCGACGAGCTCTTGGGCAGCGGAGGGATGGGGCACGTCTACCGCGCGCTGAACGTCCGCGCGGGGCGCACCGTCGCGATCAAGATCCTGCGCACCGAGCACGCGACGAACACGCCGATCGTCGACCGCTTCCTCCGCGAGGCGCTCGCGGCGAACCTCGTGCGCCACCCGAACGTCGTCGACGTGCTCGACGTCGACAAGGACGAGGACGGCGCGCCGTTCATCGTGCAGGAGCTCCTCGACGGCGAGGACCTCGCGAAGTACGTCGACCGCCGCGGCGGCCGGCTCAACCTCGAAGAGATCGAGATGTACCTCGTGCCCGTGATCGACGCGGTCGCGGAGGCGCACGCGCGCGGGGTCGTGCATCGCGACATCAAGCCGGAGAACGTCTTCCTCGCCACGCAGGGGACGAAGAAGATCCCGAAGCTCCTCGACTTCGGGATCTCGAAGGTGCGCTTGCCCGACATCAAGGCGACCGAGGTCGGGGTGATGATGGGCACGCCCGCGTACATGGCGCCGGAGCAGGTGCAGGGCTCACGCGACGCCGACCCGCGCACCGACGTCTGGGCGCTCGGCATCATGCTGTTCGAGCTGCTCGCCGGCCGCTTGCCCTACGACGCGGTCGACGCGCCGGCGCTGTTCGTCGCGATCGCGACGAAGGACGCGGAGCGCCTGCGCGACGTCGATCCCACGATCGATCCCAACGTCGCGCGCGTCGTCGAGCGCTGTCTGCGGCGCGCGCCCGACCAGCGCTACCCGAGCGCGAGCGAGCTCGCGCGCGACATGCGCCACGTCCTCGCGGGCGTCGAGCCGGAGCCCACCCTCCGGCGCTCGATCCCGCCCGCGGCGCTCCGCGGAACGGCCCCCTTCGAGGTGCCCGACCTCGCGCTGCCGGTGAAGGCGACAGCCGAGCCGTTCGAGCTCAAACGCAAGGCCGCCGAGACGATCCGCGACGCGCCCGCGCATTACGAGGACACCGAGTACCAATCCCCGCGCCAGCACACGGCGCCGCTGCTTTCATCGTCAGGGGCTTCGCCCCCGACACCCCCACCCCGGGACACGGCCCTCGAGGACTCGGGGCGCTTCGCGCCCGCTGTGGCGGCCGCATCCCGGGGGCCCGGTTCGGCCTCGGCGGGGCCGGTGGTGGCGGCGGGCTCGGCTTCGGTGTCGGCGGCGTCGTCGAGCCGGATGGCAGTGGATCAGGTGCTTCCTGGTGTCATGTTGGCGGGGTCGTCGACGTCGACGCAGCGGCGCGGGCCCTATGCGCCGGCGCAGCCGCCGGTGCGCGAGTCGCAGGACATGTCGTTCGTCGTCGGGCTCGCGGTCGTCGGGCTCGTCGGGCTCGGCACGACCGCGGTGCTGAGCGGAGTCTTTCCTCAACCTGGCGGCTTCGCCGTCTTGCCGCTCGTGATGAAGCCCGTCCCGTCGCAGGCGAACCTCGTCGTCCAGGCCGCGCTCGCGATCGGCGGCCTGTTCGTCGCGGGGAAGATCGCCCGCGGCGGAATGAGGCGCTGGAGCGACGAGCTCCCCGGCGGCCGCGGCGGCGCGGTCTTCTTCGCCGTCCTCGCGGGCGCGTTCCTGTTCGCCGCGGTGCAGCTCGGCCGCGCCGCCTGGTAGTCGCCCGCGATCACAGCGATCACCGCAAGGCGGCGATCAGCGCGCTGCAGTCCGAGTCGCTCGAGTTCTGAGCGCAATACGGCAGGAGGCACTCCGTCAACGTGCGCTCGGGGCCGTTGCAGCTCGCCTGGCACGCCGACGGGCGGCTGTTCAAGCAGCTCTGGTAGGCGTTCCGCTGCGCCGTGCAGTTCGCCTTCGGGCCCGCGCTGTCGAGGGCGGAGCAGAACGCGCCGCAGTCGCCTTTGATCGACGTGCAGCTCCCGGCCTGCGCCTCGGAGCAGAGCGTCGTGCAGCTCGCGTTTCGGTCGTTGCCCGCGGTGGCGGCGTCGTCGTCGTCACCGCAGGCGAGCCAAAAGGCGGCGACGAGAATGCAGGAAAAGACGCGTTTCGGCGTGGTCATCGCGCGAGCATACCGTACGCCGATCGATCAGCGCACCCTCGCGATCCGCGTCGCGTGACCGCAGGCACACGCACGCGCGCCGGATGCTCGAGGCGTCACGCGCCGTACATGATGTAGAGGTACATCACGCTCATCGAAGCGCCGGCCCACAGCGCGAACGCGAGCAGCGTCGTGAGACCGGTGCGAACGAACCCGGTCCACCCCTCGAGCTGGAAGAACTGCCGGTAGGCGATCGTGACGTAGACGAGCTGGAACGCGATCCGCGTGAGGTTGAACGCGAGCGGGTTCGGGAACACGTGCGCGAACGGCGTGAGGACGAGCGCCTCCACCGCGTGCACGAAGCCGACGAAGAAGATCTGAGCGGTCAGCATCTCCGCGAAGCGCACGTTGCGACGGCGGAAGAAGAGCCAGAAGACCGTCGTGAAGATGGGGAGCGCCGCGAACGTGACGACGTTCTGGTAGCGCTCGATGAGCAGGTTCAAGCGATCCTGGCGCACGAAGATCGCGCGGAGCGCCGGGTCGGCGTCGCTCGGCAACAGGTGCGCCTGCGCCGTGTACGGGTGGACGAGCGCATTCATCGTGATGCACACGCCGAGGACGAGGACGAGGAACGCGAACGGGTTGAAGTAGCGCTTCCGCTTGCCCTCGAGCGCGTACTCGCGCGCGACCACGCCGGGGCGAAGCGCGAGCGCCTTCATGAGCGAGAGCACGCTCTTGTCGGCGTGGACGAGCGCGTGAAAGGCGTCGGGGACGATGTCGTGGAGCGCGAGCCGGCCGACGGCGGCTCTCTGGCCGCAGCCGGCGCAGAACCTGAAGTCCTCCTCCACCGGGCGATCGCAGTTGGGGCACGCGCTCCCGCGCACCACGACCGTGCGATCGAGCTCCGTCTGCTCGACGACCCGAAACTGAAAGCGAAGCGGTAAGCGATGGGTGTTCATGCCCGGCGCGTGTTCTTACGAGCCCAGCAGGATTTGTCGCCTGAAATTGGCCCGCGTAGAGGTGCGGCGCCGGGAACGGCCGAGCTCAGGCGGCCCAAGCTTTTCCGGGCTCGCGCGTATATGCTCGAAGGGTGCGCGGACATCGTCGTCTCTTCGCTCTGATCGGGCTCTCGCTCGCGCTCGTCGCGCCGGTCGCGCACGGCCAGGACTTCGATCCGCGCGGCCGCCACAAGCCGAAGCCGGGACCCGCCAAGCCCGGCCCCGGCAAACCCGGCCCCGCGAAGCCGGGGCCCGCGAAGCCCGGCCCCACCAACCCGGACGTCGGGCAGTCGCAGACCGTCCTCATCGAGCGCTACACGAAGATCGTCCTCTCGCAGCCCGGCTCGCCGTTCCCGCTCCAGCGCCTCGCGCAGCTCTATCGCGACAAGGACGGCAACCTCAACAACCTCGTGAAGGACCTCGAGACGAGGGCGGCGCAGGCCGGCGCCGAGCAGTACGCGGCGACGGTGTCGCTCGCCGGCGTCTACAAGATCGACGGGCGCGCCGACGACGCGGTGAAGACGTACGAGAAGGCGATCGGCCTCAAGAACACCGATCCCGTCGCGCTCCTCGCCTTCGCGCGCCTCTTGCAAGACCGCGGCGACGTCGCCGCCGCGCGCAAGCGCTACGAAGAGGCGCTCGCGCTGCAGACGGTGCCCGCCGACAAGGAGCAGACCGTCCGCACGCTGATGACGCTCGCGCTCGACGCGAAGGACTGGGCGGCGGCGAAGGGCTTCCACGCGCAGCTCGTGAAGATGCAGCCGACGAGCCTCTTCGTGAAAGGTGAGCTCGCGCGCGAGCTGTACCAGCGCGCGGAGTACGACCGCTCGGAGGCGGAGTTCAAGGAGCTCGTCGCCGCCTCGCAGGGCGACAACCGCGCGCTCGCGCCGGCGCTGAAGGACCTCGGCAAGGCGCAGGCGAAGGCGCACAAGAACCAGGAGGCGCTCGCCACCCTGAAGAAGGCGCTCCAGAGCGCGGGCCAGGAAGCGGCCGTGCGCGCCGAGATCTACGAGACGATCAGCGAGATCTACCGCGCCGATCAGCAGCTCCCGATCCTCATCAAGCAACTCGAGGACGAGCACCCGACCGACTTCCAGCGCCTCGCGCTCCTCGGCGCGCTCTACGAGGAGACCGGCGACAGCGCGAAGGCGCTCCAGACCTACGCGAAGGCGCTCGCGGTGAACCCGCGCCAGATCGATCTCCGCCTCAAGATGATCCGCGTCCTGCAATCGCAGGGCGAGCTCGACAAGGCGATCACTGAGTACGAGGCGCTCATCCGCGCCGCCCCGAACAACCCGCAGTTCGTGTTCGATCAGTGCGAGGCGCTCATGCAGCGCGGCGATCGCACGCGCGCGATGAAGCTCCTCGTCGAGCTCGAGGCGCGCGGCCAGAACGACGAGGAGGTGCTCTCGCGCCTCGCCGACTTCTACGGCCGCATCGGCGAGAACGAGCGCTCGCTCAAGGTGCTCACCCGAATCGTAGGCATCAACACGAACGACCCCGGCCACCTCGTCGACCTCGGCGATCGCTACTTCCAGGACGGCAACCAGCAGCTCGCGGTCCAGACCTGGAAGCGCATCCTCACCACGATCACGCCGCGCGCGCGCGCGCTCTCCGCGCTCGGTGAGGTCTACATGGAGCACGACATGCTCGCCGACGCGCTCCAGTCGTTCCGCGAGGCGACGCAGCTCGAGCCGAGCAACGTCGGCTACAAGAAGCAGCTCGCCTCCGCGCTCGAGCGCTCCAAGAGCTACAAGGAGGCGCGCGTGCTCTGGCAGGAGCTCGCGGAGAAGGCGAAGGCGACGAACGACAAGCTGCTCGCGCGCGAGTCGCGATCGCGCATCGTCACGCTCTGGGGCTTCGAGCACGTCCTCGACAGCCAGATCGCCCCGCTCAAGGCGAAGTTCGAGGGCAAGCCGCCCGACGTCGAGGCGGGGCGCATGCTCGCCGAGGTGCAGCTCCATCTCCGCACCCACCTCGCCGAGAGCGAGCAGACCTTGCGCCGCGTGATCGAGCTCGCGCCCGGCGACACCGAGAGCTACCTCGCGCTCGAGCGCGTCCTCGTCCAGGAGAACAAGATCGCGGACGCGATCGTGGTGCTCGAGAAGCTCATCGCCGTCGACCCGAAGAGCGCGCGCCAGCTCTACCAGCGCATGGCCGACTACGCGATCAGCCTCTACCGCGACGAGGACGCGATCAAGTACGCCGCGCGCGCGGTGGAGCTGAACCCCGACGACGCCGAGGGCCACCACAAGCTCGGGATGCGCTACCGCCAGCGCGGCGACATCGAGCACGCGATCCTCGAGTTCCGCGCCGCGATCGCGAAGAACGACCGCCTCTTCCCGGTATACCTTGAATTGGCCGATCTGCTGCTTTCCAAGGGTCAGACGGATGAAGCGGATCGCCTCTTTCGCCGCGTCCTCCGCGGCGCGCCCGACGAGGAGCTGGTCTCGCGCGCGGCGCGGCTCTCGATGCAGATCAACCTCGGCAAGGGCACGCTCGAGTCGCTCGAGCAGGAGCTCTTGCCGCTCGCGATCGGCAACCCGCAGAAGAAGATCTACCGGCGGCTCCTCGTCGAGATCTACGGCAACCTCACCTTCGCGCTCGTCCAGCGCGTGCGGCACGGCAGCGGCAAGGACGCGGAGGACGCGAAGGCGGCGCTCGCGCGCATCGGCGGCCGCGCGGTGAAGCCGCTCCTCGACGCGCTCGCCGACGGCGACGCGGGCCAGCAGCGCATCGCGATCGACGTCCTCGGCTACGTACAGAACAAGAACGCGTCGACCGCGCTCTTCACGTTCGCGACCGGCCAGGGCGAAGGTCCGCTCCGCACCCGCGCGATGCTCGCGTGCGGCGCGCTCAAGGACCCGGCCCTCCTCCCGAAATACGAGGGCCTCCTCTTCCCGCGCGAGGGCGGCGGCGACGCGATGGCGTCGGACACGGTCGCGCGCGCGGCGTCCTGGGCCGTCGCCCGCCTCGGCGACCGGCGCGCGATCCCGCTCCTGAAGCGCGTCGCGCAGAAGGGCTCCCCCGACATGCGCGCGTTCGCGGTGCTCGGCCTCGGCGCGCTGAAGGACAAGCCGTCGGTGCCGATCGTCGCGCAGACCGCGAAGTCGCTCGAGGCCGGAGGAGCGGCGCGCGCGGCGGCGGCCTACGCGCTCGGCGAGATGGACGCGACGAGCGAGGTGACGTCCCTCGTCACGATCGCGGAGGACTCCGATCCGCTCCCGCGCCAGATGGCGCTCCTCGCGATCGGGCGGATGAGCGCGCGCGCCGGCAAGGCCGAAGCGCTCGGCGGCAAGGCGAGCCTCCACGCGATGACGGACGCCGTGTTCGCGGGCGAAGGAGAGAGCGCGCGGGCGCGGCGCTCGTCCGACTCGCTGCGCCAGGCCGCGACCGCGGCGCTCGTGATGGTCGCGACGAAGACGGCGGGCGACGGCCTCTCCGCCGGCGTCCCCGCTCCCGACGACGACGTGGAGGCGGAGACGACGCTCGATCAGCTCGTCCCCAAGAACCTCCCCGCGAAGGACCGCGCCGCCGCGCTCGTCGCGTTCTCGGAGTCGCTCGAGCGCTCCGCGACCGGCGCGCTCGCGACCTCGACCGAGCGCGCGCGCGCCGTGCTCGACGCGATGGGCACGCGCGAGGGCACGCTCGAGCCGTTCCTCTTCGCCGCGGAGGACACGCCCGACCTCGCCGCCGCGCGCGCGAAGGTGAAGGCGATCAGCGCCGCGATCGAGCCGAGCGTGGTCGCGCTCTCCCGCCACCCCGACCCCAGCGTGCGGATGAAGGCGATCGTGCTCCTCGCGCGATCGAAGTCGGAGGCCGCGAGCTCCGCCATCGCGCGCGCTGTCACGGACTCGAGCGACGCGGTGCAACGCGTCGCGCTCTCGTCGATCGGCACGAGTGCGGAGCGGCGGCCGGACACCGCCGCCGTCGCCGCCGCCTCGAAGGTCATGCGCTCGCACGAGAGCTGGGCGATGCGCGTCCTCGCCGCGCAGGCGCTCGGACGCCTCGGCGGCGCGGAGGCGACGAAGGCGCTGAAGGAGGCGGCGACGAAGGAGCCCTACGCGCTCGTCCGCGAGGCTGCCCTCGTCGCGCTCTCGAGCTACGACAAGAACGAAGCCGCGGCCCTCGCCACGCAGATGGCGACCCACGACGCGGAGCCCCGCGTCCGCGAGACCGCCACCCGCATCCGCAGCCGCTGATGCGGTCCGCCACGCCGGAACATGTGGATAAATAAGGCATAGCTGGAGCGTCTCGTCGGGGTCTCCGGGTGCAGATTCCGGGCGGATCGGGCTCGCCCCAGGCGGAAGGTCTGCTAAGAAACTGGCCCCCGATGGCGGCGCTCGCGAAGTTCGGCTACGTCGATCTCGATCTCGAGGTCGATCATGAGGCTCGCACCCTCGTGCCTCCGTCCATGCCGGGCGAGGAGCCGCGCGAGAGCGATCGTCCGACGATGATGCCGGCGTCCGGCTTCGGCGATCGGCCCGACTCGTACGCGCCCTCGGAGTCGGGCGTGTCACCGAAGGACGATCGCGTCGGCGCGATGCGCGAGCTCTACGAACGCGGCGACATCGAGGCGGCGCTCGCGCTCGGGGCGTCGCTCGCGTCGCTCTTCGAACCGGAGAACGGCGAAGAGATCGTGCGCGAGGAGCGCATCGGCGTGGAAGACGACGAGGAGGAGTTCTCTCCGTTCGCCGGCCTCCGCGAGCTCCAGGCGCCGCTCTCCGCCGCCCTCGCGGCCGATGAAGAAGACGCCGAGACCTGACCGCGCGCCCGATCTCGCGCCTGGTCTCGCGCCCGATCTCACGATCGTGGTCGCGACGCTCGCCGCGAGCGCGCTCCTCCTCGGCGCGTGCCGCGACGTCTCGAAGTTCTCGACGCACGACGGCCGCTTCGAGGGTCGCGTCGTCGCGGGCAACCTCGTCCGCGCGGGCATCGGCGACGACACGCGCATGTGCGTCACGCTCGACACCGAGCGCCTCCAGGACACGCCCGGCACGGTGACGACGTCGGACGGGCGTTTCCGCGCCGCTCCGCTGCGGCCGATCCCGCAGCTCTGGCACGATCCGCTCTCCACGCTCACGTTCGGCGACGGGCGCATCCAGAACCTCCTCTACGCCGCGTCGCCCACGCCGCTCGACGGCGGCCAGCCCGAGGACTCGCAGGACGTGTTCGTGATCCTCTCGCTCATGCAGTCGAAGCAGATCGAGGCGCGGCTCCTCCGCGGCGCGCCGCAGACGGACGCGGGTGTGTCGCCGCCCGGCGTCGCGACGCCGATGTTCGCCGTCTTCCAGCTGCAAGAAGAGCCCGGGCCGTGCTCGTTCTAGGGATCGAGTCGTCGTGCGACGAGACCGGCGTGGCGATCGTCGACGAGACCGGCCGGGTCCTCGCCGACGTCGTGCAGAGCCAGGTCGATCTCCACGCGCCGTACGGCGGCGTCATCCCCGAGCTCGCGTCGCGCGATCACCTGAAGAACCTCGGCCCCGTCCTCCACGACGCGCTCGCGAAGGCGGGCGTCGGGCTCGATCGCATCGACGGGCTCGCGGTGACGAACCGCCCCGGCCTCGTCGGCGCGCTCCTCGTCGGCGTGCAAGCGGCGAAGGGCCTCGCGTGGGCGACCGGCATCCCGCTCGTCGGCGTCGATCACCTCGTCGGTCACCTCGGCGCGGTGTTCTTGAGGCGGGGCGCCGAGAGCGACGGCGCCGGCGCGAGCGCGGAGGAGCCGCCCGCGTTCCCGTTCGTCGCGCTCCTCGCGTCGGGCGGGCACACCGCGATCTACCGCGTCGACGGGCCGCTCGCGAAGGACGTGCGCGAGCTCGGCGCGACGCGCGACGACGCCGCGGGCGAGGCCTTCGACAAGGTCGCGAAGCTCCTCGGCCTCGGCTATCCGGGCGGGCCGGTCATCGATCGCCTCGCGAAGAAGGGGAACGCGAGCGCGGTCCCGCTCTCGCTCCCGATGGGCCACACGCGGACGCTCGAGATGAGCTTCTCCGGGATCAAGACGCAGGTCGCGGCGATCGTGCGCGAGAAGCCGCCCCGCTCGGAGCAGGAGCTCGCGGACCTCTGCGCGTCGTTCCAGAGCGCGGTGACGTCCGTGCTCGCGAAGAAGCTCCTCGCCGCCGCGCGCGCGGAGCGCCTGCGGCCCGAGAGCCCCGACGTGCGCACGGTCGTCATCGGCGGTGGGGTCGCGGCGAACAGCGAGCTCCGCGCGCGCGTCGCGGCGCTCGCGGCGGAGCACGGCATGCGCGCGGTGCTGCCGGAGCTCGCGAGCTGCACCGACAACGCGGCGATGATCGCGTGGGCGGGGATCGCGCGCCTCCGCGCCGGCGAGCGCGACGGCCTCGACCTCGTCGCGACGAGCCAAACCGCGCTGCCGCGGACGACGCGGAAGGGTCGCGGCGCGCGCTAGGTCCCGCTAGGTCAGCGGCACGCCATCATGAAGCCAGCGACGAAGGCGACGCCCCAGAGGGGGAGCAGAAGCTTGAGAAGCTGGTCGCGGTCCATGGCGGCGCCCTCTGGTAGAGCAAGTCCCGCGCCGCGGCCAACTTTTTCGCTCCTCGCCATTTTCCGCGGGAATTCAGAGGTGATCGTGTCCGATCGACGACAGTCGTTCGGCCGAACATGATCGAAATGTCAGGCCTGATCGGAGCGCGCAGGCTGGGCGCCTGCCTCCTCGCGTTCGAGGACGAGGATCGGGATCTCGGCCGGGCAGCCGAGGCGGAACCCGAACCAGTGGCCGAAGCCGGAGGTGGTGTAGAGGCGGCTCGTCCGCCCTCGCTTCCCGGGCTTCGCGTAGGCGCCCCACCAGCCGACCGTCGCGTCGAGGAGCTCGAAGAAGCTCTTCCCGAGGAACCCGAGCTGCCCGCCGTGCGTGTGACCTGCGAGCGTGAGGTCGAAGCCCTCCTCCGCCGCGGGCCCATGCCCCTCGGGGCGATGCGACAGGAGGAGCCGGAAGTCGGCGTGGGCCGGCGCGCCCTTCGCCGCGGCGCGGACGGTGGGGCGAAGCCGCGACGCGAGGTCGCCGCGCATGTGCACCGGATCGTCGGCGCCGCCGACGTACAGCGTCGCGCGGCCGACGCGCACGCTGCGGCCGCTGCCGACGAGGAGCGGCACGTCGCTCTGCTCGTAGGCCGGCCGAGACTCGGTGATATGGTGATATTCATGGTTTCCTAGGCAGGCGTAGGCGCCGTAGCGCGCGTTCGCCTCCGTCACCATGCGGAGCGCGGCGGGGATGAGCGAAGGGTCGTCGGCGAGATCGCCGGTGAGCACGATGAGGTCGGGGCGCGCGGTGATCATCGCGTCCGCGAGCGCGCGCCGGAGCTCGACGAGGCCGCGGCCCGCGCCGAGGTGGACGTCGCTGAGCTGGAGGATGCGGAGGCCCTCGAGATCGGGATGCAGGCCCGCGAAGCGGAGCGGGATGTGGCGCACGATCGGCGCCGCCTCGGCGGACGCGAAGCCGCTCGCGCTCGTCGCGGCGGTGAGGGCGGGCAGCGCGAACAGCGCACGACGCGAGAGCGCGTTCGGCGGAGCGCCGCGCCGCGCGACGAGGCGATCGGCCGCCGCGACGACGGGCATCGTCAGCGACGCGGGGAAGAACGTGAGCACGCCGACGTACGCGACGCCGGCCCCGACCCACACGATCGACTCGAGGCCCGCCGCGCGACCGCCGACCCACACGAGCACGCCCGCGACGAGCGCCCCGAGGAGCCCGAGCGCGAGCCGCCGCGCACGCGTCGACCGCCACCACGCCGGCTGCACGACGCGCATCGCGAAGAAGAGCGGCACAGCGAGCACCACGATGACCAGCAGCGTGAGCGACGCAGGAAAGAAGGTGGGCATCCTCGCTCAGACCAGCCGCTTCGCCGGCTCCGGAAACCCAGGCCCCACCGCCGACACGCTCACGGCCGAGGCAGACAGCGACGCCGCGCGCTCAGGCACCGCGACCGACGGCGACGCCGCGCGCGCCGGCGGCGTCGCGCGTTCCGAAGCGAGCTGAATCTCTTGGACCAAGAGGGCGTCGGCGCGTTCGAGGGTGGCGGCGCGGCGGAGCTTCTTCGCGGCGGCGACGAGGGCGGCGACGACCGCGACGAACGCGAGCGCGACGCCGATCACGGTGCCGCGCTCGCGTGCGCGTGAGCCGATGCGGCCTTCGAGGCCGCCGGCGGCGTGGACGTCGGCGCCGCGCACGTACACCGCGGTGCGGCTCACGATCGGCGGCGCGTTCGTCAGGCGGCGCGCCTCCTCGCGCGCGTCGTGGCCGATGCCGCGCGCGGCGAGGAAGCCGACGTGCGGCTCGAGCGTGCCGCCGCGCATCGCGTCGAGACGGAGGTCCTCCTTCGCGTGAGCGTCGATGATCTGAACGGTGATGCCCGCCGCGATCGGCGCGCCGAGCGGGACGGTCCGGCCCGGACCGAGGGCGGCGGGTTGCATGAAAGATACACGTATCGTGCGCCCTTCGAGCGCGAGCGGCTCGACGCAGAGCGCGGTGACGCGATCGTCCTCCGTGATCGCGGTGACGCCGGGCGTCGCGCGGAGGAGCTCGCCGGGAGGGAGCGGCACCGCGAGCGGGATGCGGCCTCCCTGGAAGTCGGCGACGGCGTCCACGTTCACGACGTAACGCGCGTCCCAGGCGATCCCTTCCTCCGTTCGGTGCGCGGTCGCGATCGCGCCGGCGAGCGGCACCTCGAGCTGGCAGGCGGCGGCGAGGAGGAGGGCGCTCATTGGACGATGTGATCGATCCCGCCGCTGAGCGGCGTGTGCTCGGGGAAGATCGGTGCCGCGATCGCGGCGAGCTGCACGAGCGTGAGGAGCTGCATGCCGAGCGTGACGAGGACCGGGAGCAGCGTCGCCGCCTTCGAGGCGCCCTCCGGCACGCGCTTGATCGTGCCGCGGACGAACATGATCGTCCCCGTCGCGAGCGCGAGGACGGCGGAGCCGAGGCCCAGCATCGGGCCGCCCCACGCGCTCGAGTGGTAGTAGAGCGCGACGATCGGCGCGAGCACCGCGAGGACGAGCGTGCCGCCGAAGACACCGCCGGAGAAGCCGAGCGCGAGGTCGCTCCCGCGCACCGGCGCGCCGCTGAGGCGCCACGCGAGGAGGCCCGCCGGCGCGGCGAACGCCGACGAGAGCAGGATCACCATCGGGACCTTGTAGAGGTTCGCGATCGCGATCCCCGCGGTCGCGCTGCCGGCGGCGGCGCCCCACGCGCCCGCGAACACGCACGCGGCGAGGAACGCGAGGACGACGAGCTGGAGACGGCGCGCCGGGCCGGCGTCTTCTCTCGGGATCGGACGGCCGCACGCGATGTCGAGGAGGGTGACGAGCGTTGTCATGCGCTCATCGTGACCGGCCGAGATGGATGGGCTTCGCGCGCGGCGTGAAACGTGGATGAAAGGCGCGCTCGCCGTTCGCGCGGCTTCGCGGGTAGGGCGACGCGCTCGCTATTCGCGTGGCTTCGCGGGCAGGGCGACGCGGAACGTCGCGCCCTCCGAGCGCGCCTCGACCGAGCCGCCGTGCGCCTCCGCGATCGCCTTCACGAGCGCGAGGCCGAGGCCGGTGCCGCGCCCTTGCTTGCGCGCGCTGAAGAAGCGGTCGAACACGCGCGGCAGATCGGCGGGCGGGATGCCGGGACCGGAGTCGGAGACCTCGAGGATCACGCTCGGGCCCGCGCCGTCCGCGCGCGCGTCCTCGCGCTCCACGCGCACGCGCACGCGCACCTCGCCGTCCTTGCCCGCGAACGAGGCCGCGTTGTCGACGAGGTTCCGCACGAGCGAGTCGAGGCGCGTCGCGACGCCGACCACGATCGCGTCCTCGACCACCTCGACCTCGTAGCGCGCGTCCTCGCGCGCGGAGGTGATCCCCTTCGCGAGCGCGCCGAGGTCGACGTCGCCGCGGTCCTCGTTCGGCATCCCCGCCTCGGCGCGCGCGAGCTCGAGGAACTGCGAGACGAGCGCGTCGAGCTGCGCGCTCGAGTCGGCGAGGATCTTCGCGATGCGGGCGGCGCGCTGGGCGTCGGCCCCGCCGCTCGCCGCGAGCGACTCCGCCGCGGAGCGGATCGCGGCGACGGGGTTCTTGAACTCGTGGACGAGGTCGGCGGCGAAGGCCTCGTTCGCGCGCCGCCTCTCGTCGAGCGCGCCGAGGAGGTCGTTGAACGCGACGGCGAGGTCGCGCACCTCCTCGCCGCCGCGAAGGTCGATGTCCGCACGCGGGTTCGCCGCGCGCGCCTTCTCGAGGACGCGATCGCGCAGCCACTCGATCGGGCGCGCCATCCGCCGCCCCATCCACCACGCGAAGAGCAACGTGAACGGCAACATCATGATCGACAGCCGCGCGAGGTGATAGCGAAGGTCGTAGAGCGCGCGCACCGCCCGGCGCGACGACTCCTGCGCGTAGACGACGTGCGGCTCGCCGCCGATCGTCGCCGCCTCCGCGGCGTGACACAAAAGGAGCTTCCCCGCGGGCGACGTCCGGCACCCGGTCCGGATGTTCGCCTCCACCGTCGGCACGCTGAGCACGCTCGCGCGATGGGCGGTCCCCTCCGGCAGCGGCGGCGGCGCGGGCGGCTCTGCCTCCGCCCACCCCGTGACCGCGACCACCTCCTCGCGCTTCACGACGGGGCCGAGCGTCTCGTCGAGCTCGCGGAGGGTGGGCGCGCCGTCGGGTCCGAAGAAGAGCGTGCCGACCTGGTGAACGACGTCGGTGCCGCGGTCGGCGTCGGCGTCGACGACGACGGTGCCGTCCTTCTTCACCACGCGGATGCGCGTGCCCCACCGCGCTGCGACGGCGGTGACCGCCTCGCTCACGCCCGGCGCGTCCGGATCGGAGCCGAGGACGGCGATCGTCTCGTCGACCGCCATCCGCGTCTCCCACTGGAGCTTCCCGCCGATGTCGCGCTCCATCAGGCTCCACCCGATCACGATCGCCTGCGGGAGCACGAGCATCGCGAGCGCGATGAGCAGCGCGTTCGTGCGGAGCGAAGCGGGCCGGAGCCGCGTGGGGAGGCGCGGAGCTCCGTCCACTCAGTCCTTCCAGCGGTACCCGGCGCCGATGACGGTCTCGATCCGATCGAACGACGCGTCCACCACCTCGAGCTTGCGCCGCAGGCGCCGCACGTACGTGTCGATGATGCGCTCCGCGACGACGGAGTCATCGCCGCGCACGAGCTCGAGGAGGCGGTCGCGGCTGAGGACGGTGCCCGCGCGCGTCGCGAGCGCCTCGAGGAGGCGGAACTCGGTCACGGTGACGACGATCGGCGTCCGCGCGTAGAACACCTCGAGCCGGCCGGGGTAGAGCTCCAGCGCGCCCTTCGCGATCGGCCGCTCGCTCTGGGCGGAGGAGCGGAGCGCCTCGCGGCGCAGGAGCGACGCGACGCGCGCGAGGAGCACGCGCGTCGAGAACGGCTTCGCGACGTAGTCGTCGGCGCCGAGCTCGAAGCCGAGCGTCTCGTCGATCTCGTCGTCGCGCGACGTCAGGAGCACGAACGGGACGCCGTCCCCGCTCGCGCGGAGCTTCCGGCACAGCGAGAAGCCGTCGAGCCCCGGCATGTTCACGTCGCTCACGACCGCGTCGGGCCGATCGGCGAGCACGCGGTCCATGCCGCGCGTGCCGTCCGTCGCGGTCAACACCTCGTGCCCTGCGTCCTCGAACGCGAGCGACAGAGCGTCGAGGAGCGATGCGTCGTCGTCGATGAGCAAGATGCGCGGCACGGGCTCTCCGGAAGATACGGCCGCGCTCGCGCCCGCGCCGGTGAAACGCGTGTGAAAGTCAGAATGCTCCCGAGCCTCGGCGGCTCCGGGTGGGTAGCGCCGTTCGCAGCGTGCGCCGGAACAGCCGGAGCTCGGCGCGGGCGTGCCACATCGGACTCCGCCACGGGCGCGTCGCGTTCCGCTCGAAGAGGCGGTGCGAGAGCTGAGCGATCGCGTGGTCCGCGAGCGGCGCGGCGACGAAGAGGAGCGGCTGCCGGAGCAAGACCCCGGCCGTCGCGAGCCCGAGGAACGAGGCCGTCGCGACCGCGTGCCCGATGCGCGTCGCGCGCCGCGAGTGCATCTCCTCGTACCGAGGCCAGAACTCCTCGAAGGTGGAGACGGCGTAGGGATCGGTGCTCACGCCGCCTCCGCGAGCGCGCGCTCGACCGCGTGGACGGCGTCGGCGTTGCCGGTGCCGAGGCGCACGTCGTGGGCGGCGGGGAAGCGATCGAGGTGATCGACGAAGGAGCGGACGACCTCCTCGTCGATCCGCCGCGCGCGCATCCCGAGCCCGAGCGCGGCGAGGTAGGCGGCGTTGAGCTCCTGCTCGCCTTGGTGGCGGAGCGGCACCGAGAGCACGGGCTTGCCGAGGTAGAGCGCCTCCGCGATCGTGGTGAAGCCGCCGTTCGCGATCACGCCGCGCGCGCTCGCGAGGTCGGCGACGAAGCGCGCCTCGTCGAACGCGCGGAGCTCGACGTTGCGGACGCGACCGACCGCGCCGGCGCCGTACACGACGAAGGGGACGTGCGCGTTCGCGAGGAGCGCGGGGACGAGGCGCCGATCGCCGTTCGCGCTCTGATAGACGACGACGTGCTCACCGCGCGTGGGCCGCGCTGCGGCGACCTCGGGACGGACGACGGGCCCGACCAGCGTCGTCTTCGCGCTCCGCGGCGGCGGGAAGAAGAACGACGTCACGACGAAGTGCGCGCAGCGCGGGGTCTTCACGCGGACGAACGCGCGCGCGGCGCGGAAGTCGGGCGAGAGCCGCTCCGCGATCGCGCGCGGGTGGCGACAGCGATCGAGCACGTGTTGGTGATCGAACGACACGATCGGGAGGCCCCACGTGCGGCCCACCGCGTACGCGAACGAGTCGAAGTCGGTGACGACCGCGTCGGGCCGGAGGTCGCGGACCTCACCCAGCGCGGCGCGCACGTTGCGCCGCAGCGCGTGCGGAGCCGCCCGAGCCACCGTCGCGACGCTGCGCGCCCGCAGCACCGCGCCGTCGCGGTACGCGAGCGCGAGCCCGTCGATCGCGATCGTCTCGATCCCGTGCCCGCGCAAGATCGGCACCGCCCGGCTCGACGTCGCGACGCACACGCGATGCCCGCGCGCCTCGAGCCCGCGCACGAGCGCCCGCGCCCGCATCGTGTGCCCCAACCCTTCGCCCATCACGCCGTAGAGGATCTTCATCCCCTCCACTCTGCGCGACCACCTTGAAGCGGCGCGGTACCCGGCGTGAAACGGAGATGAAATCGCCTCCCTCGCGCGCGGGCGTCAGGGCTGCGCGAGCTGGTTGTACTTTGCCTGCATCAGGGCGCCGAGCTCGAGGCCGGTGCCGGTGAGGAAGGTGTAGTCGGCGGGGAAGTTCTCGCGGTGGCGCGCGCGCGAGCCGTCCGGGAACGCGCCCTCGCCTTCGAGGATCGTCGTCGTCGTGTGGCGCGTGCCGGCGTGCTGGTGGCAGCCGATGCAGTTCGTCTTCGCGTTGTGGACGCCGTCCTCGAGGTACGGGTTCGAGCACCACGTGCGGGGGCCGAACTTGCGCGTCGCGTCGATCGCGGCGGCGAGGGTGTCGTCGGAGAAGGAGCTCTTGCGCGGCTGCGTGCCGTCGTCCTCTTCGTCGAAGTCGACCGTCGCGCACATCTTGTAGCTCGCGAACGGGCCGGTGAAGTCCTCGCTCGGGCGGTCGGCGCCGAAGTCGGCGTCCGGCCGATCGGACCAGAAGAGCGAGACCCACGCCCAGTCGCGGAGCTCCTTCGACATGATGTGGAGCGCGGCGAGGCGCATGCGCGCGCCAGAGGGGAGCGTCATCGTGTAGATGGCGTCGGCGGCGGGCGCGACCGTGCGCGGGGCGGTCCCCCACTCGCCGGCGGTGAGCTTCTCCTCGAGCGTCGTCGCGTCGGTGTCCCACGCGTCGAGCGGGAGCGACTCCGGGACCCAGCGCGCCTTCACGACGACCGCGCCGGGCGGCATCTCCTCGCCGACGCACGGCGCGAAGTTCGTGTCGCTCGGCGGCGGCGCGTCGGCGGCGGGGACGTTCCCGATGCAGCCGAGGACGCTGTCGTAGTGGGCATAAAGATGCCCCACGAGCTCGGGGCTCATGAGCACGCGCTCGGGGCCGCCGAGCGCGGCGTCGCCGTTCGCGTCGAGGTGCGCGCGGCGATCGGCGAGGCGCTCCGGCGTGCCGTCGGGCATCGTCATCGCGCGCTCCGCCTCCCACGCGAACGCCTCGTCGATCTGCTCGGCGGTGGGTCGCTTCTTCGCGAGGAGGTCCTCCTTCGCGGTCCGCCGCAGGATGCGGTCGAACATCGGGAGGAACTCCTCCTTCGCGTACCAGGTCTGGAAGCGCGGGATCGTGCGCGTGCCGCCGTCGACCTTCACCGGCTCGAGGACGCGCTTCGCGATCTGCCACGCCGCCGCGCGACGCTCGCTCTGCGAGGAGCGGAGCGCGGGGAGGCGATCGCGGAGCTCGAGGTCGGCGGGATAAGGGGCGCCGCGTCCGACGAGGAGGCGGTCGGTCGGGTTCATCTCTTGCTCCGCCGTGCCGGCGCTCTCGTTCGAGAGGCTCGTGCACGCGCCGAGGCCGACGGCCCCGGCCAGCGCGAGAAGAAGACCGACCGAGCGGATCAAGCGCCCTCGGTCCTCACTCCGCCGAGAGGCGGAGGGCCACGTCGCTCGCGACGAGCGACTCCTTGCCGGTGTTGTCCTTCACGAGGAAGTAGAGCCAGCCGTCCGCGCGCCAGTGCGGGAAGAGCGCCTTCTGGCCGGCGCGGAGCTTCGTGAGCTGCACCTGACGGCCGGTCTTGAGGTCGTGGACGAAGATGTTCGCGGTGCCGATCGGGAGGCCGGCCGGGTTCGCGTTCGGGTCGACGTACTGGTGCACCGCGATGAAGCGCTCGTCGAACGAGAGCTGGGGCTTGCCGCCCTGGAGGCAGATCGTGCCGAGGACCTTCGTCTCGACCCGCACGCTCGGGAGCGCGCTCGCGCCCGCGTCGCCGGTCGGCGCGCCGAAGCGCGGGGTGACGCTGCGAATGCGGAAGCCGGCCCGGCCCGCCTTCTGGCCGAAGCGCGTGATGAGGAGCGTGTTCGTCGGCGACATCTGCTGGTCGCCTTCCTGCGGGATCTTCACCTGGACGTTCTGGCCCGGCACGTACTTCGTGCCGTCGTTGAACATCGGCGTGAGCGTCGTCGTCGCGTTCGCGCCGAAGGAGGCGCCGAGCGGGCCCGAGCTCGAGCCCGAGTCGTTCGTGTGCGCGCCCGTGGCCATGAAGTAGAGCGACCCGTCCACCGACGCGCCGATCGACTGGTAGACCGTGTCGATGATCCTCGTGCAGGACGGCTCGTTGAACGTGATCCTCTGACCCGACGCGAAGGCGTCGTGGATGACGCTCGAGCGACACACGCGAATGCCGCCGCCGCCCGCGCCGGCGTACGTGAAGCCGTCGTTGTTCGGGAAGAAGCCCGGATCGTAGGGCGCCTGCACCGAGACGTACGCCGCGGTCGCGGGCGCGTCGAGGTCGATGATCTTCGACGGCGAGCCGCCGACCGCGGCGAAGCGGCCGTCGGGCGAGCTGCGAACCCAGAAGCTCGTGCGGAACTCGAGCTTGCGGAGCTCGCGGAGCGTCTGCGTCGTGCCCTCGACGCCCATCTGTTGCGTGAGGTCGGGGAGCGACGTCAGGCAGTCGACCGGGTTCTCGGCCGCGCCGCAGAGGGCCATCGGCGTGCTCGCGGCGGCGAGGCGCGCGCCCCAACCCTCCGTCTTCATCCGCTCGATGTGCGCCTGGAGCTCGGGCGTCGTGCTCGGCACGCACTCGGCTTCGCCCGGCGGCGCCATGACCTCGTTGATCTTCGGGAGGCCGCGGTCGGCCCACTTCGCGACGAGCGCGTACTCGTCGGCGGTGAAGCCGGGGCGGTTGAACGCGGGCATGCCGGCGGCGGTCTTGAACTCCTTGAAGCGGAGCTCCCACTCGTCCTCGGGGTACGCGGCCTTGAAGAGCGCCTCGAACTCCGCGAGGTGCGCCCCGCCCGAGTAGAGACCGAGCTTCTCGGCGGTGAACCACGACGTCGCGTCGGTCTTGTCCTGACGGAGGCAGTCGATGCGCTCGAGCGCGGTGAGCGGGAGCGCCGGAGCGAGGCACTCGTCCTTCACGGCTTTGTAAGCGGCGCCCCAGCGGAGGATGTCCTCCTTGCCCGCGGTGTGGCACGTCGAGCACTTCGAGCCTTCCGCGCTCAGGAGCTGCGAGGCCTTCGACGCGAGCTCGAGATCGGACAGCTCCGGCGAGACGCGGACCTCGGAGGCCGAGTCGGCGCCCTCGTCGTTCGCGGTGCAACCAACTGCGGCGATCGCGGCGAATGCCGGCGCAGCGAAGAGAACGAGCCCAAGACCAACGCGCATGGAGCCTCCGGAGGCGACGAAATGGGGGCCGAGTGACCGACCCTTGGCGAGGTGGTGGGCGTAGCGCATTGTGCGCACTGGTCAAACATGATCCGACATGTGGCCGTTGCGTTTCGAAACGCATCGCCTCTAGCAATTTCCATGGGTTAGCGCTGGGGGCGAGTCCAACCCCACGCATCCACTGCGCAAATTGCGCAAGCTTCTTCAGAATTTCGACCTGGCTGTCAGCCCGCGACCGCGTGGGAGCGGACGGCGCCGGGCGACGGAAGCCGCGCGCGGGCGAAGGCGTGACAGAGCGCGGCGGGCGAGCCGTAGCCGACCGCGCGCGCGACGGCCCCGCCGGCGACTCGATGTGCCGCGCGCGCGGCTGCGGCAAGTGCTCGTTCGGCGCGTGCCTGATGTTCTGACGTTCGGCGCGCCGTCTCAGCTCAGCGAACGGCGCCGGCGGCGCGGAGCGCGGCGATCTCGTCGTCGGCGAGGCCGCCGTCGCGCAGCACGTCGTCGGTGTGCTCGCCGGAGCGCGGGGGCGCGGTGTGCGTCCGGTCGGGCGCGGTGAGCGGCGTGCGCATCTGCGCGATCGGACCCCACGGCGAGGCGAGGTCGAAGAACATCTTCCGCGCGGCGAGGTGCGGATCCTTCATCGCCTCCTCCGGCGAGAGGATCGGCTCGAGGCAGCAGTCGCGTTCACTTGCAAACTGCACCCACTCGGCCTGCGTCTTCGCCGCGAACACGGCGGCGAGCTGCTCCTTGAGCGCGGCCTGGTGCTCGCCCGGCATCAGATCGCTCATGTCGACCTCGCGCCCGATGCCGGCGCAGAACTGCAGCCAGAACTTCGGCTCGAGCGACGCGAGCGCCATCGCGCGCCCGTCCTTCGTCGCGTACGTCTGGTACGGCGCGATCCCGCCCGTGAGCGCCTCGTTCCCGCGCTGCGGCGGCTGCTGTCCGAAGAGGAGGCCGAAGCCCGCGATCGCGAACGGCATCGCCGTCTCGATCATCGCGACGTCGACGACACGGCCCGCGTTCGTGCGCGTGCGCTCGAGCAGCGCGCCGAGGACGCCGACGACGGCGTAGAGCGCGCCCGAGATGTCGGCGAGCTGGAAGCCCGGGAGCGCGGGCGGGCGATCGGCGGGGCCCTGCTGGCCGAGGACGCCGGCGCGCGAGACGTAGTTCAGGTCGTGCCCCGCGCGCTGCGCGAGCGGGCCGGTCTGGCCGTAGCCGCTGATCGCGCAGACGACGAGGCGCGGGTTCGCCTCGAGGAGGGCGGCGTGCGAGAGGCCCAGGCGATCGAGCACGCCGGGGCGGAACGTCTCGAGCACGACGTCGTAGCTCTTCACGAGGCGGAGGAACGCGGCCTTCGCCTCGGGCTTCTTCAGGTCGATCACCGCGCTCCGCTTGTTGCGGTTCAGCGCGAGGAAGATGCTCGACGTCGCCTCGGTGCCCTCGCCGCCGGTGACGTGCGGCGGCATCACGCGGAGGTAGTCACCGCCCGCCATGTCCTCGATCTTGTCGACCTCTGCGCCGAGGTCCGCGAGGACCAGCGTGGCGTACGGCCCGGGGAGGAGCCGCGACAGATCGAGGACACGAATACCGGCGAGCGGCGTCACCGCGTCAGCTCACTTGTAGCCGAAGAGCTTCTGCAGCTTCATCGCGAGCATCTGGTTGCCCGCGACCTTCAGCTTGCCCGCGAAGAACAGCTGCATGCCGTTCGCCTGCGGGTTCTCGATCAGCTTCTGGAAGTCCTCCGCCGCGATCGTGATCGTGCAGTCGGCCGCCGCGTCCGTGCCCGGCTTGCAGCTCGGGCCCGACGACGTGACGTCGATCGTCCACTCACCCTCGCCGGTCACGTTCATCTGGTACTTCGCGCCGATCGTCTTCGCGTCCTCCGCGTTCTTCTCGAGCGCAGCGGGAAGTTCCTCGTTGAACAGCTTCTTGATATCGACCGCCATCGGCGTCTCCTTCGAGATGAGTGGGACCAAACTGAATGACGGTTCAGCGAGTATCAAGCGTGCCCCACACCGTCAAGGGACGCCGCGCCGCACGGCGGTCCTCCGGTGCTGGACGCGCGGCCCGCGCGGTGGTTTCGTCCCGCGCGATGCGGCGCGGTCTGGTCTTCCTCGTCCTCACGTCGGCGGTCCTTGCCGCCGTCGTCGCGTGCAGCGAGTCGTCGCCGAGCGCCGGGCCCGGCGGCACGAGCGCGGTCCCGCGCTTGCCCGACGGCGCGGCGATCCTGCCCGACGGCGCGCCGAACGAGAGCGTCGCGTGCCCGCTCGCCCGCGCCGCGGCCTCGTGCAAGGTGCCCGCGGACCTCACCGGCGTGCAGCTCGGCTCCGCGTGGGCCACCACCGACGAGGACTGCAAGACGACGCTCTACATCGCGAAGATCGCGGACGAGGTCACGTACACGCTCGCGCGTTACACCGCGACGTCGATCGTGCCGACGTGCGAGCTCGTCCGCGACGAGGCGTTCACCGCCGGCGAGCCGGGCGACTACCTCGCCGCGGACGACGACGGGAACGTCTACACGTCGTCGCCGACCGGCGTCGTGTCGCGCATCGCGCCGCTGCCCGCGGTGCCGTGCGAGAGCGACCTCGACACCGCCGCGAGCGATCTGCGGCCGACCGCGATCACGATGCTGCGCGACGGAACGCGCGGCTACGTCGCGTTCGCGAAGCTCGTCGACGGCGCCCCGGTCGAACGACGGATCGCGAAGCTCGAGCCGACGCCGGCGGGCTGCAAGGTGACCGCGATCGCGCTCGGCCAGCCGGCGAAGGGCAGCATCGACGGGCTCGCGATCGACACGAAGGGCCGCCTGCACGTCGTCGATCACGGCGAAAAGGACAAAAACGAAGACCGCGTCGCGATCTACCTCCCGACCGGCGAGTACGTGACGGAGTACCGGACCGGCGGCGGAGGCAAGCCCCTCGTCGCGGTGAAGGGGATCACGCCGTGCCGCGGCGGCCTCTGCGTCGAGGACGACGGCATCGCGGTCGCGGTCGACGAGAACGGCGCCTACCGCGCGGAGGCGCCGTGGATGCCGACGGAGGCGACGAGCGCGCACGTGTTCACCGGCACGGTGCGGGGGCCCTTCTTCTCGGTGTCGGGCGCGAGCGGCGGCGAGAAGATCCTCGTCGACCTGCTCGCCGAGCACGAATAGACAGAGAGCATGGGTCTCCTCGACGACAAGGTCGTGATCATCACCGGCGCGGGCAACGGCATCGGCCGGTCGCACGCGCTCGCCTTCGCGGCGGAGGGCGCGAGCGTCGTCGTGAACGACGTCGGCACCGCGCGCGACGGCGCCGGCGACGCCTCGGAGGCCGCCGCCGACGCGGTGGTGAAGGAGATCGAGTCCGCCGGCGGGCGCGCGGTCGCGAGCTACGAGTCGGTCGCGACCGCGGGCGGCGCGCAGGCGATCGTCGCGCTCGGGGTCGAGACGTTCGGCAAGGTCGACGTCCTCGTGAACAACGCGGGCATCCTCCGCGACAAGACGTTCCTCAAGATGGACGAGGAGATGTGGGACGCGGTCATCGCGGTCCACCTCAAGGGCACGTTCCTCTGCTCGCAGGCCTTCGCCGCGCACGCGGTGAAGCGGGGGGGCGGAGGGCGGATCGTGAACACGACGAGCGTGAGCGGCATGCTCGGCAACTTCGGGCAGGCGAACTACGCCGCGGCGAAGGCGGGCATCTACGGGCTCACGCGCACGATCGCGATCGAGCTCCAGAAGCATCGCATCACCGTGAACGCCCTCGCGCCGATCGCGAAGACGCGGATGACGGAGGACCTCCCCACGTTCCAGAACGTCGACACGATGACGCCGGAGCACATCACGCCGGCGGCGCTCTTCCTCGCGAGCGATCTCTGCGGCGACAAGACGGGTCACGTCCTCGCCGTCGCCGGCGCGCGCATGTACGCTTTCAAGGTTGTCGAGTCGGCGGGGAAGTTCAAGGACGGCGCGAGCACGGTGTGGACCGCCCAGGAGATCGCCGACAACTGGGCGTCGATCATGAAGGTGTGATGAGCGAGACGCAGTCGCAGGTCATCCCCGCGGTCGGGATGCCGCCGGAGGAGCAGAAGGCGATCCTCGAGCTCTACGATCGGCTCGAGCGCATCGATCACTACGCGCTCCTCGGGGTCGCGGCGACGGACGACATCAAGACGATCAAGCGCGCGTACTTCCAGAAGGCGAAGGAGCACCACCCCGATCGCTGGTTCCGAAAGGACGTCGGCGCGCTGAAGCCGAAGATCGACGCGATCTTCGCGGCGCTCGCGAAGGCGGAGGCGACGCTCGGCAACGCGACGGAGCGCGCGGCGTACGACGCGTACTTGAGCGCGCGCCTCAAGACGCGCATGCATCGCCGCCAGGCGAGCGCGCTCGAAGCGGCGAAGGAGTGGAAGCAGGCGGCGGAGATCTGGGGCCGCGTCGTCGAACAGCTCCCGACCGACGCGTACGTGCAACATCGCTACGCGTACACGCTCCTCCGCGCCGGCATCGAGCACCCCCTCGCGATCGCGGCAGCGCAGCGCGCGATCGAGCTCGACTCGACGCGCGCCGACTACCGCATCACCGCCGCGAGCCTCCACCTCGCCGAAGGCCACGACCGCACCGCCCTCGCCCAACTCGCCCTCGCCTGCGAGCTCGCGCCGGATCGCCCCGACCTCGCCGGCCTCCACGCCGCCCTCACCGAACGCGTCGCGCGCCTGCGCGAATGAGCGGGCCAAGCTGCGCCGGCGGGCGCGAGGTCGTCGCGGATCACGGCGCGCCGCGGGCTGAGCTACCGAAGGAAGAGAGTGTCGAACCACGCGAGGAACGCGGCCGCTGGGTCGGGCAGTACCTCGAGATTCCGCACCAGGTGACCGTACCCGCCCGCCGCGGTCGCGTCGCGCCACACGCTGCGAACTTTCAGCGCGGCCTTCGGCAGGTCCCGTTCTCTGAACTCAGCCCCGTGGCTCTCGCGCGCGGTGCGCGATACGTCGTGAGCAAACTCGTACGTCGGTGACGGTGAGAGCACGGCGGCGACGAAGGTCTCCAGCGTCCCGTGGGTCACGTTGTCTGGCCACATCCAGATGCCATAACGTCCGTCCACGACGGCGCCCTCCGACGCTGGCGCCGGAGCGCTGAGACCGAGCGCTTTCAAGCGTCCTTGAACGGATGGCCACTTGTCGTTGTCCGGGAGGTCCCGGTCGAGCACGAGACCGACGCGTACGTCGGGTCTCCCCTTGGTCTCGTTGACGTAGTCGTCGAACGCCTTCAGCGCCCAAGCGTCTCCCGCGTCCGGAAGTGTCCTCACGAGTCTCGAGTCCGCGATCTTGAGACCGCGCATCTTCGCGACCAGCGCGTTGATGAACGCTCCGTCGTCCGGACCTTCGACGAAGAGTGCGTCGAGCTTGGTCAAGCCCCGCGTCATCAGCGGGGCTCCAGCGCGAGATCCGCGTACTCGCCGATGCGGCGAGCTGAAAAGCGAACGCTCTCTTGGCGACCTGCTTCGAGTCGGTGAACGCTGACGTCTTCGGCGAGGACGGGCGCGGACCGATGCACCTCGCCCAGACCTTCGAGGCAGTCCTTCGAATGCGTGGTCGCGAAGACCTGCACGTCGAGCGCACGCGCGGTCTCGATGAGGAAGCGCCAGAGCCGTGGCATCACCGACCAGTGCAGTCCAATCTCGATCTCGTCGAGCAGGAGGAAGCCGCCTTCCGCGAGCGCAAGATTGAGCGCCAGCGTGAGGATACGAGAGACGCCTTCGCCCAATGTGCCCAGCGGGACGGGAGTCGTCGCACCGCGAAGGAGGACCTTCGCATTGGCCATACCTCCGCTCTCGGAGATCGCGATGCGCTCGACGCGCGGATCGACCATCCGGAGCGCCTCGACGATACGCTCCTCGCGCGGCGTGAGGACGACGCCCGACCAGAGCCGCGCGAGCTCGCGCGGGAAGAGGCGGTCCGTGGTACCGAAGACGACCGGAGGCTTGAGTCGCAAGCCGTGGCCGACGAACTTCGCGGGATCACCAGCTCCAAGGGTGCCGTCCGCCGAGATGGGCAGCGGTGGCATCATTCCGTTGGATAGGCGTCCTCCGGTACGCTCCATTTCGAGCAGCAGCCCCCCCGGAACGAAGGGCGCTCCGAGCTCCGTCGGCACCTTCCTCAGGACCCGACGAAGCTCCCAACGGCGATCGCCCTCCGCGCGTAGAGTGAACGCGGCCCCGTCTTCGAGACGATGACCGTGGAACCAGTGCGCGACGTCTATCTCGACGACCCGCTCGCCCGCTCGCTCGCGTCGCTGATACTCGCCACGCTCGTACGACGCACGGTACAGGACGTAGGGGCTCTCCTCCGAGAGGGTGGCCTCAATGGCTTCGAGCAGCGCGCTCTTCCCCGAGTTGTTGGCGCCGACGATGAGGTTGACGCGCGTCAGGCCCTCGACGCGAAGCTGATCGAAGCAGCGGAAGCCTTCTACCTGGACCACGCGAACCGCCGGCATCGAGCGGATCTTACCTGGCTGGGGGCTGGGTTGTGGACGCGGGGATGGAGGAGAGGCTGGGGAGCGGGCGTGAGGCGGAGCGAAAGGCTGATCCTCGCGACGCCGCATACCGAAGGCGTTGCGGCGGGCTGGAGTGTCGTGCGCGCCTAAAATAAGAAAGCGAAATCATGGTGTTGGGGTTTGGGGGCCGGGGAGCGGGACGCGGGGCTTCGCGGGTCTTGCGGTCGGGGCGTGGCAGCGCAATGAAGGGGCAGCATGACTCTCCGCTTCGAAGGCACGTTCACCGCGCTCGTCACTCCGTTCAAGGACGACCAGTCGATCGACTGGGATGCGTTCGACAAGCTCGTCGATGGGCAGATCCAGGCGGGGATCACCGGCATCGTGCCGTGTGGCACCACCGGCGAGAGCCCCGCGCTCGATCACGAAGAGCAGCTCGAGCTGATCAAGCGATGCGTGAAGCTCGCGAAGGGCAAGTGCATCGTCCTCGCCGGGACCGGCACGAACTCGACGAAGAGCACGATCGCGAACAGCCAGGCCGCGGCGAAGGCCGGCGCCGACGCGGTGATGGTCGTCACGCCGTACTACAACAAGCCGACGCAGGAAGGGCTCTACCAGCACTTCGTCGCGACCGCGGCGTCGATGGAGCTGCCGCTCGTCGTCTACAACATCCCCGGGCGCAGCGTGATCGACCTCACGACCGACACGCTCGCGCGCATCTGCGACACGGCGAAGAACGTCGTCGCGGTGAAGGAGGCGACCGGGAACGTCCTCCGCGCGCAGGAGAACGTGCGCCGCCTCGGGTCGCGCATCAACGTGCTCTCGGGCGACGACACGCTCACCCTCCCGATGATCGCCGTCGGCGCGAAGGGGGTCATCAGCGTCACCTCGAACGTGCTCCCCGCCGAGGTCGTGCGCGCGACCAAGCTCGCGCTCGAGGGCCGCATGGAAGAGGCGCGGCGCGAGCACCTCGCCCTCTGCAACGTCCACGAGGCGATGTTCATCGAGGCGAACCCGGCTTGCCCGAAGGCCGCCCTCGCGCACATGGGCAAGATGAAGGACGTCGTCCGCGGGCCGCTCGCGCGGTGCAGCGACGCGGCGCGCGCGAAGGTCGTCGCCGTGCTCCAGGCCTACGAGTCGCGGAGCAAGGGCGGCTGACGCGTGGCGACCGAACGCATCGCCGTCCTCGGCGCGAACGGGAAGATGGGGCGCGCGGTGGTGCGGCTCGCCCACGCGGCCAAGCTCGAGGTCGTCGCCGCGATCGGCGCGGGGGACGACGTCGGCAAGGACGCCGGCGAGCTCGCGGGCGTCGGCGCGATCGGCGTGAAGGTCACCGCCGACCTCGACGCCCTCGCGTCCTCGAAGGCGCAGGCGCTCGTCGACTTCTCGACGCCCGCGGTCGTCGCGCGCGCGGCCGAGGTCTGCGCCGCGAACGGGATCGCGATCGCGAGCGGCACGACCGGGCTCGACGACGCCGGCAACCGCGCGCTCGACGCCGCGGCGGCGAAGGTGCCGGTGCTGTGGGAGCCGAACATGAGCGTCGGCGTCTTCGTGCTCTCGGACCTCGTGAAGAAGGCGATCGCCGCGCTCGGCCCCGACTTCGACATCGAGATCGTGGAGGCGCATCACCGCCTCAAGGTCGACGCCCCGAGCGGCACCGCGCTCCGCCTCGCCGAGGTCGCGAAGGCCGCGCGCGACGAGTCGGCGAAGGACCGCGAGAAGTCACGCTTCGTGACGGGACGCGAAGGCAAGCCCGGCGCGCGCGTGGCGAGCGAGATCGGCGTCCTCGCGATGCGCGGCGGCGACGTCATCGGCGATCACCAGGTGCACCTCCTCGGCGACGGGGAGCGCATCGAGCTCACGCACCGCGCTTCGAGCCGCGACCTCTTCGCCCGCGGCGCCCTCCGCGCGGGGCGCTGGCTGATCGGCAAGCCGGCCGGGCGCTATCGCCTCGGCGACGTGCTGGCGTAGCGAGAGCGGCACTCAGAACGCGTCGGCGCCCCCTCTCGCGGGGCCCGGGGCGCCGGAGCGCGCCCCCTCTCGCGGGGCCCGGGGCCGCGGAGCGCCCCCCTCTCGCGGGGCCCGGGGCGCCGGAGCGCGCCCCCTCTCGCGGGGCCCGGGGCGCCGGAGCGCGCCCCGCGCGCGGAGAGGCCCCGGCGGGAGAGCTCGAGAGGGCAGAGCCCTCTCGAACAAGACAGATCTCAGAACGCGCCGGAGAGCGAGAGGCCGCCGCCGCCGAGGCCGAACGTCGGGGTCGCGCGCACGTTCTTGAGCGGCTTGTTCGACGCCGCCGCCTTCGCGTCGCCGCCGAAGAACAGGAAGTAGGCGCCCGCGCCGAGGAGCACCGCGCCGAGGCCGCCCGTCACCCACGCGACGGTGGAGAAGGTCTTCGAGTCGGAGTCGAGCTGGCAGACCTGGCTCTCGTTGCCGCGGCTCCCGCAGAACGACTTGATGTCCTGCCCCTCCGGGATCAGGTGACGCAAGCTCTCGCCCTCGTCCTGCGCGCTCTTGTACTTGAACGCGAAGACGACGGAGATGACCGCCGCGCCGACGCCGAGCGCGGCGAGGCTCCCGCCGATCACGGTGTGGGTCGGGAAGGGCTTCTCCCCTTTCGCCGGCTCGCCCGGCGTGACGGCGCTGCCCTCGAGCGCGAGATCGACGACCTGCTCCTTGCCGGCGGTGACCTGGACGTTGCGCTTCTGCGTGGCGGCGCCGCCCGCGGTCGCGACCTCGACCGAGTGCGTGCCGGGCGCGAGCTCGATCCGCGCGCTGCCGTTCGTGAGCGGGACGCGCTTGTCGCCGTCGACGACGACCTCGCCGTTCTCGTTGCCCATCTTCACGACGATCGTGCCGACCGCGCTGCCGCCGAGGCGCTCGAGGATCGTCTGCGCGCGCGCGCGGAGCGTGTCGTCGTTGCCGTCCTTCAGGTTCTCCGAGTACGTCTCGCGGACGACGGTGTCGGGCTTGCTCTTCTGATAGAGGTGCACCTCGGCGGTGACCTCGCCCTTCTGCGGGCCCTTCGTGACGTAGCCGAAGATGAAGCGCTCCGTCTTCAGGTGCTCGGAGATGCGCTGCTCGCAGTCGGCGGGGATCGGCTTGGTCGGGCAGCGCAGCGCGGCGGTGAGCATGCCGAGCGACTGCGTCGTGTCGGTCAGCGACCAGCCCTGCGAGTTGCGGATGCGCGACTTCAGCGCGTTCGTGAGCGCGTCGGCTTGCTCCTCCGCGTCGTCGGAGTCGAGCGCGAGGACGGCGACCGACACCGTGTGGGCCGTCGACTGGTCCGCGCGCGCGACGCGCGGCGAGACGACGACGGCGAAGAGACCGAGCGCCACGAGCGCGACCCATCGACGAAACATCCGCCCAGAGTATCTTGGTTTCGCGACCGCGATCAAAACCGTAGGCTCGGACCTACATGCGCATCACGGGTGGTGTCCTCCGATCGCGCGCGCTCGTCGCGCCTCGCGGCCAAGAGACCCGCCCGACGTCGGATCGCGTGCGGGAGGCGCTGTTCTCGATGCTCGTGTCGGACGGGGTCTTCGACGTCGAGCCGGGCCCGCGCGTCCTCGACCTCTACGCCGGCTCCGGCGCGCTCGCGTTCGAAGCGCTCTCGCGCGGCGCGCGCGAGGCCGTCCTCGTCGAGTCGGCGCGACCGGCGGCCCTCGCGATCCGCGACAACGCCGCTGCGCTCGATCTCGTCGCGCAGGTCACCGTCCTGACCAGACCGTGCGAGCGCGCGATCGACGAGGTGCGCGGCCCGTTCGATCTCGTGCTGGTCGATCCACCGTACGCCGGCGTGCGCGCGAAGGGATTCTCCGATCTCCTCGCGCGTGCGGCGAAGCACCTCGTCCCCGGCGGCGTCCTCGTCCTCGAGCACGACGCGAAAGACGAGCCCGCTCCGCCGGAGGGCCTCTCCCTCGATCGCCGCCGCCGCCACGGCGACACCGTTCTCTCGTTGTTCCGCCGAACGTAAATCATCCGTATACTTCGCGTCCTTCGGTTCCCATGGCTTCCAAGGCTCCCCCCCCTTCGTCTCCGGCTGGCGTCCCGAGCGGCAACGGCAAGTACATCGGCATCGCTGTCGTGCTCGTCGCGATCATCGGCGGCGTGAGCGTCTGGAAGCTCACCCAGAAGCCGCCGGAGCCGGTGACGACGATCATCGACGCGGGGCCGCCCGCACCTTCGGTCACGTACACGGGGCGCAACCCGGAGGACGACATCGGGCTGCCGCCGCCGGTGGTCGACGCGGGACCGGCGAAGGTCACGAACAGCAGCGGCGGCGCGCAGCACGGCGCGAGCCAGTGCGACGTGAAGCAGTGCAACGGCAAGTCGACCTCGGAGCTCGAGACCGCGCTGAACTTCCGCGTGCGCCAGGCGCACCGCTGCTACGACAACGCGCTCGGGCAGGACCCGACCCTGCGCGGCAAGATCGTCGTCGCGGTGCGCGTCGGCGCGAACGGCACGACGTGCCCGAGCGGCGTCTCGATCGCGAGCAACGAGATGGGCTCGTCGACGGTCGCGCAGTGCGTCGCGGGGTACTTCCGCGGCGCGAGCTTCTCCGCGCCGCAGGGCGGCTGCGTCGACATCAACATCCCGATCAACTTCGTCCCGCGCCAGTGACCATGCGCGCGCGCGTCATCGCCGGTCTCGCTCTCGCGCTCGTCGCGCTCTCCGTCGCGACCGCGTGCGTCGACGGCGTGACGCCGGACTGCTCGACCGCGTCGGTGTGCGCGCCGATCGAAGGTGAGCCGCCGAGCCTGCCGGACGCGAACGCGCCCGAGGCGTCGACGCAGGAGGACGCCGGCGGAGTCGACGCAGACGCCGACGGCGGATGAAGAGCGGCGTCGCCGCGATCGCGGCGCTCCTCGTGCTCGTGCTCGCGTGCGGTGAGTCGCGACGCCCGATCGGCGACGAATGCATCCGCGACGAGGACTGCCTCTCCGACGTCTGCGCGGCGCGCGTGTGCGCGCCGGCGCCGGGGCTCGTGAGCGGCGCGAGCAACCCGCCGCCGCCGGAGGAGCCGCGCATCCCCACCGACGGCGGCGCGACCGGCATCGCGGACGCCGAGAGCGACTCATGACCGGCGTCCTCGTGCGCGTCGCTTACGACGGGACGGCCTTCTCGGGCTGGGCCGCGCAGCGCGGGCGGCGCACGGTGGAGGACGTCCTCAAGGACGCGATCGCGACGGTCGATCCGAAGGCGAGCGGGCCGCGCGGCACGAGCCGCACCGACGCCGGCGTGCACGCCGAGAGCCAGATGGCGGCGTTCGACGCGGAGCTCGCGCTGCCGCCGCGCGGCTGGGTGCTGACGTTGAACAAGGTGCTGCCGGACGACCTCGCGGTGCGATCGGCGCGCATCGTGCCGGCGGGGTTCACGCCGCGGTTCGCGAGCAAACGGAAGCGCTACCGGTACGATCTCCTCCTCGACAAAGTGAAAGATCCGCTCCTCTGCAACAGGACCTGGCGGATCGGCTACGACATGGACATGGCCCGGATGGAGCGCGAGGCGAGATCGATCGTGGGGACCCACGACTTCGGCGCGTTCCGCTCCGCCGGCGATCAGCGCACCGACACGACGCGCACGATCCACAGCGTCGAGATCGCGCGGTCGACGGAGGATACGCGGCGGTGGAGCGTCGCGATCGAAGGGACCGCGTTCATGTACAACATGGTGCGGATCCTCGTCGGCACGCTCGTCGACGTCGCGCGCGACCACCTCCCGGAGGGCACCGTCGCGCGCGCGCTCGAAGGCAAGGACCGCCAGCTCGCCGGCGCGACCGCGCCGGCGTGGGGGCTCACGCTCGCGCGCGTCGATCTCGATCTCCCCCCCGACGCCGGTGAGCCATGGCCGCCGTGACCAACGCGCGCTCGGCGGTGGTGCGCGCCGCGAACGCGGACGAGGGGCCCGCGGTCGCGAGCCTCTGGCGCGAGCTCTGGGACGTGCACGAGGGCTGGGGCGGCTACGCGGGGACGCGCGACCCGCGCGTCTATGAGCAGCTCGCGGTGCGCCTCGCCGACGACGCGCGCGTGCGCAGCGGGCAGCCGGTGCTCGGGCGCCACGTGCACCTCGTCGCGCAGACGGAGCTCGGCATCGTCGGGCAGGTGGAGGGCTGGTTCGAGCGTCACGGCATCGACGAGACGACGCCGTTCACGTGCGAGGTCCGCTCCCTCATCGTCTCGGCGCGGACGCGCTCGCGCGGCGTGGGGCGCGCGCTCCTCGACGCGCTCGCGCAGATCGCGCGTCACATGAGCCGCGGCACGCCGGTCGTGATGGCGGCGGAGGTCCTCGAGCCGAACCCGGCGCACTCGTTCTACGCGAAGGTCGGCTACGCGCCGGTCGCGTGGACGGCGCGCGTGACGACGGACGGCGCGGACGATCACGTCGCGACGCACGCGGGCGGCTTCTGGGCGCGCCTCGCGACCGCGGACGACGCGCTCCCGATCGCGCTCCTCGATCCCGCGCTCGCGAGCCGCCGGCGGCAGCAGGGGGACGTGCGCTTCGATCGACCACGCGCCGTCGACGCGACCTTCGTCGGCGCGCTCGCCGCGCACCTCGCGCGTCCGGTCGGGACCTTGGATCAGTGCGAGCTCGTCGTCGTGGACGAGCGCAACGTCGTCCGCGGCAGCGCGAGCCTCACCGTGACGTCGCTCGATCCGCCGTTCCTCCCCGCGCGCCGCGGCCTCCTCGGCCGCTTCGCGGTCGACCCCGCGCTCGACCCGCGCCCGCTCGTCCTCCCGCTCGTCCGCCTCGGCCGCCGCCTCGCCCGCGAACGCGGCGCCGCGACGCTGGAGCTCACCGATCTCGATCCTCCCCAGAGCCCCCTCCACACCGGCGCCCTCGCCGCCGGCGCGCGGCCCTGGTCCCGCATCGTCGAGCGCTTCGCGTGAGAACGAATTCCGGCGTGATACGTTCTAGCGGTCATGTTGCGCCGTTTCTTCGTTCCGACCTTCGCGCTGCTCACCTTGACCGCTCCGGCGTTCGCGCAGGAGAAGAAGAAGGCGGACAAACCGCCCACACCGCAGGCCGCGGTCGCGGCGAAGGCGGAGGCGCAGAAGCTCTCCGACGGGTTCGTCTCCGTCGCCGAGAAGGTGAGCCCCGCGGTGGTGCAGATCGAGGTCACGGTCCACGAGGAGAACGAGGGGCTCCGCTTCTTCGGGCGCAAGGAGGACACGCCGATCGCGCGCGGCACGGGCTCGGGCGTCGTCTTCACGCCCGAGGGCGCGATCCTCACGAACAACCACGTCATCGATCACGCCCTGACGATCAATGTCCGCCTCCGCGACGGGCGCCTCCTCTCCGCGAAGCTCCTCGGCCGCGATCCCGCGACCGATCTCGCGGTGGTCAAGGTCGACGCGATGGGCCTCACCGCCGCGAAGTTCGCGGACTCCGACGCCGCGCGCGTCGGCGAGTGGGTCGTCGCGATCGGCTCGCCGTTCGGGCTCGGCTACACGGTGACGACCGGCGTGCTCTCGGCGAAGGGCCGCGGCGGCCTCGGCATGAACCAGATCGAGGACTACCTGCAGACCGACGCGAGCATCAACCCCGGCAACTCCGGCGGTCCGCTCTGCGACCTGAACGGCAACGTCCTCGGCATCAACACGATGGTCGTCGGCCGCGGCGCGGGCATCGGCTTCGCGGTCCCCTCCAGCCTCGCGAAGCGGGTGGCGGAGCAGATCTTGAAGACGGGCAAGGTCGAGCGCGCGTGGATCGGGGTCGGCATCCAGGACCTCACGCCGGAGCTCGCGTCGGCGCTGAAGCTCCCCGACGCGCGCGCGGGGGTGCTCGTGAACTCGGTGAACGACGGCGGCCCCGCCGCGAAGGCGAACATCAAGCCGGGCGACGTCATCGCGGCGGTGGGGGGCAAGAAGGTGACGGACGGGCGCGAGCTCGTGCGCGAGCTGATCAACCACGAGATCGGCCAGACGGTGTCGCTCGAGATCGTGCGCGACGGCAAGCACTACGGCTCGAGCACGACGCTCGCGGCGCGCCAGGAGGCGGCCGTGCCGCCGCTGCCGGTGCAGTCGCAGGGCGTGCCGCAGTCGGGCCTCGGCCTGAGCGTCCGCGACCTGACCGCGGCGCAGGCGCAGCAGCTCGGCGTCGGCGTGCGGCCGGTGCCGGTGGTGACGAGCGTGACGCCGGGCTCCTCGGCCGATCGCGCGGGCCTCAAGCCGGGCGACGTGATCATCGAAGCCGACGGCACCGCGGACCCGAACGCCTCGCAGCTCGCGGCCGCCGCGAAGGACGGCCAGCTCCTCCTCCGCGTCCGCCGCCGCGACCAGAGCTTCTACGCCGCGATGAAGAAATGAACCTCGTCGACGAGCTGTTCGCTGTCTGCCGCGCGCTCCGCGAAGCAGGCGTCGAATACGCCGTCTGCGGAGGTGTCGCGGTGGCGCTCCACGGGTGGGTCCGCGCGACGGTCGACATCGACGTCCTCGTGCGCGCGGACGCGATCGCGCTCGCGCTCGCGGCAGTGGCGCCCATCGGCTTCACCTTCGTCGCGAAACCGGGCTCGTCCTGCACCGGCGAAGGGCACGACGTTCGGCGCGTGACGAAGATCGACGGCGCGGAGCACCTCTCGCCGGCGGCGTGCTTCGCGTCGTGAGCCGTGAGTCGCTCCTCCGGATGAAGCGAATCGCCGGACGGCTGCAAGACGTCGCGGACATCGACAACCTCGAGGCCAATGAAGGCTGATCTCTCCGTCGAGGTCGTGAATCAGCGCGTGCACGCGCTCCGCGAGCTCGCGGAGCTCGAGCGATACGAACGGCGACTGCGCGAGCTCCGCGCGCTCTACGACCTCGCGCGCTTCATGGAGCGCGCGGGCACCGAAGCGGGGCTGCGACGGCCGCCGCGGAAGTGACACTGCGGCTGCGACGACCACGAGCGCGGTCGGCTTCACGTGGTGACGCCGAGCGCGTCCTTTAGGGTGTCGAGCTCGATCGGCTGCACGTGCGCCGCGCCCCAGCCGGTGACGATCGGGAGCTTCACCTTCGATCGCGCGCGCTTCTTGTCGCTCAGCACGTAGGGCCACGCCGCCGTCACGTCGGCGTGCGTGCACGTCGTCGGGAGGCCGAAGCGGGTCAGGAGGGCCGCGGCGCGCTCCGACGTGCCGGGCGGCGTGAGGCCGAGGCGCTCCGTCGCCTGGAGCTCGAGGACGGTGCCGATCGCGACCGCCTCCCCGTGGATCCAGCGCTTGTACGCGCCGTGCGACTCGAGCGCGTGGCCCACCGTGTGGCCGAGGTTCAGGAGCGCGCGCACGCCCGTCTCGTGCTCGTCCTCGCGGACGACGCGCATCTTTGCGCAGACCGCGGCGCGCACGACGTCGCGCAGCACCGTGCTGTCGCCGAGCGCGATCGCGTGGCCCTTCGTCTCGAGCAGATCGAGGAGCGGCGGATCGCGGACGAGCGCGATCTTCACTACCTCCGCGAGCCCGGCCGAGCGATGGCGATCCGACAGCGTGACGAGGTGCTCGAGATCGAGGAGCACGCGCGTCGGCTGGAAGAACGCGCCGAGGAGGTTCTTGCCCGCCGCGTGATCGAAGCCGGTCTTGCCGCCGACCGAGGAGTCGACCATCGCCAGCAGGCTGGTTGCAATCTGCACACATCGCACGCCCCGCAGGAGCGTGGAGGCGGCGAAGCCGGCGAGGTCGCCGACGACGCCGCCGCCGAACGCGAGGACGACCGCGCGTCGATCGACCCCCGCCCCGAGCGCCGCGTCCCAGATCTTCGAGACCGCCGCGAGCGTCTTGTGCTCCTCGCCCGGGGTGAGGACGACCTTCGTGCAGGGCACGTCGAGGGTGGCGAGCGCGGAGTCGAGCCAGGGGCCGCGCGCGGCGATGACGTTCTCGTCCGTGACGACGACGACGCTCGACGGCGCGAGCGCGCGCAGCGTCTCGGTCAACATCGCCGGCGCGCTGTTGCCGAGCTCCACCGCGTAGGAGCGCGCGCCGAGCGGCACCGCGATCGCGTCGTGCGTCGCGATGCGGACGACCTCCGCCGCGATGTCGGTCGGCGTCCGCCCGTCGGTCGCGATCGTGCCGTGGCACTCGCCGTAGACCTCGGCGCGGAGCGCGAGCATGTCGCGCACGCGATCGATCTTCGAACGCGCGCCGAGGGCGGGGCGCTCCGACACCGACGTGACGCGCTCCGCGATCGTCTCCGCGCTCGCGGTGAGCGTGACGACGGTGGCGGCCTCGAGCGCGGCGTGGCGGATCCGCGGCACGGTCACCGCGCCGCCGCCGAAGGAGAGCACGCGCGGGATCCCGTCGTCGAGGAGCGGGAGGATGAAGTCGACCTCGCGGTCGCGGAACTTCGCCTCCCCCTCCTCCGCGAAGACCTCGCCGACGGGCTTGCCCGCCGCCTTCGCGATCAGGTCGTCGGTGTCGATGAACGGCAGCCCGAGGTCCTGCGCGACGAGCTGGCCGACGGTGCTCTTGCCCGTCGCCATGAACCCGCTCAAGACGACGGAGCGCATCCTCAATACTCCGCCAGCTGCGCGCGGTAGCCGTCGACGTTGCGCTTCAGCTCGCGCATCGAGTCGGCGCCGAACTTCTCGAGGAGCGCGTCGCAGAGCGTGATCGCGACCATCGCCTCGCCGACGATCGACGCGGCGGCGACGGCGCAGATGTCGCTCCGCTCGTGCGCGGCGTCGAAGGCCTCCTTCGAAACGACGTCGACGCTCGGGAGCGCCTTCTTGAGCGTCGCGATCGGCTTCATCGCCGCGCGCACGACGACCGGCTCGCCGTTCGTGATCCCACCTTCGAGGCCGCCGGCGCGGTTCGTGGGGCGCCGCCACTTCTTCTTCGCGTCCGCGTCGTACTCGATCGCGTCGTGCACCTGCGAGCCGCGCGTCTTCGCCGCCTGCCAGCCGTCGCCGATCTCGACCGCCTTGATCGCCTGGATCGAGCAGAGCGCCTGCGCGAGACGGCCGTCGAGCTTCCGGTCCCACTGCGTGTGCGAGCCGAGGCCCGGCATCACGCCCACCGCGACGACCTCGAAGACGCCGCCGAGCGTGTCGCCCGCGTGCGCGGCGGCGTGGATCGCCTCCTTCATCCGCTGCTCGGCGTCGGGATCGAGGCAGGCGAGGTCGCTCTTCCGCGCGATCGTCTTCATCTCCTCGAAGTCGTGCGCGAAGCGCTGCGCCTCCACGTCGCCGATCGAGACGACGTGGGCGAGGACCTCGATCCCCACCTCCTCGAGGACGCGCCGGCAGACCGCGCCGACCGCGGTGCGGGACGCCGTCTCGCGCGCGCTCGCGCGCTCGAGGATGTCGCGGAGGTCGTGGCGATCGTATTTGAGGCCGCCGGAGAGGTCGGCGTGACCGGGGCGCGGGCGCGTGAGCGGCTCCGGCGTCTCCGCCATCGGCGCCGGCGCCATGCGATCGAGCCAGCTCTGATGGTCCTTGTTCACGACCGTCATCGCGATCGGCGAGCCGAGCGTCTCGCCCCCGCGGACGCCGCCGGTGAACTCGACGCGGTCGGTCTCGATCTTCATCCGCCCGCCGCGCCCGTACCCGCGCTGGCGGCGCGCGAGGTGCACGTCGACGTGCTCGGCGAGGAGGGAGAGGCCCGCCGGAATGCCTTCGACGACCGACACGAGCTTCGGCCCGTGCGACTCGCCCGTGGTGATCCACCGCAATCGTGACATGCTCTTTCGTACTGTGCCCCCGATCCCGGTCAGCGAGAAGGACTTCGCCCTGCGGTTCGAAGTCCACGCGCGGCCGGGGGCGAAGCGGAGCGCGTTCAAGGGGATCCGCGGCGATGCGGTCGAGGTCGCCATCGGCGCGCCGCCGGTGGACGGCGCGGCGAACGAGGAGCTCGTCCGCTTCCTCGCGCGGGAGCTCGGGGTGCCCAGGAAGAACGTGGAAATCGTCCGTGGCCAGACGTCGAAGACCAAGCTCGTGAGCGTGACCGGGCTCGATCGTGAGACCCTCCACGCTCGGCTAACGGTGGTATCTTCCTCCGGCAAATGAGCGGCGCCCTCGACTTTTACAAGTACGAAGGGCTCGGCAACGACTTCGTCGTGATCGAGGCCGCGCGCGACGACGCCGTCACGGTCGACCTCGCGCGGCGCCTCTGCGACCGCCGTCTCGGCGTCGGCGCGGACGGCGTCCTGCTCGTGCTCCCCGGCGCCGCGGGGACCGACGGCCGCATGCGCGTCATCAACGCGGACGGATCGATCCCGGAGATGTGCGGCAACGGGCTTCGCTGCGTCGCGCTCCACGTCGCGCGGACGCGGAACCTCGCCGAGGGCGCGCTCCGCTTCGACACCGACGCGGGCGAGAAGCGCTGCGACGTCGCGGGCAACGTCGTCACGATCGACATGGGTCCGGTGCGCCACGTCGGGGACGTCGAGCTCGAAGGCTTCGCGTGGTCGCTCGGCGACGCCGGCAACCCGCACGCGATCACGATCCAGCCCGCGGACCGAAGCACGATCGAGCGGGTCGGCCCGCGCGTCGAGAAGCACGCCCACTTCCCGAACGGCACGAACGTCGAGTTCGCGGTCGTGAAGGCGCCGGACGAGATCGACCTCGTCGTGTGGGAGCGCGGGGTCGGCATCACCCAGGCCTGCGGGACCGGCGCGTGCGCCACCGTCGCGGTCGCGATCGCGAAGGGCTGGGTGCCGGCCGGGGGCGAGGTCCGCGTGAACCTCCTCGGCGGGCCGCTCTCGATCCGCATGACGAGCGAGGGTCACGCGATCATGCGCGGGCCGGCGAGCTTCGTCTTCCGCGGGAGCGTGCCGGCGTGAGCCAGTCGGCGCGCACAGGTCCCCTCCGCGTCCTCGTCGTCCTCGAAGACGAGGACGTGAAGCGGGCGATCGAGCACGTCGTGAGCGAAGAGGGCGACCTCTTCATCCAGGCGTCGTCGATCGAGGACGCGGTCCAGGCCGCGTCGATCGACCGCGTCGACGTCGCGTTCGTCGAGCTGCGCGCCCTCGGCGGCGCCGCGCTCGCGCTCTGCCATCACATCCCGAGCCTTTGCCCCGGCGCGGCGCTCCACGCGATCGTCCACCCGCCGGAGATCGATCGCGGCACCGAGGCGCTCTCGCTCGGCGCGAACGGCGTCATCGTCGCGCCGCCGACGGGGGAGGCGATCGCGCGCGTCCTCTCCGACGTGAAGCTCGAGGCGGTGCGCAAGAAGGAGGTCACCTCGCTCGAGGCGAAGCTCGCGCGCGAGCGGAAGCGCCTCGAGACCTATGACCGCCTCGTCCGCTTCGCCCGCGGCGCCGCGCCCTCCGACGCGGTCCGCGCGATCGTCGACGGCGTCTCGCAGCTCACCGCCGCGCAGGGCGTCGCGCTCTACGCGACCTTCGGCCACGACGACAGCGAGCGCGTCCTCCTCGCCGCGCTCGGCACCGCGCTCGATCTGCCGTCGACGTGCGCGCCGGCCGATCTCTCGCGCCTCGTCAGCGCGCGGGCCGCCCGCGTCGTCCCGCTCATCGCGTCGCAAGGGGCGATCGGCATGCTCGTCCTCGATCGCGCGCCGCCGTCGATCGAGCCCGAGATCGCGCAGCTCGCCGACCTCGCCGCGGCGATGCTCTCGATCGTCGACCGCCCCGAGGGCCCCGTCGACGAGGGGACGCGCGTCTTCCCGCCGAAGCACTTCCGCGGCGTCGCCGATCGTCTCCTCACCCTCGCCGCGCGCCACGATCGCCGCTGCAGCGTGCTCGCGATCGCGCTCCCGGGCGACAAGTCGAGCCGGCGCGAAGAGGCGACGCGCGAGATCGTCGACATCATCCGCACGACCGACGCGCTGTGCGGGCTCGAGGACGGCGACCTCCTCCTCTTCCTCCCCGAGACCACCGGCATCGGCGCGCAGTCGTGCCGCCGCCGCATCCTCGCGCGGCTCCAGGGCGATCGGCGCGCCCGCCCGCGCGGCAACCCGAGCAGCAGCCGCACCGACTCGTCGCGCAGCGGCATGAGCGTGGCGATCGGCGTCGCGACGTATCCGCACGACGGGACGACGCTGCGCCGCCTCATCAAGTCGGCGCGCGCGCGCGCGAGCGACGACGCGCGCTCGAGCGTGCACGCGCTCGGGCTCGACGGCCTCCCGCTCGCGGAGGTGGTCGACGCGCTCTTGTCGCGTCCGATGGTCGACGCCGGCCCGCGCTCCTCGTACCCGCTCAACGTCGCGTGCACCGCGCTCTTCTCGCTCGCGGCGCGCGCGTGCAAGGAGGCGCAGCGCGGCGGCGAGCTCCACGTCACGACGACGCTGCAGCCGGGCCTCGGCGTCGCGGCCGCGGCGCGGCAGGCGACGATCCCGAAGGTGCACGACGTCCGCGCCGAGGCGGGCTGCTCCGACATCGAGGCGATCGTGATCGAGGCCGAGCACGGCGCGTGGGTGTGCTGTGGGCGCATCGTCGGCGAGCGCTTCCAGGGCGTGCACGCGGCGGACCCGCTCCTCGCGGACGTCATCGAGAAGCGGCTCGCCGCGGCGGGAGCGAACCATGCGGGGTGACGATGACTGCTAGCCGCGTCTTGCTCGTCGATCACGACGTCGACGCGCTCGCGGAGCTCGCCGGGGTCCTGCGCGAGCGCGGGGTCAAGGTGTCGCTCGCGAACGGCTCGCAGATGGCGTGCGAGCGCGCGAAGACCGGCGCCTACGACGTCGTCATCGCCGCGCGCGACGTCGCGGAGCCGGCCGACGGCAACATCGGCGTGATCGACGCGCTCTCGGTGGAGCTCTCGCGCGTGCCGCCGCTCATCGTGCTCGTCGGCTCGGCCGACGAGACGAACGGCAACGGGACCCGCATCGTGCGTCGCGACATCGAGCGCATCGTCGAGCGGATCGGCGCGCTCACGAGCGAGACGAGCGCGGCAAGCGGGACGTCGGAGCGTCCGCGCTACGCGAGCCTCGCGCCGTCGGCGCACTCGCTCGAGCATGGTCCGCTCGCCGATCTCCTCGTCGTCCTCGCGACGGAGAAGCGATCGGGCACCCTCACCGTGACGACGTCGAAGGGCTCGGGCGAGGTGCGCCTCGTCGAGGGCGACGTCGCGGACGCGGTCTACGTCCGGCTCGAGGGCCTGAAGGCGGTGACGCGCATGATCTCGGAGCACGAGGGCACCGCGACCTTCGTCCCGGGCGCGCCCGCGATCATGCGCCGGATCACGGTGCCGACGCGCGCGCTCGTCGAAGAAGCGCGCGGCCTCGCGGAGCGCGCGAAGGAGCTGCGCGCGCAGGCCGGCACGCTCGCGACGAACACGCTCATCGCGTCCGACGGCGCGGCCAACGACGAGGGGACCGCGGTCGAGCAGAACGTCATGGCGCGGCTCCGCGTTCCGGCGACGCTCGACGAGCTCCTCGACGAGCTGCCGCACGCCGACGCGACCGTCCTCGAGTCGGCGCTCGCGCTCGACGCGCGCGGGCGCATCAAGCAGATCGGGATCGAGTCCTCGCGCGTGCAGCTCTGCGGCGCCGACCAGCTCCACCTCGTCCGCGCCTCCGCCGCGCGCGCGAAGGCGGCGGGGTTCGCGGGCGCGGCGCGCCTCGTCTTCGCCGCGACCGCTTCGCGTCTCGCGGTGCTCGGGCACACCGTGCTCTCGCTCGCCGACGCGCTGCCGCCGTCCGATCCCGCGCCGCCGGTCCCGGTCCCGCACTCGCTCTCCACCATTCGTCTCGGGGACGGCGTGGAGCTCGACGTCGTCGCGCTGCCGCTCGTCCCCGCGTACGCGCCGCTCTGGCCGATGGCGCTCGCGGGCGCGGCGATCGCGGTGCGCCTCGACGAGGGCGCCGCGCAGCCGCTCAACGAGGCGTGCAGCTCGGTGTCGGTGCCGATCCTCGACGCGGCGGCGGTGTTCGGTCCGGTCGACGAGTCGAGCCCCGTTCAGGTCGCGAGCTTGATTCGCACCGCCCTCGAAGCCGACGCCGGAGCGTGAGACTTTGATCCATCTGCGCTACGCTGGGGCATGCACCTTTGCGCAAGCTGGGGTGAGATCGATCCAGGCCAACTCGTGAAACTGATGGCGGATGGTCGCGTGAGAGTGAAACCCACCGTCACTGCAATCCAGCGGTACGACGGTTGCACCATGGGGGCGTCATGAGCGGGCACGGTCGGGATCCATCGCGCCAGACGGTGTTGGCCGATCGCTACGTCCTCCGGGGCGAGCTTGGTCGCGGCGGCTGCGCGGTGGTCTACGAGGCGCACGACCTCCGGCTCGGCCGCCTCGTCGCGCTCAAGATGGTGAAGAGCTCGGCGCGCGATCAGCAAGCGAACGCACGGCTCGCGCGCGAGGCCCGCGCGGGCGCGGCGATTCATCATCCCAACGTCTGCGGTCTCTCCGACGCGGGGTACCTCCCGGACGGTCGGCCCTACCTCGTGATGGAGCGGCTCCAGGGCGAGACGCTCACGTCATGTCTTCGCCGCACGGGCAACCTGTCGGCGGAGCACGCGGTCGACATCGCGCTCCAGCTCCTCTCCGCGCTCGACGCGGCGCACGCGATCGGCATCGTCCATCGCGACGTGAAGCCGGACAACGTGTTCCTCGTCCCGCGCCACGGCTGCACGCCGCTCGTGAAGCTCCTCGACTTCGGGATGTGCCGCCGCGCCGCGACCGCGGTGGCGAAGGACGACGCGACGCTGACGCGCGCGGGTCAGGTCGTGGGCACGCCCGAGTACATGTCGCCGGAGCAGGTCTCCGGCAAGCGCACGTTCGACGGCCGCATCGATCTCTACGCCGTCGGCGTCATCTTGTACGAGGCGCTCTCGGGCCAGCGCGCGTTCCCGGGCAAGGACGCGCGCGAGGTGGTCGTCTCGGTCCTCGTGAAGTCGCTGCCGCCGCTCAAGCACCTCCGTCCGGACATCCCGAGCGTCATCGAGCGCATCGTCTCGCGCGCGATCGAGAAGGACGCGAACCAGCGCTACGGGACCGCGCACGAGTTCCAGGCCGACCTCCACGAGGCGAAGCGCCAGATGGCGGAGCGCCGCCGCGCGATGATGCAGACCGGCCCGCGGCAGCGCGTCGAGCCGCCGCCGCCCCCGCAGCGCGCGCCCTATCGCCCCTCCGCCGAGAGCGACGAGTGGGACAACCAGCCGACGCTGCAGGTCCAGCGCCTCTCACGCTCCGCGCGCACGGCGTAGCGCGGCTACGGGACCTTCTTGGACAGCGCGGCGACGTCGGCCGCGCTGAGCGCGCGGTTGTAGATCCGCACTTCGTCGATCGCGCCGCGGAAGTAGCCCTGATTGTCGCCGCGGCAGCCGATGCGAAGCGACGCGCCGTTGTCGGGTTTGACGGCGCTGAACGGTGAGCTGTCGACGGCGGCGCCGTTGACGTAGAGGGTGACGGCTCCGTTCGTCCCGTTCCCTGCGCTCGCGTACACCGCGACGACGTGCGTCCAGACGCCGGTGCTCTGCTGTCCGGCGCTCTCGAGGAAGAGGAGGCCGCGCGTGGTGTCGGAGAGCTTCGTGCTCCAGGTGTTTCCGGGATCGGTGCCGAGCCGCCACCCGGCGCTGTCGGGGAACACGGTCCGTCCGACGAGGTAATAGGAGATCGTCGACGTCCCGAACGCATCCGCGCGCCCCCACGCCGAGACGGTGAAGGAGGTCCCTTCGAGCAGCAGATCGGCCGGTTTGCCGAGGTCGATGCACCCCGCCGACGCCGTCGTCGCGAACGCGCCGCCGAACATGCCGTTCGTCCACATCTGGCCATGCGAGCTGATGACGGTGCCATCGTTCCCGCGGCCGGAGCAGTCACGCACGACGGTCCCGGCCCCATCGTTGAGCGGATAGTAGCCAACGAGGTTCGCCTCACTCACGACACACGACGCCGGCCCCCCGCTCGAGGAGGAGGAGGACGAGGAGCTCGACGACGACGAGGAGCTTGACGACGACGAGGAGCTCGACGACGACGAGGAGCTCGACGACGACGACGACGACGACGTGCTCGAGGATGCCGACGACGAAGACGATGCTCCTGATGACGAAGACGATGATCCCGACGACGCGGACGTTCCCGAGCTCGTGGACGACGAGGCCGCCGCCGTAAACGGATCCGCCTCGTCCTCCGTCAGGTCCGATGCCCCCGTCAGCGCGTTGCACCCCGCGGCGGCGCCGACGGCCACCAGCGCAAAACACGCCCTCCGCCACTCCGCATCGAATCCCCGCATCTTCAAAGCTGAACCACGGATCGACGCCCCCGTCCAGATCGACCGCTCCCCCCGACGCCGTGCCGAATCTCGAATGCGCCACCCAGATCGGCCGCGACCTCGGGCGCAGTGCCGAATCTCGGATGGCCATCCAGATCGGCCGCGACCTCGGGCGCAGTGCCGAATCTCGGATGGCGCCACCAAGCCGTTTACGACTGGCGCTCCTCACACGCCGACGACCGACGACCGTGGGCACCGGAAGCCGGACTCGCGCGGTGAGTCGTCCATTTGCACAACGTTGGTTGTGCATCGCCGCGACTCGAGCGAGCTGGCGCGACTCGAGCCGGCTGGCGCGACACGCCACGCGGCAGCTCGTTCAATTTGCACAACGTCGGTTGTGCATCGGCGCGGCTTGGGCAGGGCGGAGGGCGACGCGGTGGCGGGCGCGGGCGCGGGCGCTTACCAGCGCTGGGAGGGGATCATCACGTCGGTCACGGCCTCGCTTTCGAGGCGGGGGGACTCGCTGGCGTTGGCTTCGGGGGCCGGTTGCGCGTCGAGGTCGACGCGGCTCGGGGGAGCGGCGTCGATGCTGATGGGGGTGCCTGTCGTTGCGGCGAATTGTCGGCGGCGGATGGCGCTTGCGAGCAAGAACGTCACACCGCTCGCTAGCAGGGCCGTCGCCAAACCTGCGAGAAAACCCGATTCGTACTTGGTGAGGTTGCGCATGACCTCACACGAAGGCCAGATACGTGCCTCGCGTGGTTGCGCATGACCTCACACGAAGGCCAGATGCGTGCCTCGCGCGCGTGGTGGCTCAGCTCAACCTTCGACCGTGGTGCCGATCGGCTTGCCGATGACCACGTCGCGGATGTTGCCCGGCGTCGTGAGCTTGAAGACGCGGATCGGCATGTTGTTGTCGCGGCAGAGCGTGGCGGCCGTCGAGTCCATCACGCCGATGCGGTCGTTGATGAACTTCCCGAACGAGACACGATCGTACATCCGCGCGTCTTCGTGCTTCATCGGGTCCTTGTCGTAGATGCCGTCGACCTTCGTCGCCTTGAAGAGCGCCTGCGCACCGCACTCCATCGCGCGGAGCGCGGCGGCGGTGTCGGTCGAGAAGTACGGGTTGCCCGTGCCGGCGGCGAAGATGACGAAGCGGCCCTTCTCCATGTGGCGGATCGCGCGGCGGCGGATGTACGGCTCCGCGATCTGGCGGATCTCGATCGCCGTCTGCACGCGCGTGGGAACGCCCGCCTGCTCGAGCGCGTCCTGCAACGCGAGCGCGTTGATGACCGTCGCGAGCATGCCCATGTAGTCGCTCTGCGCGCGGTCCATGCCGGCGCTCGCGCCCTTGAGGCCGCGGAAGATGTTGCCGCCGCCGACGACGATGCCGACCTGGACGCCGAGGCGCCACACCTCGTGCAGCTCCTGCGCCGTCGCCTTCAGCACCTCCGGCTGGATGCCGAAGCCACCCGTGCTGCCGCACAGCGCTTCGCCGCTCAGCTTGAGGATGATGCGCTTGTAGTGGAGCCTCGAGTCCCGCGGCGGCGGGGCGATCGTGTCGAGGCGAGGACCGGACTGGGGGCCGTAGCGATCGCTCATCGAGCGATGGACTTACCCGCCCCCGTGCCCAGGAGCAACGCCCGTGTCAGAAGATGGATTTGATCGTGCTCCAGATCGACTTGTACGGAGCCGTCACCGCGTTCGCGACCTTCGAGATGGTCGACTGCTCCTCCACCGTGATCGCAGCGCCGGACGCCTGGAACTCGGCCTTGGCCGTCTCCGCCGCGGCCGCGTCGATCTCCGGTGCGGCGCTGTCGTCCGAGAGGAGCGAGCGATGGATGATCTCCATCTCGATCCGGAAGCCGGGGATGTGCTGCAGCGTCTGCGGGCCCGCGATGCCGTCGACGTCGAGGCCGTTCGCCTCCTGGACCTTCTTCACCGCCGCCTCCGTCGCCGGGCCGAAGACGCCGTCGGCGGCGAGGCCGAGGCCCTCCTGCAGCTTCTTCACCTGCTGCCCCTTGAGCGGCTTGTGCAAGAGGACGAGCTCGGGGAGCTCCATCGCCGTGAACGTGTCCGGACCGGCGATGCCGTCGGGCGAGAGCCCGTTGTCCTTCTGGTACTGGATCAGCGCGCCGTACGTCGCCTGACCGAAGATGCCGTCCGCCGTCACGCCGAGCTTCTCCTGAAGGATCCGCACCGGCTCACCCGCCATTCCACGTCGAAGAAGTGCCATGGCGCGGATGCTCGCCCAGCCCTCGCACGCGCGCAAGACGCAGCGCCGTGCTACCGTCTCGTCCCGTCATGCGGCCCGGGCTGCTGCTCTTCGTCTTCGGTCTCCTCGTCGTCTTTGCAGGTTGCAAGTCGTGCGACGGCTCGAGCGCATCGGACGCCGGATCCTCGCCGACGTCCCTCCTCACCGACAAACAAGCGGCGCAGGTGCTCGCGCGCGTCGGCGACAAGACGATCACGCTCGGCGACTACACCGCCGCGCTCGAGCACATGGACCAGTTCGATCGCCTCCGCTACCAGTCGCCCGAGCGGCGCAAAGAGCTCCTCGACGAGATGATCACGGTGGAGCTCCTCGCGCAGGAGGCGACCGAGAAGGGCTACGACAAGGACCCGCTCGCGCAGCAGGAGCTCCGCGCGGTGCTGCGCGACGCGATGCTGGCCGAGGCGCGCAAGGGCGCCCCGACGCCGGCGGACGTGCCCGAGTCCGAGGTCCGCGCCTGGTACGAAGCACATCGTGCAGAATACAAAGATCCCGAGCGCCGGCGCGTGTCCGCGATCGTGCTCGGCTCCGAGGCGACGGCGAAGGAGGCCCTCGCCGCCGCGCAGAAGGCCGCGACCGCGACGGAGTGGGGCGAGCTCGTCCGCTCGAAGTCGATCGATCCGCAGGCGCGCGCGAACGTGCCGCACGACCTCGCCGGCGACATGGGGATCGCCTCGCCGCCGGACGATCCGCGCGGCGACAACCCGCGCATCCCGCAGGAGGTCCGCGCCGCCGCCTTCGCGATCGACGCGCTCGGCGGCGTCCACGACAAGGTCGTCGCCGCGGGCGGCAAGTTCTACGTCGTCCGGCTCACGCAGAAGATCGCCCCGCACGAGCGCGGCTACGAAGAGGCGGAGCGCACCATCCGCGTGAAGCTCGCGCAGGACAAGCTGCGCGAGCGGGAAGACAAGCTGATCGTGGAGCTGAAGAAGGACGTGAAGGTGGAGGTCGACGAAGCCGCGCTCGCGACCATACGCGTCGACCTCGCGAGCGCGAAGGACGCGGGCGCCGTGCCCGACGCGTCCTCGACGACGGGCGCCACGCCGGGCGCACCTTCGTCCTCGACGACGGGCGCCACGACGGGCGGTATTCCGGACGCGTCTTCGACGACGGGACGCGATTGACCCTCGTCGCGCTCTCCCGGAAAGACGACTGGCACGCGCAGCTCCGTGACTCGATCCGCAGCGCCGACGAGCTCGCGCGCGTCCTCGACCTGACGCCGGGCGAGCTCGAGGGCGCCCGGCGCGCGGAGAGCCAAGGGCTCCCCGTCGCGATCACGCCGTATTACCTCGCGCTCTGCGATCGTCACGATCCACGCTGTCCGATCCGCCTCCAGTGCGTGCCGCAGGCGCTCGAGTCGGTGGAGGTCGCCGGCGACATGGTCGATCCGCTCGGCGAGGTCGCGCACGAGGTCGCGCCCCACCTCGTACAGCGGTACCCCGATCGCGTCCTCCTCCTCGCGACCGATCGCTGCGCCGTGTACTGCCGCTTCTGCACGCGCTCCCGCATCGTCGGCGACGGCGGCGGACCCGCCCCGCTCGAGCGCCTCGAGCCCGCGTTCGCGTACGTCGCGGCGCACACCGAGGTGCGCGACGTCATCGTGAGCGGCGGCGACCCCCTCGCGATGGCGACCGATCGCCTCGAGCGGCTCGTCGCGCGCGTCCGCGCGATCCCGAACGTCGAGACGATCCGCCTCGCGACGCGCGTGCCGGTCACGCTGCCGATGCGCGTCACGAACGAGCTCGTGTCCGCGCTCCGCCCCCACCACCCGATCTGGGTGATGACCCACTTCAACCACCCGAAGGAGCTCACGCCGGAGGCGATCGCGGCGTGCACCCGCCTCGCCGACGCGGGCTTCCCGGTGATGAACCAGAGCGTCCTCCTCGCCGGCGTCAACGACGACGCCGCCGTCCTCGAGGCCCTGTTCCGCGGCCTCGTCCGCGCGCGCGTGCGCCCGTACTACCTCCTCCAAGCCGACCCGGTCCGCGGCACCGGCCATCTCCGCACGCCCCTCGATCGAGGGATCGCGATCATGGCCGCGCTGCAGGGCCGTCTGACCGGCATCGCGCTCCCGAAGCTGATTTGCGACACCCCCGGCGGCCGAGGAAAAGTCCCGATCGGCCCAGACTACGTCGTCGCGCGCGCCCCCGGACGCACCCTCCTCCGCACCTTCCGCGGCGAGGAAATCGCATACCTCGATCCCCCCACCTCATAAGCAACCAAACACGAACCCCCGAGGCCCCGGGGGAGGTTGTCGAAACGAACGCGACAAAGGGGCCCCAGAAGCGGCCGCGAAAGCGGTCGCGAAGCGACCCGAGCGCGCTCCGCGCGAGGGCCGTGTCTGGGGTGGGGGTGTCGGGGGCGAAGCCCCTGACGATGAGACCCGGACTGTTGTAGTCTGCGGCGCGATGCGTCTCCTTCGTCGTGTCGCTCCGCTCGTCGTCGCAGCGTCCGTCCTCGCCGCGGCGACGAATGCGTATGCCCAGGCTCCTTCGCCAGCCGACACGCCCGCGCCGGCACCCGCGCCCGCGCCGACGCCTGCGCCCGCGTCCACGTCGGCGCCGGTGAAGATCTCCACCTCCGATCTCAAGGGCTCGATCTACATCGACGGCGCGCTCGTCGGTGAGGGCACCTTCACCGGAGAGCTCGGGAGCGGCACCCACGAGCTGAAGATCGTACGCGAGGGCTACGACACGTACACGGAGCAGCTCGTCATCGACAAAGACCCCGTCAACAAGACGCTGACGCTCGCGCTGTCGAGCAACGTCCAGACGCAGGAGGTCGAAGAGGTCGAGTGGCTCGAAGGCCTCTACGGCGGCTTCACGCTCCTCGGCGCGTTCACGCCGGGCGGCACCGGCAGCTCGCTCGAGACGCAGTGCGAACGCAAGGGCGAGATCCCCACCCTCCTCTCGTGCAGCACGCCGGACGGCCTCGCCGGCGGCGTCGGCGGCTTCTTCGGCTACCACTGGGACCCCGTCGGCATGGAGCTGTTCCTCGAGGGCTCCTACGACGCGCGGACGATCAAGAATGAGTGGGCGGCCGCGTCGACGATCGGCGCGATCAGCGGCGATCCCGCGCGGACCGAGGAGTTCACCGTCCGCCGCGCCGGCGGCGTGCTCGCCGCGCGCGTGCGCGTCACGAAGCAGTGGCGGAAGATCCGCGTCACGATCCCCTTCGGCGTCGGCCTCTCCTACCGCTTCATGTCGCTCGTGCGCGAGGCGCGCGCCACCGTGACCGGCGCGACGGATCGCTACGGCGCGGACACGGTCTCCTATCTCAGCCCCGCCATCATCATCGAGCCGTCCGTCGGCTACCGCCTCACGAAGGGCATCTCCGTCACGCTCGGCTTCCGCTTCCTCCTCGAGGCCCCCGGCACCGCGCTCGACGAGGACAACCCCATCACCCCCCGCGGCGGCATTCACCGCCTGGGCTTCGAAGGTCTCTCGACCCCAGCCTACGAGCTCGCGTCGAACGCACAGTTCTTCATCGGCCCGACCCTCGGCATGATGTTCGGGCCTTAGTCACTCAACGTCGGGGGCTTCGCCCCCGACACCCCCACCCCAGACACGGCCCTCGCGCTTCGCGCTCGGGGCGCTGCGCGCCCGCTTGCGCGGCCGCTTCTGGGGCCCCGGCGGGATGCGCGTTTGCGCGTGTTCTTGCTACTTCGTGAAGCAGGCCTTGGGGGTTACGTGCATGGGGACTGGGAGGCCGGGTTGGGTGTAGGTGGCGGCGAAGCCGGTGCCGAAGGAGAGGGCTTGGCGGTACTTCGTGCAGTCGTCGCCGCAGACGACGACGCGGCGGTCGTTGCCTCCGCCCTCGAAGCCCCAGCCCTGGATGCCCGCGGCGCCGTCGGCCGTGCACGCGGCGTTGAAGTTGATGCTGCTCTGCGCGCCGGTGAGGGGGTCGGCGAAGTTCAGGCGATCCTCGTTCGTGATCGTCTGCCCGTCCGGGACGTCGTAGACGCACGAGGCGAGGCGGTTGATCACCTCGTTGAACGCCTCGAACTTCTTCTGCACGTTGGTGCCGGGGATCGGCGTATAGGCGGTGAGCCCGTTGACGAGCGGCGCGCCCTTGCCCGCGAGGACGATCGCCGACTTGTCGCTCGTCGTCTCGTCGCCCGTGATCTGGATGGCGTACGTGTAGACCGGCTTCGTCTCGCCCGGCGTGTTCCACTGCGCCTCGGCGAGCTGCGACGGCGTCTTGTCGTCGCCGCAGGTGCTCGTGTCGAGCCTGTTCTTGCCGATGACGAGCACCGCGCGGCGCGACACGTCGAGGCCGCGCAAGAACGCATAGGCGGACTCGAGCTCACCCTCGATCGAGGCCGGCGACGCGCCGAGCGAGGTGCCGTTCTCGCGGATCTTGGCGGTGACGAAGTCCCTCGCGGCGGAGAGGTTGAGCTCCGGGGGCGTGGGACGCTCCGCCGGACGCAGCCCGCAGGCGGGCACCGCGCCTCCGGGCGCGAAGAAGAGGCCGATCTGCGTGCGCTCGAAGGCAGGGTTTTGCACCGCGGTCGCGACGTCGTCGAGCGCGTCGCGCTGCTCCGGCTTCTCCTCGAAGAAGGACGCGTGGTCCTGCGTCTTGTCGATGACGACCGCGAGCGCGGCGCTGACGGTGTCGAGCTTGAACACCTTGCAGACGCCGACGTCGGTGACGTCGCCCGCGTCGTTCGCGCCCATCAGCCGGAGCGCGTCGTCATGGCAGATCGGCTGCGTCGCCGTCTTCGGCACGCAGGTGCCGCCCGCGCGGATGCTCGAGATGCGATGGGACGTGGCGACGCCTTGCGCGTCGACGCCGCGCCACATCTCGCAGAGCCCCGGCGCGAGCTTGAAGATCTGCGGCTTCGTCGGATCGGGGATCGTGAAGCCCTCGTCCGGATCGAGATCGAGGTACTCCTTCGTGTGACCGCCGTCGTACGTGATCTCCACGTTCACGCCGGTCCACGGCGGCGAATTCGGCGGGAGCAGGTCGCACCGCCCCGCGTCCGTCGTCCCGCACTTCCTCCTCTTCGCCTCCTCGGTCCCCGGCGGGTTGCACTCGTCGTCCGTCGTGCAGGCGGTACGAATGAGGTTCGGGTTCGGGACCGGCGCGTCCTTCGACTCCGCGACCGCGAACGTGCAGTCCTGCGGGTTCACCGTGACGGCCGGCACCGCCGCGCCCATGCAGAGGCCGAGGTTGAAGCAATCGCCGCCCCTGCCGTCGCCGAGGTCCTCGCTGTACGGGGGCAAGAGCGCAGCCTGCTCGGCGGTGAGCTCGCCCGGCACGCACGTGCCGCCCCTGCACGTCAGGTTGTCGGGGCACTGCTTGTCGTAGCAGGAGTACTTGAGCGGCATCGGCAAGAAGAGGATCCGCTCGGGGACGTACGGCTGCGTGCTGCGGCGAAGGATGCGGACGCTGTTCGCGTTGACCTGCGCGGCGGAGCTGCAGTCTGCAAAGACCGGGTTCGCCGACTCGGGCGAGTAGTCGTCGGTGAGGCCGACGATCGAGAACGTGACCGGGCCCGAGCGCGAGATCGCGTCCTCCGTCGAGGGGAGGTTGCCGAGCGTGCGCGGCAGGAGGACCTTCCCGTTGTGGACGCGGTAGCTCTGGCAGAAGCTCTGGATGCCGCCCGTCGACAGCGTGATGCGGACCGCCTTGAGATCGCGCGGCACCTGCACCTGCGTCGAGACGCCGGTGACGTACTCGGTCGCCTTCTTCTGCTCGCAGCCTGCGCTTGCGATGATGGCTCCAAGGAACGCACCGACGACCGACCCGTGACGAATGAAGGAACGCATGCTCAATCTCCAGCGGGATTTGAACGTGACATTTAAGGGCGCGCGAAGCGAGTCGGCCGAATGGTTGACGCGACCGCGATGTCGCGGCGCACATCGGCTCCTCAGAACTGGAAGCCCGGGAAACCGCCGCCGGGACGGCTGTTCGTCCGGACAGTGAACGGGTCGAGCGTTCCGTTGATCGGCTTCTGATCGGGCGGCGTGGCGAGGAGCACGATCCCGACGATGAGCGCACCTCCGACGACGATCGTACCGATGAGCCAGGGCACGAAGCTCGTGTTGCGGTCCTCGTTGAGCGAGGCGCTCAGGGACCGCTCGCCGCCGCGGGGGACGTCGGCCTCGTAGCTCCACGTGTAATATCCAGGCTTTTTGACGGTGACCTGGTGCACGCGCGCGTCGACCGGACCCTCCCACCGCGTCGCGCCGACCTGCTTGCCGTCGATCTCGATCGTCGCGCCCGGCGGCTTGGTGACGACGACGAGCTTGCCCTTCGCCTGCTCCGGCGCGAGCGTCATCGTGAGGTTGATCGGGGGCCCCTCCTTCACGACGAGGGGCTGAACACCCGTGACGTAGCCGGGCGCCTCGACCGAGATCTGGTGCGGCGTCTCCGAGACGCGGACCGGCCCCGAGTACGGCGTCTGGCCGACCTCCTGGTTGTCGACCTTCACCGTCGCGCGCGGCGGGCCGATGACGTTGACGTTCACGATCGTGGTGCGCTCGAGCGCCTGCATCTTGATCGTGAAGGTGTCCTGCCGGCCGCCGGCGACCTCCTTCGTCTCCGTCGCCTCCGCGAAACCGGGCTTCACCGCGCGGACCTTGATCGGACCGCCCGACGTGTCGATCGGACCGGGGAGCTTCGCGTTGTCGATCTTGTCGTCGTTGACGTAGATCTCCGCGTCCTTCTGATCGATGTCGATCGTGATGTGGGCGATGAACTTCTCGAGGCCCGCCGCGAACTGCTGCGCGTCCGCGATCTCGTCGGCGGGGAGCTTGCTCTTCTCCGCGAGCTGGCTCTGGATCGTGGCCCACGCGCGGTGGTACTGGGCGATGTTCTTCTCGCAGACCGCGACGTTGAAGAGCACGCGCGGGTTCTTCGACATGTCGTAGGCGGCGGCGAAGCTCGTGCGCGCCTGCGCCCACTTGCCGTTGTTGACGAGCGCGATGCCGGCGTCCCAGTGACCGCGCGCCTCGAGCGGCAGCTGCTCGCGAATCGTTTGTTTCTTCGCCTGCGCCCAGGCGGCGGTCGGGTACGTCGCGACGACGGTGGGCACCGTCAGCGCGATCGCGAGCGGAAGCGCGAGATGACGAAGGTAGGTCGAGCGCATGATCGCGGCCTCAGGCTAAATCAAACCCGAGCCTCGGTGCGCCGTTTCTTATTGCTTGATGCCCGTGTTGTTGAGGGTCTTGTCCTGCTGCGTGGTGGGGCGCATGACGGGGGCGGGGCCCGGAGCCGGCGCCGGACCCGGCGCGGTCGTCGGCGCGCTCGCGATCATGGGCGCGGACGTCGAGGGGGTCGCGGAGACCTCGACCGACGGCGTCGCGCTCGGGGTGACGACCGGCGGCGCGGACGCAGTCTCGACCGCGGTCGGCGCCGACACGGTGGGTTGCGTCCCGGTCGTGGTCCCGTTGCTCGAGCCGCCCTTCTGCATGAGGACCACGACGCCGGCTCCGATGACGAGCGCGGCCACGGCCGGGATCGCGTAGATGATCGGCGAGCGCTTCTCGGGCGCCGGCGGCGGCTCGGTGTTGTCGACGGAGGCGCCGAGATCGGTCGAGACGCCGGGCTTCGCGACGCGCGCGTCGAACTGCGTCTTCCCGAGCGCGACCGAGCTCGGCGTCTCGGGCTTGACGTCGAGCACCGCCGTCTTCTTCTGAGCCGGGGTCTCCGGCTTCGGCGCGTTCTCGATGATCTCGGTGACGGGCGCGCCCTTCTGCACGTCCGTCGTCGGGCGGTTCGCCATCACGTCCGTGCTCTGGCCGCGGGCGAGCTGAGAGAACGCGGCCATCGACGTCGGGAGGCCGTTGTCGCCGGGGATGATCGACTCCTTGCTCGGCGCCTTGAAGCCGCGCATCCGCTCGACGAGGGTCGCGCTCTTCGCGTTCGCGAACGGGAGGAGGGCCTCCGCGAGCTCGAGCGCGGTCGCGTGGCGCTGGTCGACCTCGCGCGCGAGCGCCTTGTGCACCACCGCCGCGAGCTCCTCCGGCAGGTCGGGGCGCGTCTCGCGGATCGGCGGCGGATCGGCGGTGAAGAGCTGGAAGAGGATCTCGGTGAACTCGCCGCTCTCGGAGAAGAAGGGCGTGCGCCCGCACAGGAGCTCGTAGAGGATGACGCCGACGGAGTAGATGTCCGAGCGGTGATCGACGTCGCGCGGGCTCCGCGCCTGCTCCGGCGACATGTAGAGCGGCGTGCCGAGCGCCGAGTTCGTCTGCGTGAGCGACGACTGGCCCGGCTGCACGACCTTGCTGATCCCGAAGTCGAGGATCTTCACGAAGTCGGCTTCGCCGTCGTGGGTCACGACGAAGCAGTTCGACGGCTTCATGTCGCGGTGGATGATGTTGATCGCGTGCGCGGCCTGGAGCCCGCGGAGGATCTGAATCGTGAAGTGCACCGCGCGCTCGACGGGGAGACCCGACGGCCCGTCGCGCGCGAGGAGGTCGGCGAGGTCGAGGCCGTAGAGGCACTCCATGACGAGGAACGGCGTGCCGTTCTCGGTGGAGCCGACGTCGGTGACGGGCAGGACGTGGTCGCTCTTGATCGCGTTGCTGGCGCGGCCTTCGTTGAGGAAGCGCTCCACCGCGCCGGGGAAGGACATGAACTGCGGGTTCATGAACTTCAGCGCGACGGGACCGCCGAGGACGAGGTGCGTCGCGCGCGCGACCGCGCCCATGCCGCCTTCGCCGAGCAGCTTCTCGATCCGGAAGCGGTCGTTGACGGTCTCGCCGGGTCCGGGATAGGGGTTCGGAGCTTCCGCCATCGGGCTGGAGCAGAGAATAAGTGCGCCGCGACCACGATGCCAGCGCGTGCATGTGCTCCGCGCTCTTCTTCGAGCTCTTCCCCGAGCGAGATCGGTTGAGCGCCGGCGCGTCTCGGGCGAGATTGGGCCGGTCATGAGCCTTCTCCGCCGTTCCGTCTTCGTGATCGCCGCCGCGCTGACGGTGGCCGAGGCCGTGGTCGCGTGCAGCAGCGACGATCCCGCGGCGAGCTCTGCCGATGCGGGCCCGGTCACGCCGGACACGGGGGTCGTCTCGCCGCCGGGTCCGGTGAAGACGCCGACCGAAGGCGCGGCGTCGGTGGGCCCCGCCGGCGGCGACGTGATGACGGGCAAGGGCACCGGCGTCGAGATCCCCTCCGGCGCGCTGTCGAACAACGTGCAGATCACGGTGAAGGAGTCTCCGGGGGCGCCGCCGCCCGCGCAGGCGACGCCGGTCGGCACGCCGCACGTCTTCGGCCCGTCGGGCCTCGAGTTCAACAAGGCGGTCACGGTCGTGCTCGAGCTCGATCCGGCGAAGCTCCCCGCGGGGAAGACCGCCGCCGACGTCGTCGTGCTCACCGCGCCCGACGGCACGACGAGCTACGAGCGCCTCCCCACCACCGTGCGCGACGCGACGCACGTCGCCGCGGAGACGACGCACTTCAGCGTGTTCGTCCCCGCCGTCCCGACGGACGACGCGGCCGACGACGGCGGACCCGGACCCGACCCGCAGGACGGCGGCGGCCTCGACGGCGGCACGACGCAGGACGGCGGCTCGTGCCAGCCGCTCACGTGCGCGAGCTACGCGGCGAGCGGCGACGCGTGCGGCGTTCGCCCCGACGGCTGCGGCGACATGATCACGTGCACGGAGACGTGCGGCGACGACGGCGGCACCGCGTCCGACGCCGCGAGCCACGGCGACGACGGCGGTCACGACGGCGGCCACGACGCGGGGGACCCCTTCGCGCATTGCCCCGAGGGCGCGGTGCACGAGACGGAGCCGAACGACGAGAGCCCGAACGAGGCGCCGGGCACCGGGTTCGATTTCTGCGGGACGCTCGGGGTCGGAGACGTGGATATCGTCCAATTCGTGCTGGACCCCGACGCCACGATGATGGTGATCACGTGGTCGAGCACGCCCCCCAGCGGCTTCGGCGTGATGGGGACGGCGGACGGCGAGCCGTTCACGTTCGCCGGTGGCTCGATCCCGTTCCACGCCGGCAAGACGTACACCTTGCGCCCCACCGCGCCGGGCGCCGCCAGCTACAACATCAAGGTGCGCATCACGGTCCCGTGACGCCTCTCGGCTTCTCGCGCCGGACGGGTTATGTAGCGGCGCGAGATGTCCGAAGACCCGAAGGCTCCCGTCCCCACTCGTCCGCCGGCCGCTCACCTCGCGCGTCTCGATGAAATGAACGCGAAGGCGCTGCTCGGCGGCGGCGCGGATCGCATCAAGAAGCAGCACGAAGGCGGGAAGCTCACGGCGCGGGAGCGCATCGATCTCCTCCTCGATCCCGGCTCCTTCGTCGAGCTCGATCGCTTCGTCACCCATCGCTGCACCGACTTCGGGATGGAGCAGCAGAAGTTCCTCGGCGACGGCGTCGTCACCGGCTGGGGCCTCGTCGACGGCCGCAAGACGTTCGTGTTCGCGCAGGACTTCACCGTGTTCGGCGGCTCGCTGTCGGGCGCCTACGCGCAGAAGATCTGCAAGGTGATGGACCTCGCGATGAAGGTCGGCGCGCCCGTCGTCGGCCTCAACGACTCGGGCGGCGCGCGGATCCAGGAGGGCGTCGAGTCGCTCGCGGGCTACGCCGACATCTTCCTCCGCAACACGCTCGCGTCCGGCGTCGTCCCGCAGATCTCCTGCATCATGGGCCCCTGCGCCGGCGGCGCGGTGTACTCGCCCGCGATCACGGACTTCATCCTGATGGTCGAGGGCACGAGCTACATGTTCATCACCGGCCCCGACGTCATCAAGGCGGTGACGCACGAGGAGGTGACGAAGGAGGACCTCGGCGGCGCGCTCACGCACGCGAGCAAGAGCGGCGTCTGCCACCTCACCGCCCCCGACGATCGCACGAGCATCGCGCAGACGCGCGAGCTCCTCTCGTTCCTGCCCGCGAACAACCGCGAGGATCCGCCCTTCACTCCGACGCAGGATCCGCCGCTCCGCGAGGTCCCCCAGCTCGACGCGATGATCCCGCTCGAGTCGAACAAGCCCTACGACGTGAAGGACGTGATCCGCGCCGTCGTCGACGACGGGAACCTCTTCGAGATCATGGAGCAGTTCGCGGCGAACATCGTCGTCGGCTTCGCGCGCATCGGCGGCCGCGCGGTCGGCGTCGTCGCGAACCAGCCCGCGGTCCTCGCCGGCGTGCTCGACATCGACGCGAGCCAGAAGGCGGCGCGCTTCGTCCGCTTCTGCGACTGCTTCAACATCCCGCTCGTCACGTTCGTGGACGTGCCGGGCTTCCTGCCGGGGACGGACCAGGAGTACGGCGGCATCATCAAGCACGGCGCGAAGCTCCTCTTCGCGTTCGCGGAGGCCACCGTGCCGAAGGTCACCGTCATCCTGCGCAAGGCCTACGGCGGCGCGTACGACGTCATGGCCTCGAAGCACATCCGCGCCGACGTGAACCTGGCGTTCCCGACCGCGGAGATCGCGGTGATGGGCCCCGACGGCGCGGTCAACATCGTCTACCGGAGCGAGATCGCGAAGGCGGAGGACCCGGTGAAGACGCGCGCCGCGTTCATCGCCGACTACCGCGAGAAGTTCGCGAACCCGTACAAGGCGGCGGAGCTCGGCTTCATCGACGAGGTCATCTACCCGCGCACGCTCCGCGCCCGCCTCCACAAGAGCCTCGAGATGCTGAAGGACAAGAAGGACACGAACCCGCCCAAGAAGCACACGAACCTCCCGCTCTGACGCTCGTGCGACGGGTCGAGAATTTGGCCCCGCTCCGCGTTCCTCCGTATGGGAAGGATGTCCCGGAGGAAATCCATGAGCAATGCACACGATCGCCGCGCGCCTGGTACGTCTCGCATCCCGTTCGATGCGATGGTCGAGCTGGCGGGAGCGCTTGGACCGTCGTTCGAAGCGCAGGCGGTCAACCTGTCCGAAGAGGGGATGTCGTTCCGCACCGCGTACCTGCCCGACGTCGGGCAGCCGGTGATGTGTCGGTTCGACACCGGGCACGGCATGACCGTCACCGCCGCCGGCGAGGTCGTGTGGAAGGAGGACATGGGCGAGGGTGGCGAGTTCGGCATTCGCTTCACCAACCTCGACGGCGCGAGCACCGTCGCGCTCCAGCGCATCCTCGGGATGGCGGAGGACGGCGAGGGCCAGATGCCGCCGAACGAGCCCGGGCGCAAGGTGCGGCTCCACATCGAAGGCCTCGCGTCGCCGATGCGCGCGCGGATCAAGGACCAGATGAAGGGCGGCGTCACCGCGTACACCGAGCTCGGGTTCCTGCGCATGGATCGCCCGCTCGAGCTCGAGGACGCGGCGTCCGGGAACCGGCGGCCCGCGCTCATCGAGAAGGTCGAGGTCGCGATGGACGGGAGCTCGAAGGTCCCGCAGCTCGTCGTCGGTCTCCGCTACGACGACGAAGAGGGCCGCCACGCGAGCATGTCGTCGCTCGCAGCGATGGAGGTGCCCATCGACGCGACGCCGCACGACGACGCGCCCGCGATGGAGCACTCCGCCGACGGCGGGCACGAGGCGCTCGAAGAACACGACCACGTCGTGGAGGGCGACGAGGGCGAGCCCGCCCAAGCGCGCGCGGCCGCGACGGAAGAAGAGGAAGACGACGCGCCGAACAAGCTCAAGGCGGCGATGGCGAAGGTCACGCCCGCGATCGTGAGCTGGGCGACGCGCGCGAAGACGGCGGCGGCGCTGCTCGCCGCGAAGGCGCGGCGCGGCCAGTCGACCGGCGAGGACGTCGAGATCCCGGTTCGTCGCACGACCGCGCCCGCGCCCGGCGGCGGTCTCCACGCAGAGGGCCGCAAGGTCGTGCGCGGCGGGCTCGGCAGCATCCACGAGGAGCGCTTCGAGGACGGCGACGACGCGAAGCCCAAGCCCAAGCTCGACAAGAAGAAGAAGGCCGTGATCGCGGGGACGATCGGGCTCGCCGGCGTCCTCGTGTTCTTCGCGATGAAGAAGCCGGCGTCGCCCACGCCGCTCGCGAGCGCGCCGCCCGCCGAGACGGCGGAGGTCGCGGCCGCGCCGCCGGCGCCGGAGCCCCCGCCCGCCGCCGTCGCGGTGACGCCGCCGCTGGATCCGCTCACCGCCGCGGCCGCGGCGCCGAGGACGGGCAAGCCCGGCAAGCCCACGCCGTTCACGAACGGGCCGGTCGGCTCGCGCCCGAACATCATCAAGATCAAGATGGACGGCCCGATCGAGGCGATCCAGGGAGCGACGCAGCCGTCGGGCTTCACGATCGTGACGCCGAACCGCAAGAGCATCGACCCCGCCGCCGCGCTCGCGGACAAGGACCCGCGTCTCGCCGGCCTCAACGTCTCGAACGAGGAGAGCGGCGCCGAGCTCACCGTCACCTTCAAGGACGGCGTCCCGAACTACGTCGTCCGCGCAAAAGGCGACACGCTCGAGCTCGTATTCGCCGGCCCCAGCGGCCGCTCCGAACGCAGCCAGGCCCGCGAGACCCCCAAAAAGAAGACGCCCCGCACCAAGAAGCGCTAGCCACCGCGGGTTCGGCCCCGGCGCTCGCCCCGCCGCGCCCCCTCCGCTCCGCGGGCTCCGCGGGGGGAGGCAGCGAAGCGCACCCGCCCGTCTGCGGCGGAGGTAGCGCGCCCCCACCCGTCCCCGCTGTCCCCGCTGCGAGGGTCCGGAGGCGGCGCATGACAAGACCCCCGGCGCGTGCTCGAGAGGGCAGCGCCCTTCCGGGTTTCCCCTCTGCGGGGGCCCGCTCTCCGGCTCTCCGGGGGCGGCGAAACGCGCCGGCCCCTCCCCTCTCCGGGGGTCCGGGGGCGTCGGAGCGCGCACCGCGCGCGGAGAAACCCCCGGCGGGTGAGCTCGAGAGGGCAGAGCCCTCTCGAACAAGACAGAAACCCCCGCCGAGTAAGCTCGAAAGGGCAGAGCCCTCTCGAACAAGACAGAAACCCCCGCCGAGTAAGCTCGAAAGGGCAGCGCCCCTGGCTTTCCCCCTCTCCGGGGGTCCGGGGGCGTCGGAGCGCGCCCCGCGCGCGGAGAAACCCCCGGCGGGTGAGCTCGAGAGGGCAGAGCCCTCTCGAACAAGACAGAAACCCCCGGCGGGTGAGCTCGAGAGGGCAGAGCCCTCTCGAACAAGACAGAAACCCCCGGCGGGTGAGCTCGAGAGGGCAGAGCCCTCTCGAACAAGACAAGCCTACGCGGCCTGCTTCACCACGACCTGCTGTGCCGGCATCGGGGCGGGGAACTCGGCGAGGTGCTCCTTCAGCGCGTCGTTCGTGTCGAAGTAGACCTGCCAGTAGTGGTCGGTGTGGCAGTACGGGCGGACGGCGAGGACCGGGCCGACGAGGTTGAACTCCAGGATCGTGACGTCGGGCTTCGGCTCCTTGATGACGTTCGGGATCTCCGCGAGCTTCGCCTGGAGCTTGGCGATGACCGCCCTCACGTCCGCGGCGCCGGAGAGCTGCGCCTTGAGCTCGACGCGGCGGAACGAGTTCGTGCTGTAGTTCACGATCGTGTCGCTCAGGATCTTGTTGTTGCCGATCACGGTGTGGAGGTTGTCGGGCGTGTCGACGACCGTCGCGAAGAGGCCGATCTCCTTCACCGTGCCGGTGACGCCGCCGATGGTGACGAAGTCGCCGGTCTTGAACGGACGGAGCACGACGAGGAACACGCCCGCCGCGAAGTGCGCGAGGAGGCCCGACCACGCCATGCCGATCGCGACGCCCGCGGCGGCGAAGAGCGCGGCGAACGTCGTCGTCTGAACGCCGAAGTAGCCGAGGATCCCGACGACGAGGACGATGTTCAGCGTGACCGTGACGATCGACCCCGCGTAGCGAAGCAGGGTGGGATCGAGCTTCTGCTTCTGCAGCGCCGAGTGCACCATCCGGACGGCGACGCCGATGAGCCAGCGGCCGAAGATCCAGAAGACGAACGCGCCCACGATCTTGAGCGCGAGCGTCGAGAGGATCGGAAGCAGCGGCGTGACGATTTGTTGAATGTCCATGTGCGGCGAGATACCACGCCGCCGCGCGGTGGGGTGCGCTATCGCCGCAGCACGTTACGCGTGGACAAACGCGGTCAGTGCGTCGCGTTCGGCGACGGCTCCGGCTCCGTCGACGGAGCGGCGGGGCCGACGATCTTCTTGCCGCCGACGCCGAGCGGCACCGTGTAGACCGTGCCCGGGTTGCCCGTGACGTAGAGCGTCTTCTCGTCGAAGCCCGGGCCGCTGCCGAAGTTCGCGGCGGCGACGTTCTTCGGGAACGTCGCGAGGAACTCGGGCTGCGCGGTCGCGTTGCCCTCGGCGTCGAGGCGCACGCGGAAGAGGCGCGAGCGCCCGTTGTCGACGACGAGGATGTTGCCGCACTGGTCGAGCAGCATGCCGTCCACCGCCGCGCCCTGGATCGTGGCGACGGCCGTGGGCGCCGTGCCCGCCGGCGCGTCCACCGCGATGCGGTTGATCTTGCCCTTCTGGTACTCGTTGTAGAAGAGGATGCCCTTCTCCTCGTCGACGACGATGCCGTCCGCGCCCTGCGCCGTCGCCGCACCCTGGGCGTAGACCTTGCGCGTGCCGTCCGGCGCGATGCGCGAGACGCGACCGCCGAATTCAGCGAGGAAGACGTTATCATCGTGATCGACGTAAAGCCCGTTCGGGCTCGCGAGGTCGGTGAGGTAGTCGCTCGCGGTGCCGTCCGGCGCGATGCTGACGATCTTCTTCGCGCCCGGAGAGGCGACGAGGAGGTCGCCGCCCTTGCGGTAGCGGACGCCCCACGTCTGACCCGCGACCGTGCCGATGCGGCGCGCCGTCTGCGTGACCGGGTTCAGCGCGGCGAAGTCGTTGCCGCGCTTGGCGACGATGTTGCCGAGGCCGTCGAACGTGAAGTCCTCCGAGCCGCTGAAGAGCGTGCCGAGCTCGCCCGGCGTGAACGGGCCCGAGGCGAGGTTCGCGCACGGATCGGCCGGCTCCGGCGGGGGCAGGCCCGGACGGACCGCCGCTTCGTCGCTGCCGGACTGTTCGTCGCTCGCCCCGACGCAGGCGACGGCAGTGACGGAGAGCAGAGCGGCGGCGGTGACGAGGGCGAGCTTCATGGAGTCGTCGCCTTAGCACCCACATTGGAGCCGGCCACCCGATTCCCGAATTTCAGGACCTCCGGGCGTCTAAGTGCTTGAAATAATGTGGTCTTAGATCTTCCGCAGCTCTTCGACGAACTCCCAGTCCGCGATGAGGCCCTTGCGAAGGAGGATCGAGAGGAGGGCGGCGACGATCGGCTCCCAGCGGACCTGATCGCCGAGGATCTCCGAGGCGTCGGCGCCGTGCGCGGTCGCGCGGAGCGCGCTCACGATGTCGCGCGCGGTCAGCGCTTCGGACACGCCTTCCTGCTTCTTCTTCGCGGGCAGCGTGATCGTCGTGCCGTCGAGGAGCGTGAGCGCCACCATCTTCGGCGGTCGCCGGCGCGCCGGCTCCGACTCTTCCGCGCGCGGGATCACGCGGCGCGGGAGCGGGATCTCCGGCTCGCTCTTCGGCGCGGGCTTGGGGCTCGGCGGCGGCGACGGCGCGGCCTGGGCCGTCGCGGGCTGCGGGCTCTGCGGCGGATCGGGGATCGTCGGCGCGGGCGGCGAGATCGGCGCGACGTCGGCCGCGGGCGGCTGCGCCGGCTTCTTCGCGGGCGGCGCGGGCGGCGGCTGCGGTCGCGGCTCGCGCACGGTCGCGGCGGGCGGCGCGGGCACCTCGATCGGCGCCTGGGCAGGCGGAACGGCCTCGCCGTAGTAGACGCGGATCGCGTTCCGGATGTCGGAGGCCGACGCGATCATCGGCTTCGCGGGGAGGTTCGCGAGGCGCGAGACCTCCTGCAGCGCGGCCTCGTTCGTCGGATCGTCCATCGCGACGTACAGCGTCTCGCCGAGACCCCGCACGTGGCGGACGAAGATCGGGATGAGGCAGTACATCTCCGCGAGCTCGCGCGAGACGCGGTTCAGGAGCTGGCGCGAAAAATCGATGTGATAAAGCGACACCCACGGCACGCTCAGCTGGAGGCTCAGCGTCTGCGTGAGCTGTGCCTCGGTGACCCAGCCCTTCTCGAGCAGCACCTGCCCGAGCTTCTTGCCCGTCTCGCGCGGCGCGGCGAGCACCTCCGCGAGCTGCTCCGTCGTGATGACCTTGCTCTCGACGAGCAGCTCACCAAGGAGGACACGCCGAGTGGACACCACACCGTCGCTGCTCGGATCACCGACCACGATGCCAAGCGTAGCCGTCGCCCCATACCCCGGGCCAAATACCTGTGATAGGTTCGATCGCCCCGGGGTCATGCGGAAGTGTCCTCAGTGCCAGAGCGAGTGCGAAGAGCAGCACAAGTTCTGCCCGACGTGCGGCTTCCCGGTCGCGAAGGTCGCGGTGCAGTCCGACGATCCGCTCGTGGGGCGCACCCTCCCGGGGGGGTACGTCATCCTCGATCTCGTCGGCATCGGCGGCATGGGGCGCGTCTACCGCGCGGAGCAGACCAACCTCGGCCGCACCGTCGCGGTGAAGATCATCCACCCGCACCTCGTCGGCGAGGAGAACGCGGCCGCGCGCTTCATCACCGAGGCCCGCGCCGCCTCGCGCCTCAACCACCCGAACTCCGTCGCCGTCATCGACTTCGGCAAGACCGAGGACGGGCAACTCTATCTCGTGATGGAGTTCCTCCGCGGCAAGGACCTCGCGCGCGTCGCGTACGAGGAGGGGCCGCTCTCCTTCCGCCGCATCGTCTCCATCTTGCGGCAGACGCTCGCGGCGCTCTCCGAAGCGCACCACCTCGGCATCATCCATCGCGACCTGAAGCCCGAGAACGTCATCCTCGAGCAGACGCGCACCGGTCAGGACTTCGTCAAGGTCGTGGACTTCGGCCTCGCGAAGATCCGCATCGACGCGGTGCAACCCAACATCACGAGCCCCGGCATCGTGTGCGGGACGCCCGAGTACATGAGCCCGGAGCAGGGCCGCGGCGATCCGCTCGACGCGCGCTCCGACCTCTACGCCGTCGGCGTCATCTTCTATCAGCTCCTCACCGGCCGCCTCCCGTTCGAGGCCGAGAGCCCGACCCAGGTCGTGCTCATGCACATCACCGAGCAGCCGCAGGACCCGCGCAAGGTCATCCCCGAGCGCAGCATCCCGTCGCTCATCGCCGACGTGTGCTTGATGGCGCTCGCGAAGGACCCGAACCACCGCTTCGCGAACGCGGACGAGTTCGCCGACGCGCTCTCCGACGCGCTCTCGCAGGTCGAGTCCGCGGTCCCGAAGCCGTTCCCGGCCGCGACGGTGAAGTGCCCCGCATGCGGCGCGGAGAACCCCGCCGGCAAGAAGTTCTGCGGCGAGTGCGGCTCCGGCCTCACGAACGGCGGCAACGGTCCTCCATCGGTGCGGAGCGACGCGCCGGCGCCGGTCGCGGCCGCGACGATGGCGCCGCCGAACGGCGAAGAGCCGGAGCCGGAGAAGGTCGAGGTCGAGCCGGGCACGGGCCAGCGCCCCGTCCTCGTCGACACCACGCGCGCGCAGTTCCCGCTCGAGTTCGTCGGCCGCGACGAGGACCTCTTGTGGCTCGACGATCGCCTCAACGACGCGAAGAGCTCGCTCATCGGCGCGCGCATCGTCGGCGACGTCGGCATGGGCAAGACGCGCCTCCTCGGCGAGTTCCTCGCGAAGGTGAAGGACACCACCCAGAACATCGTGGTCGAGGTCCGCCCCGATCCGTCGTGGGCCGAGGTCGGCTACTACGCGGTTCGCCGCGCGATCACCGAGCTCGCGAACCTGCCGAAGGACGGCGGGCAGACCGCGCAGTGGTCCGCCGCCGGCGCCGAAGCGCGCCGCGGCCTCGCCGACATCTTCGAGCACGGCGGGCGCGGCGAGCTCTCGAGCGACGAGCTCCGCTACGCCGTCGCGGAGGCGCTGCGCTGGGCCATCGTTCGGGCGAGCGAACGCGCGGAGGGCAAGAAGGTCGTCGTCGCGGTCGACGACCTGCACGCGATCGACGGCGCGAGCCGCACCGCGTTCGCGGACGCGGTCGGTGAGCCGCCGCTCGTGCCGTCGCTCCTCGTCGTGTCGTATCCGCCGGGCCACGATCCGGGCTGGCCCGCGAGCACCGCGTCAGCGCGCGTCCTCATGGGGCTCGCGCCGGGCCTCGTCTCGAAGCTGCTCCAGGGCACGAACAAGCCCTCCTCTTCGATCGGCGGTCGCGGCGTCGCTCCGCTCTACGTCGATCAGCTGATGCGCTTCTCGCGCGAGCAAGGCGGCCGCGCGCCGACGCGCCTCGCGGACCTCATCGCGCTGCGGGTGGAGCGCCTCCCGCCCGACGCGCGTCGCGTCCTCCAGGCGATCGCGGTCTTCGGCGACAACGCCGACGACGAGACGGTGGCGCAGCTCGTCCCCGAGGGCACGAACCTCCGCGAGGCGATGACGAGCCTCGAGGGCGCGGGCATGATCGAGACGGTCGGCGGCCGCGCGTCGGTGCACTGCACCGCGCACCCGCTCATCCGCGACGTCGTCCTCGCGACGATCCCGGCCGCGGTCCGGCGCGGCCTCCACGCGAAGTGCGCCGACATCGGCGAGGGCTCCGACATGCCGCTCGAGGCGCGCGCGCTCCACGAGTACAACGCGCAGCGGCCCTTCCAGGCGCTGCTCCTCCTCGAGAAGGTCGCGACGCGCGCGGCGAACCGCGGCGACCTCGGCGGCTCGATCAGCTCGCTCCGGCGCGGCCTCGACCTCGCGCGGCGCGAGCTGTTCCGCGGCGAGCTCGACGATCCGATGCGCGCGGTGCTCATCTTCGCGCGCAAGCTCGGCGAGTCGCTCACCGCGGCGGGGCAGTTCACCGACGCGGAGGGCGTCCTCCGCGAGGCGCTCGACATGGCGGGCCCGAGCGGCAGCGATCGCGCGCGCGTCCTCGGCGCGCTCGCGCAGGTCGCCGCGATTCGCGACCGCAACGACGAGGCCCACCGCTACCTCCTCGAAGCGCTGGAGCTCGCCTTCGCGAGCGGCGCGCACGAGCTCCTCCACTCGCTCGAAGACCTGAAGAAGTCGATCGCGATCTGACGTCGCGACCAGGGCTGGGTGGGGCTCGACACGCCAGACGCCGGTTTCGACGAGAGATCCGCGGCTCGCTCGATGGAACGAGTCTTGTTCGTGGGAGGGCGTGCGTCCTCTCCTCTCCGGTCCCGTTGCGCAGAACGTCGCTCGTCTCGCCGCGCTCGTCGCCGCCGTCGCCGTCGCCGGGTGCGCGGTCGACGCGACGACGGAGGAGCGCGAAGAGATCGCGGTCGACGAAGCCGCCCTCGACGTCGGCGTCACGCGCGCCGTGACCTACGGGCCGAAGGAGGACGTCCACGTCCTCGACGTCTACACGCCGGCCGGCGGCGCCGCGACGAAGCGGCCGCTCTTCGTGTGGATCCACGGCGGCGCCTTCGCGTCCGGGAGCCGGCGCGATCCGCACCTCGTTCGGCTCGCGCGGCACACGGCGTCGCTCGGCTTCGTGAGCGTCTCGATCGACTACACGCTCGCGAACGTCGGCTTCGACGAGACGCGCCCGTTCCCGTATCCCGGCGCCGCCGTCGCGGCGGCCCGTGACGACGCGCGCGCCGCGATCGCGTTCATGCGCCGGCGCGCGGACGAGCTCGGGATCGATCCGAACGACGTCGCGATCGGAGGCGCGTCGGCGGGAGCGATCACGGCGATGGCGGTGGCGTACGGGCCGGCGGCGGCGAACCGAGACAAGGGGATCCGCGCGGTCGTCGATCTGTGGGGCGCGTTCCAGAGCGCGACGATGCTCGAGCCCGGCGACGCGCCGCTCCTCGTCCTCCACGGGACCGCGGATCAGCACTGGATGCCGTTCGCGCAGGCGAAGAAGCTCCGCGACAGCGCCCGCGCCGCGAACGTGCCGTGCACGTTCATCCCGCTCCCGGGGAAGAACCACGGACCGTGGGAGGGGCTGGACGAGTATCTCTTGCACATTTCCCGCTTTTTCTCTCAACGTCGGGGGCTCCGCCCCCGACACCCCCGCCCCAGACACGGCCCGGCGAAGACGCCGGGGCGCTTCGCGCCCGCTTGCGCGGCCGCTTCTGGGGCCCCTTTTGGACCCAACCACGGATACGCCCTCATCCCGGACGTGGCGCTTGGGCCGGTGGGGGCTAGCGGGTGTGGCGGTTCTCGAGGGGGGGCTCGGCGGCGGGCTCTTCGTCGACG